>DATAQD010000045.1:0-7293 GCA_036264855.1 Jatrophihabitans sp. | reverse complement strand
GGTCGCCCAGTTGTCCGTCCGGCTGGGTTGATCCTTGGTGCCTGTCGGCGTTCCCTTGGCATCGAGCATGACGTAGGTGTCGAACACGGCGATTTCCGACCCTGGTTGGACGTAGCCGCCGACGTCCGCGCTGGACGTCACGGAGATCGAGACGGCGACCTTCCCGTCCGGGATGGTCAAGCCGCTGGTGGCCGGCGGGCGGCGGCCGAACATTTCCCGCACCACCACGCCGCCCGGCTGGACATCGGCCAGCGCGACGTCAGTGAGCTTGACGGCGGAGAGCCGGAGCAGCGCATCGGCGGGCTTGGCCGCGGCGGGCACCTTGTCCGTCCTGACGTAGCCGCCGTCGATCACCGACTTCATCGTCGTGCCGGCCGGGATCCGCTTGGCGACGACCAGCACTGTGGCCGGCTGCTTTCCCGCCACCGCGCGGTTGTCGGTGTTCTTGAGGTAGGCGAAGATCGTGCCCGCGCCGACCAGGCCGAGGGTCACGGCCAGGATGACCATCAGGACTCGTCGTTTCATGGTGTCCAGCTCCTGTTGATCAGTTCGTGATACGAAGGACTGAGGCCCCGGCGCCGCTGCCGGAGATGATGTTCTGGCCGGGCGAAACGCCAGTGGTGAAGTAGCCCGAGATGCAGCGCGCGTTGCCCTTGCAAGGCTGGGTTTGGGTGAGCCAGGAGTTCGAGCTCCACGAGGGCCAGTAGTAGCCGGTGATCACGAAGGCGGCCATTCGCCACAGGGTGTACGCGCCGGTGCCGCCGCTGCCGGTGACCCGGTCGTAGATCGGCAGGAACACGATCCGGTGGGACAGTTGGGCGGCGAGAAGCGCAGCCTGGCACGGCGCGGACAGCGAACTTCCCGGCAGCGAGGCATAGGTCGTCGAGCCACTCGCCGGGTCGAAGTTGAACTGCGTGTTGCAGTTGGCGTCGGAGGTCTGGGTGGATCCGAAGTCGCCCGGCACGTCGAACCCGGAGGGCCCGGCAACGCAGTGGCTGGGGGTCGGGGCGGTGTCGTGGAAGTAGATGACGATCTCGGAAGTCGGGGCTGGGACGGCCGGCGGGGGAGATGCGTACTTCGGGTTCGCCTCGGTGCCGCCGGTGGCCGTGATCGCGGCCTTCCATTCGCAGTACGAAGCGGTCAGGGCCAAGCCGGACGAGCCGGCCGGCGTGCCGAACGCGACGCGCGCGCACGCGGTGACGCCGACCCCGGTGAAGGAGTTTCCGAGCAGTGCGCGGCCGAAGACGGGTGGCAACACCGACTTGCCGTCCGTCGTGCGGGTGGCCGTGTGCACCTCGACGTACTGCGATCCGGCGACCGGGGCGTCGCCGCAGTTCGCCGGCCTGGCGGGATCGGAGGCCGGGCAAGCGACCAGCTTGCCGAACGAATCGTGTCCGCACACCAGGGTCACCGTGGACGTGCCGTCCTTGGCGTTCTTGCCCGCGTAGGTTCCGGCGATGCTCGACGCCGTCGTCGCGATGTCGCAGGTGGCGGCGCCCAGCGAGCACCGGGCGGCCACCGCCAGGGCCGCGCTGTCGGCGCCGTTCTGCAGTTGGGCCCGCTCGGAATAGGCCTGGCCGGCGTCGATGACGATCGCGCCGAGGCCGACCATGACCCCCGACCCGAACACGATCGCCACCAGGGCGGCGACCGCGCCGCGCTCGGCGCCGCCGCCCCGGACCCGCCGCATCACCCGAGACATGGCATGGTCGCCTTTCCGGTGAGCGTGAGCGTGGTTCCGACCGGGAGGCTGAAGCTGAACTGCTTTGTAACCGTGACCGTGACGTCGGTGCTCGCGGTCGAGTTGACGGTGCAGAGGGCGCTGCCGCCGATGGTGACCGTGCCGGTCCAGGACGCGGGCACGGTGCTCAACATGCGCGCCTTGTAGTCGACGATGTTGAGCGAGGCCAGCCGCGCGCCTTCGCGGGCGATCTGGGTCAGGGTGATCTGTTGGTTGTAGGCTCGGCCGAAGTCGATCAGCCCGAAGATCATTGCAGCGAGAAGCGGCACGAGAAGCGCGAATTCGACCGCCACGGCACCGCGATCTCGCGCTGCGGCGTCATCGAATCCGCGAAGCTTCACAACGGTCTCCCACGTATCGATCTGGGATGCAGCCGTCGATGACGGCTGCATCCCAGGATCCGAACTCTCTTGGCAATGTCGATCGGACTTGGTCGTGCTGCAGGCGCCGTCAGAGCTTGGAGGTCAGGTCGCTGAAGATCGACCCGATCTTGGCGCCCAGCAGCGTGACCACGGCGATGATGACGCCGGCGATGAGGGCGACCAGCAGGCCGTACTCGACCGCGGTCGCGCCGCGCTCGTCGTCGTGCTGGCGAACGCGGTCGCCGAGGTCGCCGAGCGCGATCTGCGCCATGATGAACATGCGGACGAGGATCGTTGTCATGACTTCTCCTTTGTGCTCCGTGCGGAGGACTCGATGGGGGTGAACGACGCCTTGCCGTCCTGCAGTTAGCGTGCGCTGAAGCCGGTGAGTTAACACGGGCCTTACGGTTCGGGGCTGAGCGTCGGACGTCCTGAGGGCGGGCGTGCGAATGCACCGGGCGGGGGTGCAAACGGACCAGTGGCCGACCGAGCGCCACCCGCCAGAAGGGGTCGGCGTCGGGCGCTGGGAGACTAGGGCGTCCGAGCTCGACGACGAAGGGTGCTGGTGTGGCCGTGCCGCGACGTGGGGACAGGTCCGCCTCGATCCTGCTGTTCGACCTGGACGGCACCCTGTCGGATTCCGCGCCGGGCATCCTCGCCGCCTTGCGGCACGCCTTCGAGGTGACCGGTCTGCCGCAACTGGACCCGCTCACCGAGCGGTCGCTGCTGGGCCCGCCGTTCTACGAGTCGCTGCCGCCGCTGATCGGCGAAGACATGCTGGCCCCGGTCCTCGCCGCCTACCGCGAGCATTACGGGGCCGGGGGCATGTTGGACGCGACCGCATACGCGGGCATCCCGGAGGTACTCAGCGCCGCCCGAGGCGCGGGCCTGCGCCTCGCGGTCGCCACCAGCAAACCCGAGCACTACGCGGTACCCATCATCGACCACCTCGGATTGACAGCGTTCTTCGACACCGTCGGCGGTGACGAGCTGGACGGGTCGCTGCGGACGAAGGCGCTGGTCATCGGGAAGGTCCTGCATCGCCTGGGCCAGCCGGATCCTGGTGCCGTGCTCATGGTCGGCGATCGCGAACACGACGTCGCCGGGGCGCGCACGCACGACATCCGATGCATCGGGGCCGGTTGGGGCTACGGACTGCCCGGTGAACTGGCCCGCGCGGGTGCGCACCCGATCTGTGCGACGGCGCTCGAATTGATCGACGTGCTGGGGCTGGGTGGGACGTCCGGTGCTGCAGCGTCCTGATCCGCACCTGCACAGCGTGCGGTTCCTGACCCTGGCCTCGCTGCGCTGGGTGTTCCGGCACCGCGCATACACACCGTGGTACCTCGTGCGCTACTGGCGGTTCCTGCGGTTCAAGATCGCCAATCCGCACGTCATCACCCGCGGGTTCGTGTTCATGGATCGCGGGGTGGAGCTCTACGCCCGGCGCGGTTACGGGCGTCTGATTCTCGGGCGCTGGCTGCATCTGGGCGTCAACACCGCCCTGCGCTGCCACGAGGGAACGCTCAGCGTGGGCGACAAGACCGTGCTGGGCCGCGACGTGTCCATCAACTGCTATTTGGACGTCGAGGTCGGAGCCGCGGCGTTGTTTGCCGACAGCGTCTACGTCTCCGACTTCGACCACAAGTTCGCCGATCTGACGATGCCGATCAAGGACCAGGGCATCGCCAAGTCGCGGGTGCGCATCGAGCCCGACGTGTGGCTCGGCACGAAGGTCACCGTGTCCCGTGGCGTGCTGATCGGCGAGGGATCGGTGGTCGGCGCCAACGCCGTGGTCACCCGCGACCTCCCGGCGTACTGCGTCGCGGTCGGGGTGCCGGCCCGCGTCGTCAAGGATCGTCGCCCGCGCGACTGAGGTCACCCGGGCGAAACCGCGCTCGGTTCGTCGACCGGGCGAGTGGTCTTCCGGCGCGACCGCAGTTCGCGTCGCGTCGCGGGCAGCGTCACCCCGACCGCGATCATCCAGACCAGACCGCCGAAACGACCGACCGGGAGCAGCAGGTCCATCCCGTCGAACGCCGCGGACAGGGAGGCCACCTCGCAGACGACGGCGATGATCAGACCGGACCAGGCAACCGTACGGGGCAGGACCCGGCCGATCAGCCCGCTGACCGAAACGCCGGCGAGCAGCAAGCCGCTGAAGACGACATACGCCGGCCCGCCGGCGGCGAAGGTCAGCCCGTAGAGCAGCCGGACCGACGCGGCGGAGTCGGCGACGTGGGACTGGGTGGCGGCGAGCGTCGCGACCCCGGCCAGGGCCAGCATCGCCGCGGCCACGGTCCCACCGATCTGGGCGATGATCCGGCCCGGGACGTCCAGGCCGAGCGTGCGCAGGCGGCTCGTCGACACCGCAACGAAAACCGCGAGCGGAATCGCGGCGCCCAGGGTGAAGAACGCGCTCGCATGCGCCGAGCCGGTGTGGTGCTGGAAGAAGTCGAGCAGCGCCGGATCCGAGGTCCACGGCCGAACGCCGGCGGCCAGGGACGGGACCACTACGCCGAGGACGGTGAGCACTGCGTAGGCGATGGTCGGCGGCAGAAGCGGCGCGCCGGTGGCGTGCATGCGCCGGCCTTTGGTCGCCTGAGACGAGCTGGTCATAACTCCCCCTTGGTTCATCAGAGAAATCATTCATAGCACGAATGATTATCTGACGCTACAGTTTTGCCTATGAGCCACTCTCCGGCCGGGCCCCCTCGGGGCGCGGCCTTCCTGCTCACGCAACTGGGCACGCATGCCGCGATGCGCTTCGCCGACCGGGTCGCCGAGCACCAGCTGACCCCGCCGCAGGTAGGGGTACTCGGCCTGCTCAGCGGTCGGCCGGGGATCAGCCAGCAGGAACTCGCCGACGTGCTGGGGATGTTGCCGAGTCGAGTCGTCGCCCTCGTCGACGAGCTCGAGGACGCGGGCTACGTCCAGCGCGTGCGCGACGACGCCGATCGACGGCGCAACGCGCTGCAGCTCACCGACGCCGGGCGCCGAACGCTCGCGCTGGTCGGGCGGCTCGGCCGCGCGCATGAGCAGGACATCTGCGCCGCGCTGACGGACGAGGAACACGAGACCCTCGTCGTGTTGCTCGGGCGGATGGCCGACCAGCAAGGACTGACGCCCGGCGTGCACCCGGGTTACCGGACGCTGCGCCCGGCCGCGCGTTCGTAGATCTCGACCGTGCGCGCAGCCACCGCCGGCCAGCTGTAGTCCCGGCCCACGATCCGGGCGGCGCGAGCGACCGCGCGCTGGGCGGCCAGCGGGTCGGCGAGCAGCTTCTCGATCGCGGTGGCCAGGGCCCCCGCGTCGCCGGCCGGGAACGCCGCGGTAGCGACGCCGCCCGTCGCCAAATCCCGCAGCCCGCCGGTTTCGGAGACCACCAACGGGGCCCCGGCGACCACCGCCTCGAGCGCGACGATCCCGAACGGTTCGTACAACGACGGCACGACCACGATGTCGGCCGCCCCGAGCACCGACGGCAACCGCTCCTCGGGGACGAAGCCCAGCCAGTCGACCCGACGGGCGATGCGCAGCGCCCGGGCCTGGGCGCGGAGCGTTTCGGCGTGCGGTCCGGTACCTGCGACCACCAACCGCAGGCCCGGCTGGGCAGCGCGCAGCCGACCGACGGCGGCCAGCAGGGTCTGGACGCCCTTCTCGTGCGCCAGCCGACCCGCGAAGACGAGCAGGGGGCCGGTGCCGGCGTGCCGGTCGCGCGTCGCCGTCGTGTCCGGAGCGGACGCCTGCCAGCGTGCGGCATCGATGGCGTTCGGGATGACCGTGAGCCGGTCGGGCGCCAGGTCGAACAGCGCAGCGGCCTCGTCGCGCATCGTCCCCGAGCAGGTAATCACCTCGTCGGCCCGCTGCGCCAACCATCTCTCGACCGAATGGATCGCCCCGTTGAGCGGGCGCGGCAGCCAGCCCTGATGCCGGCCCGCTTCCGTCGCGTGCAGCGTCGCGACGAGTGGCGCCTTCGTCAACTCGGTCAGCGTGATCGCGGTCTGGGCGACGAGCCAATCGTGGGCGTGAACGACGTCGGGGCGCCAGCGGCGCACCAGCGGTAGCGCGGCCCGCAGCATCGCGTGCTCGGCGGCCTGCGACCAGGACAGCAACGACTCGGTCGTGAAGTCGATCGCCAACGGGTCGATGGCGGCGCGGACGATCCGCACACCGTCGCGAACCTCGTCGACCCGGGCCGCGGACTGACCGCGGGTCACGACACAGACATCGTGGCCGCTTGCCGACAGTTCCCGGGCCAGGGCCTCGACGTGACGACCCAGACCGCCCACGACGAGCGGCGGATACTCCCAGGACAGCATCAGGACGCGCACGGCGTCGCACACTAGCGGTTTCGCCGGTAAGTCCTTCGGGGTTGGGTCAGGTTGGTGGGGTAGGGCGGCAGTCCGGGGGCGGTCGGCGCTGCCTCGGCGGTCGCGGCCGGTGGGTCGGGTTTTGGGCTGGTTCTCGTCTTCGGGGTTTTCGGTTTCGGTCGGGGTTGGGTTTGTGAAGGGCGCGGCGACGGGGGATGTTTTGGTTCTCGGCTGGGTCTCGGTTCTCGGGTTTCTGCTTCTTTTGGGGTTGGGTTTGTGAAGGGCGCGGCGACGAGGCTGTTTTGGTTCTTGGCTGGGTCGCGTTTCTCGGGTTTCTGATTCCCGCTGGTTTTGTCTTGGCCTGTGGACAACTTGCGTATTGTTGCGGTTCTTCGCTCCGGGCTGTGGATAACGGCCCGGAATTGTCGGACCCGCTGCTTATTGTTGGGTTATGCAGGACGGGAACGCGGTTCCGGACGGGGTGGCGGGTATGGCGCCGGGCCCGGCGTTGTGTGCCGTGTTGGCGCCGGTCGAGGTGGGCGCGGTCCCGGACGTGGAGTTGTTGGAGGTGTTGGCGGCGGAGTGGCGGCAGTTGGCGTATCAGCAGGCCCGGGTGTGGGCGGTGTTGGCCGAGCTCGCCACCCGGGATCCGATGGCCGGCGTTCCCGGGGCCCGGGCGTGGACGTCGGAGCAGGTGTTCGAGTCCGCGGTTGATGAGGTGCGGGCCGAGGTGCGGTTGACCCGTCGGGCGGCGCGCCGCGAGCTCGAGCACGCCGTCGGGGTGGTGGCGGTGCCGCGGGTGGCGCGGGCGTTGCGGGCTGGGGTGTTGGACCGGGGCCGGGCGGTGGTGCTGGCCGAGGCCTGCGCCGACCTCACC
>DATAQD010000007.1:0-4073 GCA_036264855.1 Jatrophihabitans sp. | reverse complement strand
AGCGGCGACACCACGATCGCGCCGGGCGTCACCATCACCATGACACCGGGACATACCCCGGGGCACCTCAGCGTCATCGTCTCATCCCAGGGCCGTCGCGCACTCTTGCTCGGCGACGCCATCGTCTGCCCGGTGCAACTCGACGAACCGACCTGGCAATCCATCGGCGACGTCGATCCGAAACTGGCCCAGCAGGTCCGCGAACGCCTCTTCCGCGAGCTCGAGGACCCCGCGACCCTCGGCGCCGGCGCTCACTTCCCCGAGCTGCGATTCGGCCGCGTCCTGACCGGGCACGGACGGCGCTGGCAAACCTGATCGAGCGCATCCACCCAGTTGCGCTCGGTCAGCGCAAGCGCGCGGATGAACCAACGTGCACGCAAGACGGAAGGAAGGTCGGTCCACAGTGAGTGGGTCGCGGCCAGGGCCATGGTCTCGGCAATACGACCTTGTGACTACCACTTCGGGCGGTTCAGCTGGACCACCCTCAAGTTGTAGTTGAGGGTGGTCCAGCTGAACCGCATGCGCCGGCCGCGCGAGCTCCGTCCGGCCCGATCCCGTCGCCGATGATCATGCGCTTCCCGATGTCCGGGCGCCGGCTTCCGGCACGAGGATCGGGATCAGCGCGCATCGTCGGCGATCTGCGCGGTGTCAGTCCAGCTGCTGCGGCTCGACCCCGTCCCCCGGCGCTGGCGCATCGGCCCAGTTGGCCTTGTTCATCCGCGACGGCTGGACCCGCGGCGGCTCACCTTCCATCTTCGGGAAGTTCGGCGGGTACGGCGCATCACCCAGGCCACGGTCGCGCGCGTCGCGCTCGGCCCACTCCAGCAGCGGCTCGATCGACCACACCGCCTCGTCGATGCCGGCGTGCAGGTCGCCGAGCTTCGCGAACCGGGCGGGCATCGTGGCGATGGTGAAGTCACGCATCTCCACGTCCGGGAGCTCATCCCAGGTGACCGGAGCCGATACCGGACCCCACGGGAAGCCGCGGACGCTGTAACCGGAAGCGATGGTGCGGTCCCGCGCATTCTGGTTGTAGTCCAGGAAGACCTGTGCGCCGCGCTCTTCCTTCCACCATGCCGTGGTCACCCGGTCGGGCACCCGCCGCTCGACCTCGCGCGCGAAGGCCAGCGCCGCCCGACGTACCTCGCGGAAGCCGAACTGCGGCTCGATCCGGACGTAGACGTGCACGCCCTTGCTGCCGGACGTCTTCGGCCAGCCGATCGCGCCCACCTCGGCCAGCACCTCGCGGACCACCTGGGCGACCTGCTTGCAGTCGTCGAAGCCGGTGCCGGGCTGGGGGTCGAGATCGATGCGCAGCTCGTCCGGGTGTTCGGTGTCAGCGCGCCGCGAGTGCCACGGATGGAACTCGACGGTCGACATCTGTACCGCCCAGGCAACGGCGGCCAGCTCGGTCACGCACAACTCATCGGCGGTCCGGCCGGACGGGAATCGCACCTCGACCGTCTCGACCCACTCGGGCGCGCCCTTGGGCAGCCGCTTCTGGTAGATCTTCTCGCCGTCCACCCCGTCCGGATAGCGGTGCAGCATGCAGGGCCGTTCGCGCAACGCCCGGACGATGCCGTCCCCGACCGACAGGTAGTAGTTGACGAGGTCCAGCTTCGTCTCACCGCGGGCCGAGAAGTACACCCGATCCGGGTTGCTGATCCGGACGGTGTGGGGCCCGACCTCGATCTCGGTAGTCGGCGACGGCATGAACGCACCGTAGCGCGCGCCGGGGACGACCGAGTCACCCGAAACGCCATGCCGCGATCGCTGGGCGTGTCTACAGTGGGCGCATGTGGACGGAGGAGCGCGACGACGAGAACGGGCCGGTACGCCGCCCGCCGTACGTGGACGGCGCGTGGGGGCGCACGGCCAATCCGAACACGGCGGACGGTGAGTTGCAGAACCTCGCGGCCTTCGGCAATGGGCTCGCTCGACTCTCCGGACCGCGGCGCACAGCGGCGAAGATCGTCGTCTGGCTGATCCTGATCGGGACCGCCCTGACCATCGTCTACGGCGCGCTCGGCATCATCCAGGTCTGGTGACGCGTCCGCGTTCGGTAAGGGCCGCGCGTCGGCAAGCTGGGTACCGTCGACGCATGACGCACGCTCAGGAGATCCCGCCCGCCGCTGTCACGAAAACCGACGCCGAGTGGCGCGAGCTGCTCACGCCCGAGGAGTACGACGTCCTGCGCAAGGCCGGTACCGAACGGGCGTTCACCGGCGAATACACCGACAACCACAAGGTCGGCGTTTACCGCTGCCGGGCCTGCGGGCACGAGCTGTTCCGCAGCGAGCACAAGTTCGACTCGCATTGCGGGTGGCCGAGTTTCTTCACCCCGCTCGCCGGCGAGAACGTGATCGAGAAGACCGATCGCAACTGGGGCATGACCCGCACCGAGGTCCTGTGCGCCAACTGCCACAGCCATCTTGGGCACGTTTTCTCGGGCGAGGGTTATGGCACCCCGACCGATCTGCGGTACTGCATCAACTCGATCTCCCTCAAATTCGAGGACGAGAACGAGGCCGAGGCCGGGGGCGCCGGCTAGTCCCCGTCACGACAGCCGGCACAGGGCCGCGGCGTCGTCGATCTCGTTGCCGAGCCCGAAGTTGAAGGGCTTGCGCCGGCTCCAGAAGACGTCGTCGACGCAACGTGCGGAGACCTGAGAGGCGCACGACGCCCGGACGCCGCCGACGGCAAGACAGGTCTTAAACTCGTCACGGTACTTGGCCACAACGGCGTTCTCGTGGCGGTGATAGAGCGCGGTCTGGTATCCCACCCAGCCGAACGCCGCCAGGAACAGGACCACCAACCCGACGAGCACCCCGCCGATCACCCGCCGCAGTCGAAACGGTGCCGTCGGGCGCATCCGCCGATGTTACGGCGGCGTGGGGTTGAAGTAAGGGAGAGCGGGGAATGAACAAATCATCATGCCCGACCTGACTGGCCGCCCACCTCCCCCCGCTCCCGACCCCACGATGCCGACGACCGGCGCCGACGACTCCCGGGACACCCACCAGGGCTGGCGCATTGCGGACCGTTACCGCGTCGTCGATCGGATCGGGGCGGGCGGGATGGCGGACGTCTTCTGCGCCCACGACGAACTACTCGCGCGCGACGTCGCCGTCAAGGTGTTCCGCACGCGGACCAATCCGGACGCCGCGTACGGTCCGGAGCGCCAGCGGGCCGAGCTGCACGCCCTGGCCCGGCTGAATCATCCCAATCTGATCACCCTGTACGACGGGTCGATCGGCGACGGCGACAGTCCGGCGTACCTGGTGATGGAGTTGGTCGACGGGCCCACCCTCGCCGAGCGGATCGCGTTCGGTGCCGTGCCGGAACCCGAGGTCCGCGAGATCGGCAGCGGGATCGCCGAAGCGCTGGCCTACGTGCACGCCGCCGGCATGGTGCACCGCGACGTGAAACCCGCGAACATCCTGCTCGGCACGGATCGCACGACCGATTCGGTGACCCTGCGGCCTCGACTGTCCGACTTCGGGATCGTCCGGCTCCTGGGCAGCGAGGCGATGACCAGCGGCGATCTCACGTTGGGTACCGCGTCCTATCTGGCGCCCGAACAGGCCCGCGGCTCGGGCGTCGGCCCCGAAGCCGACGTGTATTCGCTCGGGCTGTCCCTGGTCGAGTCGCTCACCGGCGTGCGGGCCTTCGACGGCGCACCGATGGAGGCCGTGGTCAAGCGCCTCACCCAGGATCCCGAGATCCCGGCCGAGCTGCCCGCGCCGTGGCCGGGGCTGCTCACCGCCATGACTGCGCGCGATCCCGAGCAGCGACCCTCCGCCGCCCAAGTCGCCCAGATCCTGCGGACCGGCGGCACCGGGGAGCTACCCGTTGGCGCGACTACAACCGCGGCGCTGCGACCCTCCGCCTTCGCCGCAGCCGGAGGCGCGGGCGCGGCGGCCGCCGGGGCCGCCGCGCTGTCCAGTCCCGCCGACGCCGCAGCCGTCACCGGAGCTATCGGCGTCACCGGGGCCGCAGCCGGAGCCGGTACGGAGGCGGCGCTCCCGGTATCAGCGGCGGCGGACGGGCCGGCGGAGGCATACGTCGACCGG
>DATAQD010000246.1:0-14109 GCA_036264855.1 Jatrophihabitans sp. | reverse complement strand
CGTGTTCACCAAGGCATCGCTGGTACCGGGACCCGGGAACCGCGTGGTGAACAACCTCAAGCGCGACTCGATCCTGCGAGAAGCCGAAGCCAGCCTCAAGCGACTCGGTGTGGACGCGATCGACCTCTACCAGATCCACTGGCCGATTCCCGACGTGGACATCGAAGAAGGCTGGTCCGCCTTCGCCGAGCTCAAGGAGCAGGGACTGCTGCGCCACATCGGCGTCTCGAACTTCGACGTCGACCAGCTGAAGCGGATCCAGTCGATCGCGCCCGTGGAGACGCTGCAGCCGCCGTACTCGCTGATCACGCGCGAGATCGAGGACGAGATCCTGCCGTACACCCTGAATGAGGGCATCGGCGTGATCGCCTACTCCCCGATGGGGTCCGGCCTGCTGACCGGCGCGATGACCCGCGAGCGGATCGCCAGCCTGCCCGACAACGACTGGCGCCAACGCGACGAGCGATTCCAGGAGCCGCAACTGTCGCGTCACCTCGCCGTGGTCGAGCGGCTCAAGAACGTCGCCGCCCGGCGCGACACCACGCCCGGCGCGGTTGCGATCGCGTGGACGCTGAACCACCCCGCAGTGGACGGCGCCATCGTCGGCTTCCGCCGGCCCAAGCAGGTTGAGGACCTGATCGACGCTGCGGGCCTCGAGCTCAGCGACGCCGACATCGCCGAGATCGAAGCCGCGAACTGAGGGGGCACGATGACCACCATCGGTGTCGTCGGCCTCGGGGCGATGGGCGGCCGGATCGCCGGCCGCCTGCTGTCCCAGGGCAACGACGTGTTCGGAACCAACCGGACGAAGGCGAGAGCGAACTCGCTGATCGAGCAGGGGATGCAGTGGTGCGATTCTCCCCGGCAGACGGCTGAGGCGGCCGACGTCATCATCAGCATGGTGACCGACAACGACGCGCTCGAGGCCGTGAACTCGGGATCGGACGGGATCCTCGCGGGCTTGGCCCCGGGTCAGGTCTACATCGAGATGAGCACGGTCAGTCCGCAGGCCAGCCGCACGGTCGCCGAGCAGGTGGCGTCGCGCGGTGCCTCGATGCTGGCCGCGCCGGTCTCAGGCAGCGTTCGTGCCGTTGAGGAAGGCAGTCTGGCGATCATGGTCGGCGGCGACGTCGTCGCGTTCGAGCGGGTCGAGGCGATCTTGCGCCAGCTCGGCAGCAGGGTGACCTTCGTCGGCGAAGGCGGCCACGCGCTCCTGCTCAAGATGGCGATCAATATCAGCCTCGCCGTGCAAATGCTCGCCTTCAGCGAAGGGGTGTTGCTGGCCGAGCGCGGCGGAATCGAGCGCGGCCTCGCCCTCGATGTGCTGACCGGCAGCGCCGTTGGCTCGCCCATGCTGAAGGCCCGCGCACCGTTAGTGCGAGAACTGCCCGACGAGGCCTGGTTCGACGTGCGACTGATGCAGAAAGACGTCCGGCTCGCGCTCGACAGCGCACGGAGTCTCGGGGTGCCGCTCCCGTCCACGGTCGTTGCCGACGAACTGCTCACCGTCGCCACCGCGCTCGGGTACGAGCACCGCGACATCGCGGTCCTGTTCCAGGTGCTGTCCGAACTGGACGGCGATCGGGCCCGGTCGGAACGCGGACTGGCAACGGCATGACGAGTACCGCTGCGGAACCTCGGCCGCGGGGGCGGCCGCGCAGCGCGAAGGCGCATCAGGCGATACTCGCAGCCGCGTTGGAGCTGTTGCTCGAGCAAGGTCTGCACGCGATGAGCATGGACGACGTCGCCGATCGGGCCGGCGTCAGCAAGGCGACGATCTATCGCTGGTGGGCCTCGAAGGAGCTGCTCGCCCTTGACGCGCTCGCCACCCAGTGGGCGATCCCGGCGCCGAGCTCCGAGCGCGCTACCGGCAGCTTGCGCGGTGACCTGCTCGCCCGCTTTCGCCCCTGGGTGCGCCAGCTCAACCGGATGCCGTACGGACGCGTCATCGCCGGCCTGATCGCCGAGGCGCAGATCGACCCGGATTTCGCCAAGCTGTATCGCGAGCATTTCGTCCAGCCTCGCCGTGACGCCACCCGCCCGGTGCTACTTCGGGCGATCGAGCGCGGTGAGATCGCAGCCGACACGAACCTCGAAGTCACCCTGGACCTGCTTTACGGTCCGATCTATCACCGGCTGCTCCACGGCCATGCCCCGCTGACCGACCGCTTCGTGCAACAAGTCATCGACGCCGTGATCGCCGCCAACGCGCCAGCCGGACCCGAATCGCGAGCCGGCTGACGAACCACTGCCGCTGTCCGGCCCGGCCCCATCGCCGGCAATCTCTGACAGGTCCATCCGGCTGGCGGTATACCGACGCGCGGCGTGGCGACAACGCTCGCGGTCGGCGTCTGAGGCGCGCGCATGTGACCATGGGTCGGTGCGGGTGCGCGGGGGCTTTCTGGGAAGCGGCGCCCTGCTACGTGCGCAGCTGTCGTTCGGAGCCGCGTTCACCGCGGAGTGGTCGTTCACCGTCGCCATCGGCCTGGTCGCGTTCGCGGACGGCGGCGCGGTTGCTGTCGGTCTGGTCGGGTTGCTCCGTCTACTGCCGGCCGCGCTGCTGGCGCCGGTCATTGCGGCCTATGCCGACCGGGTGCCACGCGAACGCGCGTTGTTCGCCTCCAGCGCGGTACGAGGCGTTGCGACGCTCGCGGCGGCACCCATCCTGGCCGCTGGTGGCCCGGTCGTGATCGTGTACGCGCTGGCTGTCGTGTCCACGATCGCGTTCACGCCGTTCCGGGCCAGCCACTCGGCCCTGATGCCGTCACTGTGTCGCACCCCGGACCAGCTCACGTCGGTCAATGTCGTCCGCGGCGCGCTGGACTCACTCAGCGTCATCCTCGGCGCTCTGGTCGCCGCGTTGCTCGTGGCGGTTGCCGACGTCGCCGCGGTGTTCGTGTTCGCCGGGGCGTGTGCCTTGATTTCGGCGGGGCTCGTCGTCCGGCTGAACTACGAACGCATACCGCTTCCGGCGACGCCCCGACGACACCTCTGGTCCGAGATCCGTGACGGGCTCGCCGCCGTCACCTCAAACGCTGGGGTGAGCGTCGTCGTCGGGTTCGTCGTGCTGCAGGCCGCGATCCGAGGCGCGTTCACCGTGTTTGTTGTCATCGTCGCGATCGACCTGCTCCACGGCGACCAGGCGAGCGTGGGGTTGCTTCAGGGTGCCGTCGGCATCGGGGCTCTGCTCGGCAGCACGGCATGCACGCTGCTGGTCGGCAGTCGCGCGATGACGCGCTGGCTCGGGGTCGCGATTGTCCTGTGGGGGCTGCCGATCGCGGTGATCGGCCTTCTGCCGTACTACGTCGTGGCCCTTCTCGCGGCCGGAGTCATCGGCATCGGCAACGCGATGGTCGACGTCACTGCGTTCACTCTCATCGCCCGCATGGTTCCCAACGCCGTTCTTGCTCGTGTGTTCGGTGTCCTGGAGAGCGTCGGCGCGCTCGCCGTAGGAATCGGATATCTCGTGGCGCCGCTGCTGATCGGGCTGCTGGACACCCGGAGCGCCTTGGTCGCGGTCGGTGTCGTCGCACCCGCCGTGTGCCTTGTCTGGTGGCGGCGGCTGAGCGCGATCGACCGTTCGGTGGCGGTACGGACCGACGACATCATGCTGCTGCGCCAGGTGCCGATGCTCCGGCCGCTGCCCGTACCGGTCATCGAGCAGCTTGCTCAGGGCCTGCACCGCACCGAGCTGCGTCCGGGCGAGGCGGTGTTCGAAGCCGGCAGCACCGGCGACAGCTTCTATGTCGTCGCCGGCGGCACCGTGCGCGTGCTCGACGGCGACCGGCTCGTACGCACCATGGGGCGCGGGGAGGGCTTCGGCGAAATCGCGCTGCTGGGAAACACCACCCGGACCATGACCGTGCGAGCAGTCGGCTCGGTCCAGCTCTACGGGATCCGCCGCAGCGATTTCCTTCCCGCCGTCACCAGCATCCGCGACGCCCGCTCCGCGGCGGAGGCTGCGAAGTCGGAGTACCTCACCCACGCGCCCGGGACGCCGGCGGGGGACTCCGGTAGCGCCTAGCGTCGGAGGACACCGTCGAGTCGTAATGGCTCGACGCCGATTGGCTAGTCGTCGTTGCGGATCGTGCCCGTCACCCTGGCGGTGCCCAGCGTGACGTTCACCGGCTTCGTCAGGACGGCGTACAGGGCCTCGTTCGCCTCCCTGGCCCGGTCGCCCAGCACGGTCACCGCGAACACTTTCGACTTCTCGCCGGGCGCGAAGGTGATCGTCGCCGACTTGGCCGCGTAGTCGCTGCCCGCCTTCGCCGTGCCGTCCGCCGTCGCCACGTGCACCGTCACCGTCTTCCCGGACGCCGCCGACAGGGTTAGCGAGAACTTGAGCGCGGTCTTCGTGCCCGCCGGGCCCTCGGCCACCGCGGCCGCGTGCACCGACACCTTCGGCGCGGCGTCGTCGTCGGCGATCGTCAGCTTGGCCGACGACGTTCCGAGCGTCGCGCCGGCCGGCGGGCCGAGCTTGACCGTGGCGTACTCGTCGACCTCGTCGAGCGCGTCGCCGAGCACCGTCACCGGTATCGTGGCGCGGGTCCCGCCGGACTGGATGGTGAGCGTGCCGTTGGCCGCCACGAAGTCCCTGCCGGCGAGGGCGTTGCCCGACACCACCGACCACGGCACCGTGACCGTGTCGTTCGCCGCCGTCGACAGGCTGACCGTCAGGTTGGCCACGGTCTTCGTTCCCGGGGCGCCCTCCGTGACCTTCAGCGCAGCGACCGACGCCGCCGGGGTGGGCGGGCCGCCGCCGACCGTTCCGAGCGAGTTCTCGACGTCGACATGCACGTTGTCCCGCTCGCCGCCGGCGCCGTCGTTGGCGACGTCGTCCAGCGTGAGGTAGGCGGTACCGGCCGGGCGCGCGGAATAGTCCGCCACGTCGACGCCGGCGCCGCCGTGCATGTCGTCGGCACCGTCGGGAACCGAGCCCTGGACGAACGTGTCTGCGCCCGAGCCGCCCTGCAGGGCGTCGTTGCCCGGCCCGCCGACGAACGTCGTCGGGGTCGTCGATCGGGTGACCAGCGAGTCGTCGCCGGCGCCGCCGTCCAGCAGCGCGGTGCCGGTCCGCAACGTCGACCCGATCGAGAACGAATCGTTGCCCGAGCCGCCGACCAGCTTCTCGACGTCGTAGTCCACGTAGTCGTAGACGTTCGAGCTGCCGGCCTTCGAGCTCTGGTCGGAGGCGCCGCCATCGGTGAAGTTACCGTTCTCCTTCACCGCGACCGGCTCGGTGCGGCCGGCGTAGGTGACGGTGTCGGCGCCTTCGCTGCCGTCCATCCGGTCGGCCTGGGTGCCACCGTCGAGCAGGTCGTCGCCCGGGCCGCCGTCCAGCCCGTCGTCGTCGGCTCCGCCGTGCAGCTCGTCATTGCCGGCGATGCCCTGCAGGATGTCCTGCCCGGCGCCGCCGTAGAGCGTGTCGTTCCCGTCGTTGCCGTAGATGACGTCGTTGTTCGCGCCTCCGGTGATGACGTCGTCGCCGCCGTCGCCGTAGGCCGTGTTCGCGCCATCGCCCAACTCGACGACGTCGTTGCCGAGATAGGCGTGGACGATGTCGTTGCCAGCGCCGAGATGCATGCTGTCCGGGCCTGCGGAGCCGGTGTAGAAGTTCCTGTCACCGGCGTAACCGTAGATAGTGTTCGGTCCCGCGTCCGTCTCGTCCGAGCCGCCGCTGACCCCCGCGTACACCGACCCGCCCTGCAGGCCGGTGTAGATGGTGTCGTTGCCGTTGCCGCCCCAGATCGTGGACAGCCCGGTCACCGACGTGCCGCCCTTGAGGAGGTCGTCACCGTCGTCGCCCCAGATGTTGTCGTCGCCGGCGTCACCCTCGATGACGTCGTTGCTCGCGCCACCATGCAGCTGGTCGTCGCCGTCGCCACCGTGGATCGTGTCGGCCCCGGCCCCCGCGTAGACGTTGTCCACGCCGGCGCCCATGTCGAACTGGTCGGTGCCGCCGCCGCCGTAGGCGTAGTCGGCGCCGTCGCCGCCGACGAAGGTGTCGCTCGCCCCGTCGCCGGTGTAGTCGAACCGGCTGTTGAACGTGATGTCGTACATCTCGTCGTTGCCGGGGCCGCCGACGAAGGTGTCCGCACCCGTCAACCCGTAGAGCACGTCGCGGCCCGGACCGCCCTCGAGCGCGTCCGCACCGGCGTACCCCTCGATGTGGTCGTCGCCGCTGCCGCCGACGATCTTCTCCACGTCGGTGCGGACGTTGTCCTTCCAGGTGTCGCTCGCCGCGCCGTCGTTGGCCGCGTCGTCCTTGGTGATGACGAGGTTGTCGGTGCGGTCGGCGTAGTCGGCCAGGTCAACCTCCGTACCGCCGGACAGGTCGTCCGGACCGAGTCCGCCGTGCAGCGTGTCGGCGCCGGCCTCGCCCTTGACTGTGTCGGCGCCGGCGTTGCCGTCCAGCACGTCCGCGTCGCCACCGCCGAGCAGCGTGTCCGCGCCGGGACCGCCCTCGAGGTGGTCGGCACCCAACCCGCCGCGCAGCTCCTCGCCGGCACTGCCGCCGGTGAGATGGTCGTCGAACGCGCTGCCGATCACGACGTCGGCGTCGATGATGTCGTCGGTCGCTGCTCCCACGGGACCGTCGTTCGCCTCGCCGTCGATGGTGACGGTGACGCTCTTGGGCGCCTTGCCGTAATCGGCGGTGTCGGTGCCCCCCTCACCGATGAACGTCTGCGACCCGGGACCGTCAACGAAGGTGTCGTTGCCGGCGCCCGCGACGATCATCGCGTTGCCCGCGCCGCCGACGAACGTGTCGTCCCCGTCGCTGCCCATCAGCAGCCCGGTGCTCTTGCCGCTGTTGATCGTGTCGTCACCGATCCCGCCGTCGACCCGGAACGAGCCGGACGCGGGCAGCGTGACGGTGTCGTTGGCGGTGCCGCCGTAGACGTTCTCGACCTCGCTCGCCGTGTCGCTTTCACCGGTCGAGCCGCTCGGCCCGGGCAGCGTGACGGACACGGGCGTGCTGTGGTCGCCGTAGTCGGTGGTGTCGTCACCGGCACCGCCAGCGATCGTGTCGTCACCGAGCCCGCTCCGGAGGACGTCGTTGCCCTCGCCGCCGGTCAGCGTGTCACTGCCGGGGCCGCCGTCCAGCGCGTCGTCGCCGGGGCCGCCGTCGAGCTTGTCGGCCCCCGGGCCGGTGGCCAGCGTGTCCGAGCCGGCGTCCGCCGACCCGACCACCGCGCAGCTGGCCGCACCGCCGTCGCCGTAGAGCTGCACCGGTCCGGTGTCCGCGGAGATCCGGTCGTCGCCGGCGCCGCCGCAGATCACGGCTGGCAGGGCCGCGGTCACGCCGCCGCCCTGGTGCAGGTCGAGCCGGTCACCGCCGCCCTTCAGGTCGGCGATCACGCGACGCACGCCCTCGTAGCTCTCGACGATGCCGTTGGCCGAGATCTGCACCGTGCCGGCCGCGGTCTGCGTCATGTCCACGCTCTGCGCCGTCTCGTCGGTCTTGAGGGTCAGCGTGCCGTCGGTGGCCAGGTCGGCCAGCAAGTGCGGCTGCTGGTTCTGCTGGGTGTGGCAGAACGCGGTGAGATCCTTCTGCTCGTAGACGGTGCGGCTCGCGATCGGGTAATCGGCCGTGCCGAAGGGCGACTTGACGTAGGCCCGGATGAACGCGTCCACCTTCGCCGACGCGTCGAAGAAGCACAGCGGGTTCGGGTTGACCGCCAGCTGGTTCGCGATATCGGTGTAGCGCACCTTGCCGCTCTGCTCGGGGTCGGTGTGCAGGTTCAGCTGGATGTCACCGTGGATGCCGCCTTCGGCGCCGGCCTCCAGACCCGGGATGCCTACCGAGGCACCGGCGGTCAGCTCGGCCGCGAACTCGATCTCCGGGACGTCGTTGCCGGCCTGGTCGTTGTCGTCCAGGTAGACGCCTTGGAGCAGCCCCTTCGTGACGTCCCAGAACCCGTCGTTGGTCGGGTCGTCGTCGGTGAGGATGTCCAGCGCCTTGCGCAGACCGTAGGTGTCGTAGCCGATCGCGAAGTGGCCCGACAGCTCCGCCGAACCGCCGATGTAGAGGCGCGCCGGGCCGATCGGGTAGGCGAACTGGAAGCCGCGCTTGACCGACAGCTTGCCGGCATCGAAGTACACGAGTGGCACGTCCTTGCCGAGCAGCAGCTGGAACAGCTGCGTCGGGTGCTGGAACGCCGGGAAGGTCAGCCCGCCGGTGCTCGTCGCTTCGGCCAGCTTGTCCGAGCCGGTGAACGTGAGCTTGCTGATCACGTCCGGCGTGCTGACGCTGGACGAGCCCACCAGCTTGTCCGCCTCGGACAGGGGGAGTGGGTTGCTCGCGACGCTGGGCAGCACGGTGAACGACCCGAGCGGGATCTCGCCGGTGGGCGCGTCCGGGTTGTCGAGCGCCTTCACCATGTCGACGAGCTTGATGACCCGGTCGATCATCTGCAGACCGCTGGTCTGGCCGGGCTGGCGGGTCGCGTCATCGATCGCCTTGAACGCGTCGTACCAGCTGATCGCCGGCTTGCCGGCGAGCTTGGCCGCCTCCGACACGCCCGGGATGGGCTGCCGGATCGTGTCGATCGGCTTCTCCAGCGGCTGCGTGTACTGGTGCAGCTCGCGCGCGACCGGCTTGATGAAGTCGCGCACCAGGCTGCCCGCGTCCACGCTGACGTTGGCGAAGTTGATGCCCGCGGTCACCTGCGGCGACGTGCCCGAGGCGCCCGACCACTGCACCGACGCGTCCACGTTGAGGTCCGCGTGGAAGGTGGGCAAGAAGGACAGCGCACCGTTCGGCTTGGTCGTCGACACGCCGAGGTGGACGTTCGCGCTCGCCTGGATGGACGGCGTGAAATCGGCCGCGCCGAGATCCTGCAGCGTCAGCCGGTTGTCGGCCCGCTTGCTCGTCAGGTTGATGCCCGCGCTGACATTGACGTCGCTGCCGGCGTGGGTGTCCTCGATCGCGATCGGCAGGAACGCGAGCTCACCGGTCAGGTCGGGCGTGCCGTCGAGGTTCGGCAGCGCCGCCGTCGCGGTCAGCGCGAGCTCGGGTTGCGCGCCGGCGGTCGGCACGTAGAAGCCGAGGTCCCGATCGATGCCGAACGCCAGGTTGAGGTCCAGCCCGGCCGCGCCCTGAACCTTGCCCTCGCTGGCCAGTCGCAGCCCCGGGAACCCGAGGTCGAACGGCCGGGTGGCGCCGGCGACACCGACGTGCAGCGGCAGCCGCACCTCGAGGCTCTGCAACTTGCTGATCGGTTCCGTCCCGACGCACGTGACCACGGTGCCGGCGTCGGTGCGGCAGGTTGCCGTGACCGTAACCGTGCCGCCGCTGCTGAGGATCGGCAGCTGGCCGAGCAGCTCCTGCACCTTGGCCTTCGCGGTACCGGTCGTGCCCACCGCCGACAGGGCGTCGGACAGCTCTTGCAGCTTGCCCAGCACGTTGTCGTTGAACGCCTTGATCACGTCTGCACCCGCGGTCACGTCCGCGCCGAGCAGCGGGATCTTGGTGCCGGCTGGCAGGTTGCGCAGGCCCTGCTCCAGCTGCGCGGCGAGCGTGCGGACGCCGTCGACGATCAGCGAGAACTGGATCGCCTCGTTGGTCAGGTTGCTCTCCACCTGCGCGCTGTCGAACGTCCAGCCGCTGGGCGTGAGCAGGTCCGGAGCCTTGAACGCGATGTTGCCGAGCTTGGTCGTGCCCACGTAGACGGGCAGCACGGCGCAGGCGTCGACGGTCCCGGTGACGCCGGGGCAGGTGGCCTGCAGCGTCGCGTCCGTCTCGTGCACCGTGACGGCGCCGGTCTTGGGCAGCAGGCTGGTGAGCCAGTTCGTCAGCTCGGTGCTGCCGATTGCCATCCGCTTGCCGGTCGGGCTGGCCGACTTCATGGCGAATCGCGCCGCGATCGCGGCCTGGGCCTTGTCCGTCGAGGTGCCGAGGTCGACCTGGATCGGGCCCAGGCCGGCGTGCACGATGCCGTCCAGCTTGACCCCGAGCCCGACGTCGAAGCCGGAGTTGTCCTGGACGAACAGGGTCGGGACGCCGGATGGCTTGGGCAGGTCGGTGGACGTGGCCCCCGCCGTGACGTTAGGCAGCAGGACGCCGAACGTCAGGTTGGCGCGGGCGTCATAGCTGACCTTGACCGCGCCGCTGGTGCCCAGGCCGGCGACGCCGCCGGCCTTCGAGCCGCTGCCCAGCTGCAGGTTGAACGGCACGTCGAGGGGAGCGCCGGTCACGGTGCAGCCGGTGCGGTTGGCCGCGCGGTCGGTGCTGCACGCGCCGAGCTTGAGGCTGACCACGATCGCCGCCTGAGTGCTCGCCGTGCGCGGTTCGAAGGACAGTGACACCAGGTCCGGCACCGGCTGGTTGGCCGGCGAGCCCAGCGCCTGCGCGAGGATCTCGTCCATCTTGTGCTGCAGGGCATCGAGGGTCAGCAGGTTGTTGGCCGCAATCAGATCATCCAGCGCGCTCTGCACCTTGACGAGCACGGGCTCGAGGTCCGCGACGCTCTTGCCGACGAGCGGCAGCGGGGTCGTCGTCGTGACGTCACCGCTCGCGATCGCCGAGCGGACCCGGGTGACCGTCTCGCGGGTGGCGGTCAGCAGCTTGCCGATCAGCGCCTTCGGATCGGAGGTGTCGAACGCGAAGGGCAGCGCGTTGTTGAGGAATTGGTCATCCACGGTGACGGTCAGCGCACCGGCTCCGGTCAGGTCCGGAACGGCCGGCCATGCCACCGACACCTTGCCGGCCGCGAGCGGGATGCCGACCGCGTTCGCGGTGACAGTCAGGTCCGTCTTCGGCACCGTCGCGTTGATGCTGGCGGTGACCGGCAGCGCCTTCGTACCGAACGAGGCCGCCAGCTCGGCGAGGGTGACGCGGCCGTCGTTGTTCGGGTCGACGAGCGACACCGACACCATCGGCTTCGTCAAGTCCTTGCGCTGGAGCAGCGGCACCGCTCCGGACGGGTTGCTGTCCTTGAGGTTGACGCCCAGCACGGACAGCACCGCAGTGACGTCGACGTCGGCCGTGACGTCCGCGTCGAGCGAGATGATGTTGCCCTTGCTGCCGTTGGTCAGGAAGAACCGCTGGTCGAGCGGCAGGCCGGGGGACAGGTCGAAGCCGAAGCCCAGGTCGAGGCTGAACTTCGGGTCCACCGTCGCCTTCGCGCCGCCGACGAAGCCGGTGATGCCGGTGCTCTTGAGCGAGTTGCCGAAGTCGAGCGACGCGGTGTTCGGCGCCGCCGCCGGGTCGGTCGCGGCCTGCAGCGTGAACAGGATTCGGCCGCTGTCGTAGCGCATGTTCAACGCGTTCTCGGGCAGCCCGAGCGCGGTGGCGAGCTTCGGCGCCAGCTGTTGCAGCGACTGGAGTGCGGCGTCCTTCGACGTGTCGACGGTGATGTTGGCCATGGGGTTCGCCGGGTCGGTGAAGCCGTTGTCGACGAAGAACTTGATCAGGCGGTCGTTGACGTTGACGAACGCGGACAGCGGTTCCTTGACGAACGGGATGTCGAGGTCGCCGGCGGCCTGCGCCGCCTTGACCGACTGTGTCACCTGGGCCAGCCCGTTGATCAGGTCACCGAGGGTGAGGTTGCGGAACTGCGCCAGATCACCGAGCTCGACGTCAGGTGCGGACAGGCCGTCGCAGACGTTGGTGTCGGCCAGGCCGATGTGCCCGACCTTCGCGCCGAGGCCGGCGAAGGAACCGTTGACGGTCAGGTCGACGTTCGCCCCCGTCGACCCGCACGAGATCTTGAGCAGCGCGGCCGGGTTGTTCATCTCGGTCGCGTCGATGACCCCGTCGTTGTTCGGGTCGACGAGGGTCGCCGCGATGCCGGCGTCCGCCTTGACGGAACCGGTGGCCGAGACATCCAGCAGTCCGGCGTGGAAGGCGAGTGGGTTGCTGTCGCCGGCAAAGGTGGCGTCGACGGCCAGCCCGATCCGGCCCAGCTGCACGCCGTTCGCCGGGATGGTGATCTTCTTCGCGGCGAGCGGGTCGATGTGCAGCGTTGTCGCGAAGTTCATAGACAGGTCGTTTCCGGCCTGCTGGCCGTTGATCGACAACCCATCGGCCAGCCAGGCCAGCGGCCCGTTCTGGTCGAGCGTGACCCTGAGGCTGATCGCAACGTCGTACGCCTTCGCCGGCTGCTTCGGCGAGATGTCCACCTCGAGATCGGCGGTCAGGCCGGGGATGCCGTGCACGTCGCTCGTCGGGTCGCCGTCACCGTCGATGTCGTCCAGTTCGTTGTCGAGCTTGGTGATCGTCTCGCCGGCCTGGGTGGACAGCTGCTGGACCTTCGCCTGCGCGGTCGCCAGCCAGCTGAACAGCTTCTGGTACCCCTTGTTGACGACGTCCCGCGCGCCGAACGGCGCGGCGTTGGCGAGCTCCTCGAAGGTGTTCAGCGAGTCGAGCACGCCGAGGTAGCTGCTCACCGCGTCCCCGGACAGGCCGACACGGGGGTCGAGCGCGAACGGGACGGGGTCGCCGCCGAAGCCGTCCACCGGTGCGACGACCCGCTCGATGTTCTTCGCGTAGCCGTAGAGCTGGCCCTCGGTGTTGGGGTGGAACGCACCGTTCTGGTCGTGCTGGTAGGCGAAGGATTCGAACAGCTGGCGGATCCAGCGGTCCTTGGCGCAGTAGCCGTGCTTGAGGAAGTCGTCGGCGATGTGGTCGACGACCGTCCACTTCGGGCCGCCGTCGGCGTTCGCGGCCGCAACCGCGTCGGCCACCGCCTTGTTGATGCCCGGGGAGACGACGTCGTGGGTCCACTGCATCTCGCTCTGGCTGAACCCGTCGATGACGCTGCTATCCGGGTTGCGGTAGCCGGCCCGCTCGTTGGGGGTCTGACCGGTGCAGGTGGTGCCGTCGTCGAACTGGGACACGTCGAAGTACTGGGTCATGAACACCTTGCCGAGCTGCCCGGCGCTCGACATCGAGGTGAGCTTCTGGTCGAGCTGCTGGTACAGCGGCGGCAGCTTCGCGATGCCCTTGTCGTAGATCTGCTGGGCATTGTCGACGCCGTTGGGCAGGGCGGCGGTGTTGCAGTTCTGCACCGCGATGCAGGTCTTGACGATGTCGGCGAAGCCCATGTTGTTCGCGCCGATCGAAACGAACAGCGAGTCGATCTTGCGGCCGTGGGCCAGGTTGACCGCGTCGTCGAGCTGGGCCGGCTTCTTCGGCAGCTGCTGGCCGTCGATCTTCGGCTCGATGCCCTCGTAGGGGCCGAGCAGGCCGACGTCGATGGTGGCGCCGGAGCAGGCGAGGTGCAGGAAGGTGACCGAGGTGTGCGGATCTCGCTGCTCGAGCCGGATCGCGGCCTGGGCCGGGCCCGCCAGCGCGCTGCGGTGGCACTGCTGATCTTCCCATTTCGGCGTGTAGAACGGGAACGGGCCGAGGTCCTTCGGGCCGAGCGTGTCCGGATCGCCCTCGCCGCTGGCCACCGAGTCGCCGACCGACACGATGAAGACGTCCTTGAGCGTCACCGGCTGGCTCGTGTTCACCGTCGCGTCCGAGGTCAGCTTGGCGGCCACCGTGTAGGTGCCGAGCTTCGGCAACGTCTGGGTCAGCTTGCAGGTGCCGGTGACGTTGACCGGCGTGGCGAGCGCCGCGCCGGAGAACGTCCACGTGACCTGGGTACCCGGCCCGCGATCGGTGATGGCCGGTGCCGAGCAGGCGTCCAGGTCGACCTTCCACGACGTGGGGTTCAGGTAGGCCGTGCTGGTGTCGTAGTCGACGAGCCCGTCGGCGTTCCGGTCCGCGCCGATCCGCTCGGGCATCGCCCAGGTATAGGTCAGTGTGGACGAAAGCGACGCTGAACTCCGCGTCGTCGCGTAGGCGAGCGCTGACCCGCCGAGCACGACGAACGTGCCGAGCACGAACAGCATCAGCCTGCGGCGCGTGACCGTTCCCATGACCTATCCCCTCCACTGCGAGCACAGTTGTGTGCAGCCAGAAGTGTTCGGTCGGGTACTTGGCGTGCACTTGCAAATGACTTGGCGGGCGTTCTTGGCCCGGCCTTAGACTTCGCGCTGGTGGACATCAAGATCCGGCTGCTCGGGACGCTGACGGCGTACCTCGAGGGTCAACCGATCGACCTCGGCGGGCCCCGGCAGCGGGCCGTCCTCGCGCTGCTGCTCGCCGCGCGCGGGGCG
>DATAQD010000234.1:0-5278 GCA_036264855.1 Jatrophihabitans sp. | reverse complement strand
GGATGGCGCACGGCAACATCTACCCGTCCGAGCGGGTGGACGCGGCGCTCAGCAACTACTTCCGGGTCGGCAACTTGAACGCACTGCGCGAGCTCGCGCTGCTGTGGCTGGCCGATTCCGTCGAGGAGGGGCTGCAGCGGTACCGAACCGAGCACGGCATCACCGGCACCTGGGAGACGAAGGAGCGCATCGTCGTCGGGCTTACCGGAGGTCCCGAGGGGGACACCCTGATCCGCCGCGCGTCCCGTATCGCGGCCCGCACGGCGGGCGGGGAGTTGCTGGCCGTGCACGTCGCCCGCAGTGACGGGCTGTCCGGGCCGGGCGTCGCCGCGCTGACGGGCCAGCGGCTGCTCATCGAGTCGCTAGGTGGCAGCTATCACTCGGTGGTCGGGGACGCCGTCGCGCCGGCCCTGCTGGACTTCGCCCGGCGCGTGGACGCGACGCAGATCGTCCTGGGTACCTCGCGCCGGAGCTGGTTGGCCGCCGCCCTGACCGGCCCGGGCACGGGGGCCACCGTGACGAGGTTGTCGGGCCCGATCGACGTCCATCTCGTCTCGCACGACCATGCCGGCGGCGCCGGGCTTCGGCTGCCCCGCCTGACGGGCGGCCTCACCCCGCGGCGCCGGCTGACGGGGCTCCTGGTCGCGGCGATCCTCTTGCCATTGCTGACGCTGGTCTGCACGGCGCTGCGAGGGAGGCTGGCCTTTTCCGCGGACGTGCCGCTCTACCTGCTGACGGTTGTGATCACCAGCCTCGTCGGCGGCTTCTACCCGGCGCTGGCGAGCGCCGTCGTCGCCAGCCTGGTACTCAATTACTACTTCGCGCCCCCCACGCACACCTTCACGATCAGCGAGCCGGCCAACATCGTTGCCGTCGTCATCTTCCTGCTGATCGCCGTGCTCGTGTCCCACGTGGTCGACCTCGCGGCCCGGCGGTCGGTGCAGGCGGCGCGCGCCGGCGCCGAGGCCGAGACTCTCTCGATGTTCGCCGGCAGCTTGCTGCGCGGCGAGCAGGCGCTGCCGACGCTGGTCGATCGGGTGCGGGAGACGTTTGCGATGGAGGCAGCCAGCCTGCTGCGCTACGAGCGGGACACCCGAGCGTGGACGAAGGTGGCCACTGCGGGCAGCGAGCCGCCGTCCGCCCCCGCCGATGCCGATGCGTCGGCCGAGCTCGGTGACGACCTCGACCTGGCACTGCGCGGGCACTCGCTCAGCGCCGGAGACCAGCGGGTGCTCGGCGCGTTCGCCGCGCACCTAGCCGTCGCCTATCGCCAGCAGCTGCTCGCCGAAGCGGCCCGCGCGGCCGCGCCGCTGGCGGAATCCGATCGGCAGCGCACGGCCCTGCTCAACGCCGTCAGCCACGATCTGCGCACCCCGATCGCAGCGGCGAAGGCCGCCGTCTCCAGCCTCCGCGCGGCGGAGGTCACCTGGACCGATGTCGACCGCAAGGAGCTGCTCGGCACGGCCGAGGACGCCCTGGACCGGCTCACCGGGCTGGTGACGAACCTGCTGGACCTGTCGCGGCTGCAGGTCGGCGCCCTGCCCGTGGTGCCTTCGGTCGTGGGCATCGACGACGTGGTGGCTCGAGCGCTCGAGCACGTCCCGCCCGCGCAGCCGATCGTGGTCGACGTACCGGCCGACCTGCCCGAGGTCCGGGCCGACGCCGGCCTGCTCGAGCGGGTCATCGCGAATGTTGTCCAGAACGCGCTGCGCTACGCGCCGGTCGGTTCGCCCGTGCGCATCGCCGGCAGCGCCCACCAGGGCCGCGTCGAACTGCGGGTGATCGATCGCGGTCCCGGGATAACCCCGGAGCAGGCCGAGGCCGTGTTCCGCCCGTTCCAACGCACGGGTGATTCACCGACGAACGGCAGCGGTGCGGGCCTCGGGCTGGCCATCGCGCGAGGGTTCACCGAGGCGATGGGCGGGGCCGTCAGCGCGGAACCCACACCGGGCGGCGGGGCCACCATCGTGATCACCCTCGACGTGGCGGACCGCCCGTGACCCGCGTGCTGCTCGTCGAGGATGAGCGGCCGTTGCTGCGCGCCCTCGCGATGAACCTCGTCGCCCGCGGGTACGCCGTCACCGAGGCGGAGACGGGGACCAAGGCGCTGACTGCCCTCGCTGATCACAAGCACGACGCGATCGTGCTCGACCTCGGGCTGCCCGACATGTCCGGCGTCGAGGTCATCCGGGCCGTGCGCCAGTTCGCGGCCACGCCCATCATCGTGCTGTCCGCGCGCAGCGGCAGCTCGGACAAGGTCGAGGCCCTCGACCTCGGGGCCGACGACTACGTCACCAAGCCGTTCAGCATGGACGAGCTGCTGGCCCGCCTGCGCGCCACCAGCCGCCGGGTGACCACCGCGGACGAGGCCGTGTCGGCGACGGTGGGCGACGTTCACATCGACCTCGCCATGATGACTGCGGTCGACGGTTCGGGCGAGGTCGTCCACCTGACGCCGACCGAGTGGAAGATCCTCGACGTCCTCCTGCGCCGGCCGGGCAAGCTCATCAGTACTGACACGTTGCTCACGGCCGTGCGCGGATCCGCCGAACACACCGACCCGAGCTATCTGCGGATCTATCTCGCCCAGCTGCGGCGCAAGCTCGAACCCGAGCCGAGCCGGCCCCGGCATCTCATCACCGAGCCGGGGATGGGCTACCGCTACCGACCCTGACGACCCTGAGCGCCGCTCAAGGGGGTCGTGCGGCCCGTGGGCGATGACGATCTCCGCCCGGGCAAGATGGGAACCGTGACGACGACGCGGCCCGAACTGACCGGCGACTTCGGCATGGTGGCCTCCACCCATTGGCTCGCCTCCGCGGTCGGGATGTCGATGCTCGAGCGCGGCGGCAACGCCTTCGACGCCGCGGTGGCCGCCGGGTTCACCCTGCAAGTCGTCGAACCGCACCTCAACGGTCCGGGCGGGGAGGTACCGATGCTCGTCCGCCGGGGCGCCGAGCCCGACATCGAGGTGATCGGCGGCCAGGGCCCGGCGCCGGCCGGCGCGACCGCCGCGCACTTCCGCGACCTCGGCCTGGACCTCGTGCCGGGCACGGGCCACCTCGCGGCGTGCGTCCCCGGTGCGTTCGATGCCTGGCTGACGCTGCTCGAGCAGTTCGGCACGATGAGCCTGCCCGACGTCCTCGAACCGGCGATCGGCTACGCCCGCCGGGGCTACCCGGTGCTGCCGGCAATCGCCCGTACGATCGCCACGGTGGCGGATCTCTTCACCGCCCACTGGCCCTCGTCGGCCGCGGTCTACCTGCCGAACGGGGCACCGCCGAGACCCGGCACGCGGTTCGTCAACCCCGTGCTCGCCGACACCTACGAACGGATCGCGGCGGGCGCCGCGGGCCGGCCGCGCGACCAGGGCATCGCGGCCGCCCGGGACGCGTTCTACCGCGGCTTCGTCGCCGAGGCGATCGCGGACTTCGTCCGGACGCCGGTCATGGACACTTCGGGATCGCCCCACGCGGGCCTGCTCACCGCCGACGACCTGGCCCGCTGGCACACCCCGATCGAGGCACCGGCCAGCTACGACTTCGGCCGCTACCGGGTCGCCAAGACGCAAGGGTGGGGGCAGGGCCCGGTCCTGCTGCAGCAGCTCGCCCTGCTTGCCGGCTTCGACCTGGACGACACCGGTCCCGGCGACCCGCAGCTCGTCCACACCGTCGTCGAATGCGCAAAGCTCGCCTTCGCCGATCGCGAGGCGTTCTACGGTGACGTCGCCGACGTGCCGCTCGAAGCGCTGCTGTCGCCGGCCTACAACGACGAGCGCCGCCGCCTCATCGGCGCGGACGCCAGCGCCGAACTGCGACCCGGTGAGCCGGGCGGCCGCGTCCCGCGCCTGGCCGACCTTGACGGCGCAGGGGCACCCGGTGCCGGGGTGGGGGAGCCGACCCTCGTCGTCGAGCCGGCCGTCAACTCGCAGGGCGCCACTCGCGGGGACACCTGCCACATCGACGTGGTCGATCGGTTCGGCAACATGATCTCGGCGACGCCGAGCGGTGGCTGGCTGCAGAGCTCCCCCGTGATCCCGGCGCTCGGCTTCGGGCTCGGCACCCGCGCCCAGATGTTCTTTCTGCCGCCGGGCCTACCCAACTCGATCGCGCCCGGCAAGCGGCCACGGACCACGCTCTCGCCCTCGCTCGCGCTGCGCGACGGTGAGCCGTACCTCGCGTTCGGGACCCCGGGCGGCGACCAGCAAGACCAGTGGCAGCTTCCGTTCTTCCTGTTCCACACGGTCTTCGGGCTGAACCTGCAAGAGGCGATCGACGCCGCCACCTGGCACACGAACCATTTCCCGTCGTCCTTCTATCCGCGCGAGCGCGTCCCGCGCCAGATCCTCGTCGAGCAGCGGCTGGGCGCGGGCGCGATCGGCGACCTGCGCCGACGCGGCCACGACGTCGTCGAGGTGGACGGGTGGTCGCTCGGCCGGCTGAGCGCGGTCAGCCGATCTCCGGACGGCTTCCTGCGCGCCGGCGCGAACCCGCGCGGGGCCCAGGGCTACGCCGTCGGCCGCTGATTCGCGCGGGTCCGGGGCGCGAGGGATCATCTGATGACACGATGACCCGATGACGGCGAAGTTTGAGGTGATTTCGTGGAACGCCTGACTGCGGAGGATTACTTCCGAGAGGCGCTCGCGGTCCTCGGCGAATACGGCAGCGAGGCGATGACGATCGCCGTCCTGTGCGAGCGCCTCGACGTCACCAAGGGCTCCTTCTACCACCATTTCGGCAGCGCGCCCGCGTTCGTGGACCAGCTACTGGCCTATTGGGAGGCCGAACACAGCGAGCGGCTGATCGCGATCTCGAGGGCTCAGCCCGACCCGAGCCTGCGGATCACCACGCTCACCGAACTCGGCGTCGGGCTGCCGCACGCATCCGAGGCGGCGATCCGCGCGTGGGGCCGCAGCAACCCGAGCGTGGCCGACGTGACGGCCCGCGTCGACAAGCGTCGCGAGCGGCACCTCGTCGATGCGATCTCGGCTTTGGGCATCGACCGGGCGCAGGCCCGCCTGCTCGCCCGGATCGCGCTCAACCTGCTCGTCGGCGTGCAGCAGCGCGAGCACCCCGTCGATCTCAAACGACTGCGGCAGATGTTCGAGGAACTCAACAAGCTGATCTTCCTCGAGGCCGATCCCGAGCTGCTCGAGCGGTTGATCGCGGTGAGCGGTGGCGTCTGAATTTCGCCCGGTCCGCTGCGACCTTCAGCCCAGGCCGTACTCGCTGTCCACCGTGGCGACGCGGACCCGGTAGCAGCGGTACCACTGTTCCCG
>DATAQD010000228.1:0-5256 GCA_036264855.1 Jatrophihabitans sp. | reverse complement strand
GGCGGCGCAGCGCGCGGCGCTCGACCGCTTCGCCGGCATCGATCTCGAGCCGTACGGCAAGTCGTTCGAGCGGTGGCGCGCCGCGGCCCGGCAACTCGCCGACCGGGTCGCGCCGCCGGCGTAGGCGCTATTCGGCGAGGTACTCGCGCTGTGCGCTGTCGATGGAGAGCTCGGTGATCCGGACCCGGATCCGCTCGTGCAAACTCGCCGGGGCCCGGTCCCCACCGCAGCAGCGTGAGACGAGGGAGCGGACGTCCTGCTCGAGGCCGAACTGCTTCAGACAGGGCGCGCAGGCGTCGAGGTGCTGACGGATCCGGTTCTTGAGCGCGTCGTCGGATTCGTCGTCGAGGTAGAGATAGACGTCGCGCAGGACGTCGTCGCAGTCGATGTTCCCAGGACCGAAACCGAATCCACTCACGACTCGCCTCCGACAGCGCTCGGGATGAGGCCTCGCCCGCGCGCGTAGTCTGCGAGCAGGGTCTGCAGTTGTTTGCGTCCGCGGTGCAGACGCGACATCACCGTGCCGATGGGCGTCCCCATGATCTCGGCGATCTCCTTGTAGGCAAATCCTTCGACATCGGCCAGGTAAACCGCAAGTCGGAAGTCCTCCGGCAGCGCTTGCAGCGCGTCCTTGACGTCCGAATCGGGCAGATGGTCCAGGGCTTCCATCTCGGCCGACCGCAGCCCGGTCGACGTGTGCGACTCGGCCCGGGCCAGCTGCCAGTCCTCGACGTCCTCGTTCCCGGACTCCTGCGGCTGGCGCTGCTTCTTGCGGTAGGTGTTGATGAACGTGTTGGTCAGGATGCGGTAGAGCCACGCCTTGAGGTTGGTGCCCTCGGTGAATTGGTGGAACGCGGCGAATGCCTTGACGAAGGTTTCCTGGACGAGATCCTCGGCATCGGCCGGATTACGGGTCATCCGCATCGCGGCGGCGTAGAGCTGGTCCAGGAACGGGAGCGCGTCCCGTTCGAACCGGGCCCGGCGCGCCTCGACCGTCTCGTCTGCCACCGTGCTCCCCTCGCGCCCTGTCCCTGACTCCGGTTTGGAGACTATCGCGGGAGGGTTCATCGGCCGGATCGCGGCTGCGATCCCAAGCGGCCGGGGCGGTGCAGACACCATCATCGAGCGTTCTCCTATCGGGCTTTCCTGTGCTCAACCCCGCCGGCCCGGTCGGCATTCCGGATAGGGTCGCGGCCGTGGCCACCGGAACTCCTGCGACGGCGCTGCTCACTCGGTCCGGCATCGCGTTCACGCTGCATCCCTACGACCACGACCCCCGCGCCCAGGCGTTCGGCGAGGAGGCGGCCGCGGCCCTGGGCGTCGACCCGAGGCGGATCTTCAAGACCCTGATCGCCGCCGTCGACGGCACGCTGTCGTGCGCGGTCGTGCCCGTGGCGGCCCGGCTCGACCTGAAGGCCTTCGCCGCGGCGCTCGGCGGTAAGCGGGCCGAGCTCGCCGACCCGGCCGCGGCCGCCCGCGCGACCGGCTACGTGGTGGGCGGAATCTCCCCGATCGGTCAGAAGGCTCGCCTGCGCGTCGTCGTGGACGCGTCCGTCGAGGATTTCGCGACGGTCTACGTCTCGGCCGGCAAGCGTGGCCTGCAGGTGCAGCTCACACCAGCGGATCTGGAACGGGCTGCGGACGCGATCCTCGCGCCGATCGCCGCATCCTGACGTGCGTCAGTCCGGGTCGCCGTACTCGTCAAACCAGTGGGCCAGGGGGCCCCGACGATTGACGGCCCGCAGCCGGCGTTCGGTGGACTCGCGCCGCGTACGGGTGGTCACGATCAACAGCTCGTCCCCGACTTGAAGCTGGGTGTCCTCAGTGGGGACGAACGTCCGTTCCCCCCGGATGATGAGCGTGACGACGCTCGGATCGGGCAGCCGGAGTTCGATGATCGAAACGGCATGCAGCCGTGACCTCGGCGCCACGGTCACGGTCAGCAGTTCGGCGTCGAGCACGTCGAGGGGTGCGGACTCGACGAGGATCTCGCGGGTCACCTCGCGCGGAGCGAGGCCGAGCCGGCGGGCGAGGGGCGTGAGGCTCGGCCCCTGGACCAGCGTGAATATCACCACGAGGACGAACACGATGTCGAGCAACCGTTCGCTGTGCGGTACGCCCTTCACGATCGGGAAGGTCGCCAGCACGATCGGGACCGCGCCGCGCAGACCGGCACCGGCCAGGAAGACCTGCTCGCGCAGCGGGACGCGAAACGCGAACAGCGAGAGCAGGACCGCCAACGGCCGGGCGAGGAGCAGGAGCACGAGTCCGACCGCGAGCGCGGGCAAGATCTGGTGCGGCAGATTGCTGGGGTTCACGAGCAGGCCGAGCAGGACGAACAGCCCGATCTGGGCCAGCCACGCGATGCCTTCGGCGAACGAGCGGGTCGCCGCGCGGTGCGGCAGCCCCGCGTTCGCCAGCACCAGCGCGGCGAGGTAGGCGGCGAGGAAGCCACTCGCGTGCGCCGCGCCGGCGGCCGCGAACGCCACGACGCCGAGACCGAAGGTGGCGAGGGGGTACAGCCCGGACGCCGGCAGGGCGAGCCGCGGCAGAGCGACGGCGCCGAGCCGGCCCACCACCATGCCGATGGCCGCGCCGGCCGCGAGCTCGTAGACCAGGGTGCCGGCGAACTGCAGGGGATCGACATCGAACGGGGTCGCGCTCAGCAGCAGCACGAGGATGATGCTGGGCGCGTCGTTGAAGCCCGACTCGGCTTCCAGCAGGCCGGCCACCCGGCGCGGCAGGGACAGCACGCGCAGCGTCGAGAACACCGCGGCCGCGTCGGTGGACGACACGATGGCGCCGAGCAGCAGGGCCGGCTGCCAACCGACGTCGATTAGGTAGTGGGTTCCCACGGCGGTGACCGTCGCGCTGACCCCGACGCCCAGGCTGGCCAGCACGCCGGCTGGGGCCACCACCGCCCGGATGTCCGACCACGCCGTGGTCAGCCCGCCCTCGACGAGGATCACGGCGAGCGCCGCGGTGCCGAGGTTCTGCGCCAGCTGCGCGTCGCTGAACTGGATCCCGAGAACGTCCTCGCCCAGAAGCACGCCCAGCAGCAGGAACAGCAGCAGACTGGGCAGCCCGACCCGCGAGGCGACGCGGGTGGCCACGATGCTGACCAGCACGACCACGCCACCGGCCAGCAGCGCCACGTACAGCTGCTGCAAGCTCATGGCGCGTCGCCCCCCGGTGTCGTTGCCCCAGTCTTTCGTGTTGTTGCCCGTCGCGGGCCGCCGTCGGGTGAAGCAGGAGAATCGGCGGCATGCGAGTCGCGATCGCCGGAGCCGGCAACGTCGGCCAGTCCATCGCGCGCTCGCTGATCATGTCGGGACACAAGGTGCTGCTCATCGAACGTCGGCGCGAGCACTACCGGCCCGAGCTGGTGCCGGAGGCGGACTGGATGTATGCGGACGCGTGCGAGCTGTCCACCCTGCAGGACGCCGGTGTCGAGACCGCGCACGTCGTGGTCGCTGCAACCGGAGAGGATCGCGCCAACCTCGTGTTCGCGCTGCTGTGCAAGCAGGAGTTCAACGTCCCGCGCGTCGTGGCCCGGATCAACGAGCCCGGCAATCACTGGATGTTCAACCACGGCTGGGGCGTCGACGTCGCCGTGTCGACGCCGAGCTCACTCGCCGCCGCGGTCGAGGAAGCCGTGATCACCGGGGACGTCGTCCGGTTGATGACGTTGCAGCACGGTCAGGGCACGATCTTGGAGATCACGCTGCCCGCCACCTCGGCCCTGGTGGGCCAGCCGCTCACCGGCCTCGAGATACCGGCTGACGCCGCGCTGCTCGCGGTCACCCGCGCCAAGGCCGTCCTCGCGCCGACGCCCGAGCTCGTGATGCAGGTCGGCGACGAGCTCGTCCTGCTCGTCGCCACCGCCGCCGAGGGCCGCGTGCGCACGCACCTGTTGCGCTCGGTCTGAAGCCGCATCGGTCAGCGCGAGAAGTCCTCCTCGCGGTACTCGCCATCCGGACGGGCGGCGGCGTGCCCGGACTCGGCGTTGCGCAGTTCGACGCGGCGGATCTTCCCGCTGATCGTCTTGGGCAGCTCAGCGAACTGCAGCCGACGGATCCGTTTGTAGGGTGCGAGATGCTCGCGGCAGAAGCGCAGGATGTCGCCGGCGAGCTCCCTGCTCGGCTCGTGGCCGGCGACGAGCACCACGTAGGCCTTGGGCACCGCCAGCCGCAGCTCGTCGGGAGCCGGCACCACGGCGGCCTCGGCCACGGCCGGATGCTCGATCAGCACGCTCTCGAGCTCGAACGGGCTGATCCGGTAGTCGCTGGCCTTGAAGACGTCGTCCGACCGGCCGACGTAGGTGATGAAGCCGTCGGCGTCGCGGCTGGCGACGTCACCGGTGTGGTAGCGACCGCCGGCGAACGCGGCGTCGTTGCGCGCACCGTCCCCGCGGTAGCCGACCATGAGCCCGACCGGGCGCTGCGGTTCGCAGATCACACAGATCTCGCCCTCGTCGGCGACTTCGTCCGACAACGGGTCGACCAGAGCGATCTCGAAGCCCGGCATCGGGCGTCCCATCGAACCGATCTTGATCGGCTGGCCCGGGGAGTTGCCGATCTGCAGCGACGTCTCGGTCTGCCCGAAGCCGTCCCGGATCGTGATCCCCCAGGCCCGCCGGACGGTCTCGATGACCTCGGGGTTGAGCGGCTCGCCAGCACCGACGAGTTCGCGCAGCGCGAGGTCGTCCCGCCACGCCGCGAGGTCCTGCTGGACGAGCATCCGCCACACCGTCGGCGGGGCGCAGAACGTCGTCACCTTGGCATCGCGCAGCGTGTCGACCATGGCCTTGGCGTCGAAGCGCTCATAGTTGAACAGGCAGATCGTCGCCCCCGCGAGCCACGGGGCGAACACACACGACCACGCGTGCTTCGCCCAGCCCGGGCTGGACACGTTGAGGTGCACATCGCCGGGCTGCAGACCGATCCAATACATCGTCGACAGATGCCCGATCGGATAACTGCTGTGCGTGTGCTCCACCAGCTTGGGCAGCGCGGTCGTGCCGGACGTGAAGTACAGCAGCAGCGGGTCGTCAGCCTGGGTGGGACCGTCCGGGTCGAACGGGGCGAGGCTCTCGGCACTGTCGGCGTAGCGCAGCCAACCCTCGACGGGATCGCCGACGGCGATCCGCAGGTAAGACCCGTGGACGGCGGCGAAGCGGGGTGCGAGCTGCGACTGCGCGATGACGGCGCCGACGTCGCCCCGGTCGACGCGGTCGCGCAGGTCGGCCTCGGCAAG
>DATAQD010000215.1:0-5784 GCA_036264855.1 Jatrophihabitans sp. | reverse complement strand
CGAACAGTTCGCGGATCGCCTGTTCCTTGGCGCCGGCGTACTTCCACCATTGACGTTCGAAGGCGAGGATCTCGCGGTCTCGGCGGTTCAGGCCGCCGGCGGAGTCGTCGGCTTCACCGTTTCCGGCGGCGGCGTGCGCGGACTGCATGCTGAGTGCCCCTCCGACGTGCTCGAGCTGGGCGCGAACCCATCCAGACGGATGAATTGCACCCGTGTAATTCCGTGCGGCTCATTCAACCACGGCGCGCACTGTCAAGCGGATGCGCCGCGCTGTGCATAAGGCGCCCGCCGTCCACAACCCCGCGGATCGGCGTCCGGAGCGTCGGTCCTCCCGATCATTCTCGTCGGCATGTCCCTGCTTCCCGACCCCGCCACCCTCCTCGCGATTGCCGATCGGATCGCCGGTCACGCCGCCGCGGCGCGCGCCCGGGCGAACGCCCTCGGTGCCGCCGTCGCCGGCGCCGAGTGGCGCGGTCCGGCCGCCGACGCCTTCGCATGGACGGCCTATGGGGTCCTCTCTGGGCTGCACCGAGCGGGCCGGCGGCTCGACGACGCGGCCGACGCGCTGCGGCGGCACGCCCGCGTCGTGAGCGCGTTGGTCCAGGAACTCGAGCGCCTGGCCGGGCACACTCTCGGGCTCGGCGCTGACATCGGGCGCACGGTCGAGGACGCGCTGGTCAGTCCAGGCTCCCTGGTCGGCGATGGGCGCGAGCTACTCGGCGACAGCGCCGGGCTCGTCGTCGACGTCGGCGACCTGCTAGGCCTGGGCTGATGGGCGGCGACCCGGCCCAACCGGTCACCGTCCACGGCGGTTCCGGCGGCATCACCGCGCAGTGCGAGGACATCGTGGCGATGGCCCGGCGATTCGGCGGCGCGGCCCAGGCGTGTCTGGCCTCGGCATTCGCGCTGCACCAATACCTCGTCGACCCGACCGTGCTCAGCCTCGCCCTGCTCGACGGAGTTGGCTTCGCGACCTTCGAGGCCGATCTGCTCGACGCCCTCGACGGCCCCCAGGGATTGACCTGGTCGGCAGCGGAGTGCGGGGCCATCGACGCCGAACTCCGGGTGGCCGCGGCCGCCTACGAAACGGCCGACCGCTTGTACTACGGCGCCCATGACGTGGCGACCGGTGCCGTTCGACTGCCGGCGGCGGTCGCCGCGGCGGCAGCAGTGCTCGTCCGCACGGGCGACCCGATCGCGGCGGCCGAGGTCGCGGTCGCCCGCGACCCGGAGGTCGCCGACGTCGTCATCGCCGCGTTGCAGGTGCCCGCGCTGCTCAACCTGCTGGCGCGGACGATCCCGGACGGTCACGGCGTCGCCGACCCGCTGGGCATCGACGCGTCCGGGACTGCGGCCCGGCCGCCCCGGCGACTGACCGACCTGATCGCCGGACTCGCACGACGCAACGACGACCCGCACCACGGGACGGTCGACGTCCGCCTCTTGACGCTGCCCGACGGAACCCGGCGCGCGATCGTCGACATCACCGGTACCAAGTCCTGGACGCCGTTGCCGACCCGAGACGTCACGAGCCTGTCGACGAACGGCCGCGCCCTGGTCGGCGAACGCACCGCCTACGAGCAGGGCGTGCTCGCCGCGATGCGCCAGGCCGGTGTCCGGCAGTCCGACGACGTCATGCTCATCGGCCACAGCGAGGGCGGCATGGTCGCCGTGACCACGGCACGCGACACCGCGGCGAGCGGCGAATTCAACGTCACGCACATCATCACCGCCGGCGCGCCGCTCGGGTTGACGGCCGGGACCCTGCCATCGCGGATCCAGGTCCTGGCGCTCGAGAACGCCCGGGATGTGGTTCCGCACCTCGACGGCGTGGCCAACCCCGACGAACCCAACGTCACGACCGCGTCCTCGGCGCGCGGAGACTCCACCGTCCACGGCGACCACGACCTGCGCCAGAGCTACCTGCCGCTTGCTCGCGATGTCGAGGCGGCCGGGGATCGATCGATCCGCGACTTCCTCGCCGGCAGCCGGGACTTCTTGCGGGCCAACACGGTCGAGACGCGGACCTTCCAGGTCCAGCGCCGGTACTGAGCTCACATGTTGCGAGCGCCGAATTTGTGCCCGGGCCCTGCATCCGCTCGTGCCGCTTGCCGCTTCCCCGGCGGTCGGCCACCATCGGCTCATGCTGGGACTGATGCAGGACATCCCCCTGACCACGAACTGGATCATGGCGCGCGCCGGGCAGTACTTCGGCGACAAGGAGATCGTGACCCGGACGGCCACCGGCATCGAGCGCTGCACGATCTCGGACGTGTTGATCGAGGCCGGCAAGATCGGCGCCTATCTCGACTCGGTCGGTATCTCCGACGATGGGCGGGTCGGCACCTTCGGGTGGAACTCGGCCCGTCACCTGGCCCTGTACCTGGCGATCCCGGGGACGGGCCGGGTGATGCACACCCTCAACATCCGGTACTTCGCCGAACAGCTGATCTACACCGTCAACCACGCCGCCGACGAGGCGATCTTCGTCGACCGCTCGCTACTTCCGCTTTTCAACCAGTACCTGCCCAGCCTCAACGACGTGAAGCACGTGATCGTCATGGACGACGGTGCCGATGCCGAGCTGCCCGACGATCCCCGCGTGGCGCGCTACGAGGACGTGGTCGGTTCGGCCGAGCCCATCGACTTCGGCGACCGCGTTACCGACGAAAATCGGGCCGCCGCGATCTGTTACACGACCGGCACGACCGGCCATCCGAAGGGAGTGCTCTATTCGCACCGTTCGACCTGGCTGCATTCCAACGCCTGTACCACCACGGCCGTGTTCGCGCTCTGCGATCGCGACCGGGTGCTTCCGGTCGTGCCCATGTTCCATGCCAACGCCTGGGGCCTGCCCTACGCGTGCCTGCTCGCCGGGGCCTCGATGGTCATGCCGGGCCCGGACCTCTCGCCGGGCGCCATCATGGACCTGCTCGAGTCCGAGAAGGTCACCATCACCGCTGGCGTCCCGACGATCTGGATGGGCATGATCCCGCTACTCGACGGCCGCGACCTGTCGTCGCTGCGGCTGATCGTCTGCGGCGGTTCGGCGGTGCCGAAGGTGCTGTCGGAGACCTACCGCGCGAAGATCGGTATGCCGATCCGCCAGGCGTGGGGCATGACCGAGACCTCTCCGCTCGGTTCGGTCTGCATCGAGCGTGGCGAATTCGCCGACGCGAGCGAGGCAGCGAAGGCCGACCTCCGGGCCACCGCCGGTATCGCCCCGCCGGGAATCGAGCTGCGGATCGTGAACTCCGAGACCGGCGAACCGCAACCGTGGAACGACGAGGCGACCGGCGAACTGGAGGCGCGCGGCCCATGGGTTGCCCGGCAGTACTACCGCACGGACGAGCCGGGGGACCAGTTCTCGGCGGACGGCTGGCTGCGCACCGGCGACGTCGCGACGATCTCGAAGCTCGGCTATGTGCGCCTGGTCGACCGCACCAAGGATCTCGTCAAGTCCGGCGGGGAGTGGATCAGCTCGGTCGAGCTCGAAAACCAGATCATGTCCCATCCCAAGATCGCGGAAGCGGCTGTCATCGCCGTGCCCCACCCGAAATGGGGCGAGCGCCCGCTGGCCTGCGTCGTCGTCAAGGACGGTGAGACGCTCACCAAGGAGGAGGTGCTCGCCTTCCTGGGTGAGCGGCTGTCCAAGTGGCAGGTTCCTGACGACGTAGTATTCATCGACGAGGTTCCCAAGACGAGTGTCGGGAAGTTTTCGAAGAAGGCGCTCCGGGACAAGTTCGCCAGCTACCAGCTGCCCACCGCCTGAGCGGCGAACCGTCGTCGGCGTGTCGTAACACAAGCACCACTTGTCACAGCAGTAACGTAGATGGTTTGATCATCCGGCCTTTGCTCCCGCGAAGGTGGGCGCGTTGCTGAGCATGTGGCGGCGCCCCGACGACTGGCGATCCTGACCGCCGTTCCGACGGGAATCACCTCGATGACCGCACCGCAGCGCCGGCGCATCTGGCGGCTGGGAACCGTCCTGCCCGCCGTCCTGACCGCAATTGCCGGCGTCACCTCAGCCGCCGTGATGGCCACCCAGGCGCCGCAGGCCCGGCCGGCCAACTACACCGACCGCGCCCCGATCGGCCAGCTCGACTCGATGTACCAGCGCCCCGGCGGGGTTATGGCCACCGGCTGGGACCTGGATCCGGACGCCCCGGCAACCGCGCTGCGCACCTTCGCCCGGATCGACGGCAAGTGGGTCGGCGGGACGACCGCCAACCTGCCCCGCCCGGACGTCGCCGCGATCCACCCGAAGGCCGGGCCCAACCACGGCTTCCACTGGAAGGTTTTGGTGCCCGAGGGACTGCACCGCGTGTGCATCGGTGTTCGGAACCTGGCGGCCGGCACCGACTACCTGTTCCCGTGCCGGACGATGACGCTCGACTACGGCCCGTTCGGCGCGGTCGACAGCGTCCGCACCGGCCGCGGCACCGTCTCGGTGCGGGGCTGGGCGATGGACGGTGAAGACGTGACGGCCCCGATCACGGTCATCGTGAAGGTCGACGGTGCGACGCACACCGTTGTGGCCGACGATCCTCGTCCCGACATCGCCAACGTCCGCAAGAACGCCGGACCCGATCATGGTTTCGCGGTGACCTACCCCGTCGCCCAGGGCACGCACACCGTGTGCGTCACCGGCAAGAACATCGGCTACGGCTCCGACAACCTGCTCGGGTGCAAGACGGTCGTCCTCAACGAGAGCCCGGTCGGTCAGCTCGACACCGTCGCCCGATCGGCGAACCGGGTCCGCGTCCGCGGATGGGCGTACGACCCCGACGTCCCGATACAGGCCCTCACGATCCAGCTCACCGTCGATGGGCTGTCACAGTCGGTCGTCGCCAACGTGTCGCGTAAGGACGTCGCGACCGCGCACCCGGCGGCCGGCGAGTTCCACGGCTTCGACAAGCTGCTCGCACTCGGCCAGGGCACTCACCGGGTGTGCATCGTCGCGCGCAACATCAGCTTCGGCAGCGACCTGTCCCTCGGTTGCCGCAGCGTGGTCCTCGACTTCACCCCCCAGGCCTCCCTCGCCCCCTTGACGGCCACGTCGACCGGTCTGAAGCTCGCGGGCTGGGCCTACGACCCCGACACGTCGGCTGCGATCTCGGCCCGGGTCTACCTTGACGGTCGCGCGGTGAAGACGCTGACGGCGAACGGGACCGGGACGACCTACAACGGCCACAACTTCGCCACGGCGCTGACCGCCAAGTCCGGCAACCACACGGTGTGCGCGGTCGGGCTGAACGTCGTGTACGGGACGGCGAACTCCAAGTCGGCCTGTCAGACGATCACGCTCGCGCTGGAGCCCATCGGCAAGTTCGAGTCGCTCAAGCGCGCGAGCGGTTCAACCAACCTGGCCGTGCTGGGCTGGGCCCTCGACCCGGACACCACGTCGCCACTGACGATCGCCGTCACGATCGACGGGGCGGCCTATCCGTCCTTCAAGGCATCGGTCACGCGCACCGATGTCGCGGCTGCCTATCCCTGGTCCGGCGCGGCCCACGGCATCTCGGCCGTGCTCCAGGCCGATGACGGCGAGCACACCGTATGCCTGTGGGCAGTGAACGTCGGGGGCGGCTCCGGCAACACCAGCCTCGGCTGCAAGCTGATCTTCGCCGTGCACCCTGTCGCGCCCAGCGCACCGCAGAAGGTCACCGCGATCGCCGGGTACGGCGGCGCCACCGTGACCTGGACCGCGCCGGCCTCCGACGGCGGCGCCCCGTGGACCACGTACGTGGTCACCGCCAGCCCCGGCGGCAAGTCGGCGACCGT
>DATAQD010000198.1:0-4191 GCA_036264855.1 Jatrophihabitans sp. | reverse complement strand
GTCTGAATCGGAGCCGGCGCGGGTGGGCGCCGCCGCGTCCGGGGGAGCCGCGGGCATTCGCCAGGTGTGGGTGGTCGATGGCCGGCCGCGGTACCACGCCCGGGACTGCCTGATCATCAAGGGGCAGACGGCGGCCGGCGTGACCTACGACCAGGCGATCGAGGACGGCTTCCTGCCGTGCTCGCTGTGCCAGCGCAAGTAGGCGATCACCGGGCCTGGGCCGCCCGCGAACCCGGAGTCAAGCCTTGCGCAGCCATACGTGCAGGCCGAGTTCCTCGTCCTTGACGCTGAACAGGCCGGCCGTGTCTTCCGGCGCGCCCTCGGTCACGGCCGCCGCCAGCACCTCGCCGGCCAACAGCTCGCGGTGCGTCCTGATCGCCTCGGCCGGTTCCGGGGAGCCGCCCACCCGCCACCACAGCGCGATCCGGTCGGTCACGTCGAGGCCGGCGTTCTTGCGGGCCTCCTGGACCATCCGGATCACCTCGCGGGCGAGCCCGGCCAGGCGAAGCTCATGGGTGAGTTCCAGGTCCAAAGCGACGGCATCCGATCCGGCCGAGGACACGGCCCAGCCCGATCGCGGCGTCTCGGCGACGACGACCTCGTCGCCGGTGATGTCGAACCACTCGCCGTCGACCTCGACCCGGGCCGTGCCGGCGCGGTAGGCATCGACGAACGCCTCGGCGTCCACGGCCGAGATCGCGCTCGCGACGGCCTGGGTCCGCTTGCCGAACCGGCGGCCCAATTCCCGGAAGTTCGGCTTCACCGCGAGCTCGACGAGTTCGCCCGCGTCGCTGAGGTTCGCCAGCTCGACGACGTTGAGCTCCTCGCGCACCTGAGCCCTGAGATCCTCGGGCAGCGCGGTCCAGCCGGGGGCCGAGATCAAGGCCTGGGACAGCGGTTGCCGCGTCTTGATCTTCGAGTCTGCGCGCGCCGAGCGGCCGAGTTCGACGAGCCGGCGCACGATGCCGACCTGATCGGTGAGGCCGGCGTCGATCAGCGCGGGGTCGGCGTCCGGCCACCGGGCGAGGTGCACCGAGTCGACGTCCCCCGTCGCTGCGAACAGCGCGCCCCACACCCGCTCGGTGACGAACGGGATGAACGGCGCGAGCAGCCGTGTGAGCACGTCGAGGCATTCGTGCAGTGTCGACAGCGCCCCGGGGTCCCCGTCCCAGAACCGGCGGCGGGACCGGCGCACGTACCAGTTGGACAGGTCGTCGATGTAGGCCGCCAGCACCTTGCCGGCACGCGCGGTGTCGAAGTTCTCCAGCGCGTCGTCGACCTCGGCGGCGACCCGATGCACCTCCGACAGCGCCCACCGGTCCAGCACGCTTCGCTCGCCGGCGGCCGCCGCCGGCGTCCACCCGTTCGCGCGGGCGTACAGCGACTGGAAGGACGCGACCGACCAGTAGGTCCGGATGACCTTGGACGCGATCTCGTCGAGCACCTTGTGCCCGACCCGCCGCGACGACCACGGTGAGCCGCTGCACAGCATGAACCAGCGCAGCGCATCGGCGCCGTGTCGGTCCATCAACGAGATGGGCTCGAGGACGTTGCCCAGATGCTTGCTCATCTTGCGGCCGTCCTCGGCCAGGATGTGTCCCAGACAGACCACGTTGCGGTAGGACGACCGGTCGAACACCAGCGTCCCGACCGCCATCAGCGAATAGAACCAGCCGCGGGTCTGGTCGATCGCCTCACAGATGAAGTCCGCCGGGTACGCCGCCGAGGCCGCGTCGGCGTTGCGGTACGGCGCGCCGAACTGCGCGAACGGCATCGAGCCGGAGTCGAACCAGGCGTCGATCACCTGCGGCACCCGGCGGTAGGTGCCCTCCTCACCGGCCAGCGTGAACGTCACGTCGTCGACATAGGGACGGTGCGGGTCCTCGAGATCGATCCCGGACCGCTCGCGCAGCTCGGCCAGCGAGCCCACGCACACCATGCGGGACGGATCCGCGTCGTTGCGCCACACCGGCAGCGGGGTGCCCCAGTAGCGGTCGCGCGAGAGCGCCCAGTCGATGTTGTTGTCCAGCCAGTCGCCGTAGCGGCCGTGCTTGATCGTCGACGGGTACCAATTGGTCCCCTCGTTCTCGGCGAGCAGCCGATCCTTGATCGCGGTCGTCCGCACGTACCAGGACGGCAGCGCGTAGTACATGAGCGGCGTGTGGCATCGCCAGCAGTGCGGGTAGCTGTGCGTGTAGGGGACGTGACGGAACAGCAGGCCGCGGGCCTTGAGGTCGGCGACCAGGGTCTCGTCGGCGTCCTTGAAGAACTGGCCCCCGATCCCAGGCAGCTCGGCGAGGAAGTGCCCGTCCCGGCCGATCGGGTTCACCACCGGCAGGTCGTAGGCCTTGCTCACCGCGAGGTCGTCGGCCCCGAAGGCGGGCGCCTGGTGCACGAGCCCGGTGCCGTCCTGGGTGGTGACGTAGTCGGCGAGGGCGACGAAGTTGGCGCCCGGCAGGTCGACGTAGTCGAAGGGCCGCCGATAGGTCCAGCGCTCGAGGTCGCGACCGGAGTACGTCTGCAGGACGACGGCATCCTCGCCCAGGACCGGGCGCAGCAGCGGCTCGGCGATCACGAACGCGCCGGCCCCGGTCCGGGCGACGACGTAGCTGACGTCCGGGTGCACGGCGACGGCCGTGTTCGACACCAGCGTCCACGGCGTCGTCGTCCAGACGAGCAGGTCGGCCTGGCCGGCCCACTCGCCCGAGGTAAGCGGCATCCGGACGTAGACCGAGGGATCGGTGACGTCCTCGTAACCCTGGGCGACCTCGTGATCGGACAGCGTGGTGCCACACCGCGGGCAGTAGGGCGCGACCCGATAGTCCTCGACGAGCAGGCCCTTGTCGAAGATCGTCTTCAGCGCCCACCAGACCGACTCCACGTAGTCCGGCGTCATCGTCCAGTAGGCGTGCTCGTAGTCGGCCCAGTAGCCCATCCGCTCGCTCATCGCCTCGAAGGCGTCGACGTGGCGCTGGACGTTCTCGCGGCACTCGGCGTTGAACCTGGCGATGCCGTACGCCTCGATGTCCGGCTTGCCGGTGAAGCCGAGCTCCTTTTCCACGGCCAGCTCGACGGGCAGGCCGTGGCAGTCCCACCCGGCGATGCGCGGGACGTGGTAGCCCTTCATGGTCCGGTAGCGCGGGAACACATCCTTGAACGCGCGGGCCTCGACGTGGTGGGCGCCCGGCATGCCGTTGGCGGTCGGCGGGCCCTCGTAGAAGGTCCAGGACGGACCGTGCGCCGTCGCGTCGATGCTGCGCTGGAACACCTTCGTGTTCCGCCAGCCCTCGATGACCGCGCGATCGAGGGCCGGGAGGTCGACCTGCGACGGCAACGGCTCGTAGCCGGTGGGCGGGCCGGTCATCTGCGGTGGTGCTCCTTCGAGTCGTCCAGGCGTGACTCGAGGGACGACGCCCGACCGGCCGGCTCGCGCCGGTGCGACCAGAGCACCGCGGTACCACCCTCGTTGACGGGCCTCGCGGCTCGCCCGCTTCGTTCGGGTCCGGTTCTACTGGGGCTCGTGCCCGTTCTTCCGGTGCTCGGAGGTGATTTCGCCAGGGGGCGTACCCCCGGGCTCACACCGTCCCCGGGTCGCTTCGGCCGTTCCCCACCGCTACTCGTCCTCGTCCACGCCGTTCCATCCTAGCCATCGGGCCGGATGAGCGCCGGGGCGCACCGGCGGCGGGGCCCGATACCGAGCGTCGCTGAGGGGGACAAACGTCCCGATTCGCAGGTGTTCCGGGGGCCGCGAGCGCGGCGATGCGGGCCTTCCGGGCCCATGATCCACCCGCCCGACGGCGTGGGCAGTGGCGGTGCGGTTGTCGGACTCATATATTGACCGCCTTTGCGGACGCGCGTTCCCGACGTCGTCAGGATGGCCGACCGCTGACGAAAGGGGTGCCGATGGCTGCCGTAGGACGTATTGGACGCGCATTGCGTCGCGTCAGTCCTGGTGGCCGCGCGGCCGCCCGGTCCGCTCCGGCGACCGCCGCTCTGCCCGCCAGGAAGGTCGTAGCGGCGAAAGCCGCCGCGCCGGCCAAGAAGGCGGCGCCGGTGAAGAAGGCGGCCCTGGCCAAGAAGGCAGCCCCGGCCAAGAAGGCGGCCCCGGCCAAGAAGGCGGCCCCGGCCAAGAAGGCGGCCCCGGCCAAGAAGGCGGCCCCGGCCAAGAAGGCGGCGCCCGCGAAGAAGGCA
>DATAQD010000194.1:0-16245 GCA_036264855.1 Jatrophihabitans sp. | reverse complement strand
AAACCTGGAGAAGGCCCGTCTCGAGGAGTGCGACGTCGTGGTGGGCGCCACCGGTGACGACAAGGCGAACCTGGTGGTCTCGCTGCTCGCCAAGACCGAGTTCGCGGTCAACCGCGTGGTGGCCCGCATCAACCACCCCGCCAACGAATGGCTGTTCACCGAGTCCTGGGGCGTGGACGTCGCCGTGTCGACCCCGCGGGTGTTGGCCTCCCTCGTCGAGGAGGCCGTCGAGGTTGGCGACATCGTCCGACTGTTCGGTATCCGGGAGGGGCAGGCCAACCTCGTCGAGCTGACCCTGCCCGAGGACGCGCCCTGCGCGGGGCGGCCGGTCCGCGATCTCCGGCTGCCGAAGGACACCACGCTGGTCGGGATCGTGCGCGGTAAGCGGGTGATCGCCCCGTCGGACGAGGAGCCGCTCGAACCCGGCGACGAGCTGCTGTTCGTCGCCCTGCCCGACGCCGAGGACGCGCTACGTCAGTCCGTGCTGCCCAGCTGAGCGGGCGAGCAGCCTCCGCGCGCGGCTCACGATCCAGTAGCTGAAGGCGAGCGCGGCGATGAACAGCGGGTAGCCCATGGCGATGCGGGCGAACGCCAGCCACCCGGTGGCGTTCTCTCCGTAGAGCGTCAGCTGGACGAAGCCGCGGGCCAGGAAGACCGCGGTCGCCACCAGCGTCGCCCAGGTGTAGGCGAGCAGCAGCGGCCGGCGACGGTGCCACGGCGTCTCGTCAGACCCCGGCGTGGGGTCCAGGAACTCCCACAGCAGGCCGACGAGCGGGCGACGCACCAGAACCGACAGCGCGAACGGCACCGCGTACAAGAAGCTCGTCCAGATACCGAGCAGGAAGAACCCGCGCGCCTGCCCGGTCCGGGCGGCGATCAGCGCCGCGATGATGACGCCGAACAGCCCGGAGAGTGCCTGCTGGACCGACTGCTTGCGCGCCAGGCGGTATCCGGTGAGCACGAGGGCGGATCCCACGGCGGCGATGACGGCGACGCGGAGCGAGGTCGCCACGTTGACGAGCACGAACACGGTGGTGGGGATTGCCGTGATCAGCGCGCCGGACCAGCCGCCGATGCCGGCAATCATCTGCTGCCGGTACGTCTCCCGCAGGCCGCCGCCCGGTTCATCGCGCTCGGGACGAGCCCGCGTCGCCTCGTCCTCGGTCATGCGCCGGGATTGAGCAGTTCGTACCAGGGGTTGTAGATCGCGCAGCGCCCGTTGTGCTTCCCGACGCGGCCGCGCACGACGACCCGGCGACCGGGCTCGATCCCGGCGATGCGACGCCGGCCCAGCCACACGAGATCCATCGAATCCGAGCCGTCGAACAGCTCCGCCTCGAGGGTCGGGACGGTTTCGCTGGGCGTGTAGACGACCGCGCGCAGCCGACCGACGACCTGGACGGTGTTTCCGGGCCGCAGCGAAGTCACCGGTATGCAGGCCCGCTGCTCCACCTCGCCCTGCAACTCGGCCGCGTCGAGACGCTCGGCACTGGCGGTGAGCCGTTGCAACAACGACTGTCGTGTTCCCACAGGTTTAGGGTATGCCGCCGGAGGCGTCATCGCTCCCCGGCAATTCGAGGTCGCTCGGCAGCTTCAACGGGACGGGATCGCGCACCGGCAACGGTTCGTTCCCGCGGACCACGACGATGCCCCGCAGCGCGTCCTCGAGCGTCTTCGCCTTGGCCGGGTCCGCCGCGACCGGCCCGGCCAGCAGGGCCCGCAGGAACCACCGCGGCCCGTCGATCCCGATGAAGCGGGCCGCAACGGTGCCCTTGCCACCTTCACCGGGCAAGGTGGCGTGCAACTCCGGCCCGAACGGACCGTGCTTCTCCGTCGCCGACGACTTGCGCTGGGTATTGAGGGACGCGGCGATCTCCTCACGCACCTCGTCCCAGATGCCCTCGTTGCGCGGCGCCGCGAAGACGCCCAGTTGCATCGTGCCGTCCGGCGCCGCGAGGGTCGCCGAGATGACCTGCTGCGCCTCGTTGAGGTCCACCCGGATGTCGTAACTGTCCCCGATCGGCACCCGCAGCGCGCCGAGGTCGACGCGGGGGACCTCGTCCTCAGGGGCGTCCCGGTCGTCGAACGGGCCCTTGGTCGCCTCGGGCTCCTCGCGGAACCGCGACTCCCAGGGCGGCGTCGCGTCCAGCTTCGAGCGATCGGTGCGCTTCTGCCTACGTCGTCCCGGCACTACTGCTGTCCTCCCTGAAACCCGTGCAGCGCCCGCGTTGCGAGCACCGCGGCCCCGCCGGTCGAGCCGTGCCCGCCCGCGCCGCGGGCCGACTCCGGCAGCTCGGTGACCTCGACGAAGTCCGCATGTTCAACGCGCTGCACCACAAGCTGGGCGATTCGCTCGCCGCGGGCGAGGTGCAACGGCTGCGACCGGTCGTGGTTGATGACGATCACCTTGATCTCGCCGCGGTACCCCGAGTCGATGGTGCCCGGGGCGTTGACCAGCCCCAGTCCGGCGCGGGCGGCCAGCCCGGACCGCGGGTGGACGAACGCGGCGAAGCCGTCGGGCAGGGCGATGGCCAGCCCGGTGGGGAGCACGGCCCGTTGGCCCGGGTCGAGGGTGATGTCCTCGGCGGTGACGATGTCGGCGCCGGCGTCACCGGCGACGGCGTACACCGGCAGCGGGAGCTCCGGGTCCAGCCGCCTCACCAACACGCGCGGCCGGGACACGGCTTCGGCGGCGTGTGGTCCCGGTGCGCTGGGTGCGGTCGTCACGGGGCCTGAGGCTACCCTTCGCGTCGTGGCTGCAAAGGTCGGGACGGCGTACCGCGAGACCCTGCGCACCCCCTGGTGGTGGTACCCGATCGCGGTCGGCATCGCCTGTCTGCTCGCCGCGGAGTTCCACATCGCCGGCCTGCGGCTGACCGACTGGATCCCGTTCGGCACCCTGGTGCCGCTGTCGATCGTCATCGTGTGGTGGCTCGGTCGCGCGAAGCTCGAAGTCGCCGACGGCGAGCTGCGGGTGAGGGGCGCCCATCTGCCCCTGACCTACGTGACCGGCGCCGTTGCTCTCGACGCGCGCACGCTGCGTCTGGTCGTGGGCCGCGAGGGCGACCCGGCCGCGTTCATTTCCATCCGGCCCTGGATCGGACCCGGCGTCCAGGTCTGGATCGACGATGAGGACGACCCGGCTCCCTACTGGGTTGTCAGCAGCCGGCACCCGGACCGGGTCGTCCGTGCGGTCCGCGCCGCCCGATAGGTTTCGGCGATGACATCTGCAGAGTTCGGTCGACGGTTCGCCGGGCAGGTGGCGCTCGTCACCGGCGCCAGCCGCGGCATTGGCCTGGGCATTGCGAAGCGGTTGTTGGCCGAGGGCGCGCAGGTCGTGATCACCGCCCGCAAGCCGCAGGGGTTGAGCGACGCCCTGGCCGAGCTCGGCGCCGGCGCGCACGCGATCTCGGTCGCCGGTCGGGCCGACGACCCCGACCACCAGGACGAGGCCGTCAGCGCAGCGGTGCGGGAGTTCGGCGGCCTTGACGTCCTCATCAACAACACCGGCGTCAACCCGGCGTACGGACCGCTCACCGATCTGGACGAGTCGATCGCCCGCAAGATCATGGACGTCAACGTCCTGGCCGCGCTGGCCTGGACGCGGCGGGCGCTGGCGGCCGGCCTGGGCCGGGAGCGGCCGGGCGCTGTGGTCAACATTGCGTCGGTCGCCGGCCTGGGCCCGGCGCCGGGCATCGCCTACTACGGGGTCAGCAAGGCCGCGCTGATCAGCCTGACCGTCCAGCTCGCCGCCGAGCTCGCCCCGAACGTCCGGGTGAACGCGATCGCCCCGGCGGTCATCAAGACCAGGTTCGCCGCCGCGCTGTACGAGGCCGACGAGGCGGGTGCCGCCGCCGCCTACCCGCTCAAGCGCCTGGGCGAGCCCGAGGACGTCGCGGCCGCAGCGGCGTTCCTGGCCTCGTCCGACGCCGCCTGGCTGACCGGCCAGACCCTCGTCATAGACGGCGGCGCCAGCCTCCGCTCCAGCCTCTGACCCGGCGGCGGGCGCGCAGGCGCCCCGAGCGCGCCGACGGGACACAGAACGCCTGGCGGTCAACGACCACCAGGCGATCAGCGCTACGCGCTGGTACTGATCAGTAAAGCGCCAGACCCGAACGCAGCGAGCGGTCGAGACGATTGATCCGCCGTCGGCGGATCAATCAAGCACAGTCGCGGCAGATGAGCTGGCCGTTGCGCTCGCGCGCCAGCCTGCTGCGGTGGTGCACTAGGAAACAGGACGAGCAGGTGAATTCGTCGCTTTGCTTCGGAAGGACGCGAACGGTCAGTTCTTCGCCCGACATGCTCGACAGGTCCGCGCCGGGCAACTCAAGCGACTCGGCCAGCTCCGTCTCGTCCACGTCAATGGACCCGGATTGCGCCTCCGCGCGCCGAGCCTTCAGTTCCTCGATCGAATCCTCGTTCAGCTCGTCGACATCTCCGCGACGCGGAGCGTCGTAGTCAGTCGCCATGCGGCTGTCAACTCCTCGGTGGGGTCTCCACGGTTGTCTGTGGGTAGTTACTTGGCTGATCCGGTGTCACCGTGCTGACACCGTCCGTCCGGGGCTGCAACGTCCGGCACCTGCGTTTTGTGCCCGTTGGATGACCCGCATCCACGTGCCAATCCTCAGGGCCAGCCGCGGAACGGTACCGCGTCAATGTTTCGTCCCAACTCCCGGGTTGTCGACGGCATTCCCAGCGGCACGCCGCTACCATTTGGCACCGCATCCCAGAGGAGGTCGCCGGCCATGGCGAGCACCGTGACGCGGCGCCCGTTGCCGGCGCTGGTGTCCCTCCTCGCGCTGCTCCTGCTGACGGCTCTGGTCTGGTGGCGAGTGCTGCACCGCAGCACCGGCAGCGAGCACCAAGCCGTCGCGGCGTGCCCGACACCGACGACCGTGACGACCCTCGTCGCGCCGGAATCGGTCACCGTTCAGGTGCTGAACGCGACGTCTCGCACCGGGATCGCGGCCAAGGCCCGCACGACGCTGATCGGCGACGGGTTCCAGATACCGCGGCTGGCGGCCAACGACAGCCCGAAGAACAAGATTCCGGGTGTCGCCGAGATCCGCTACGGGCCATCCGGCAAGCCCGGCGCCACCGTGCTGCGCTATTACTTCCCCGGAGCCAAGATGGTGGTCACCTCGATCAAGACCAGCGTCGTCACCGTGTCGCTGGGCTCGCGCTACCGATCGGTGGCGTCGCCGGCCGCCGTGCAACGCGCGATGCAGGCCGACAAGGTGGCCGTCGCCGCACCGTCCGGCTCGGCGGGGGCGAGCGGCAGCGCTAGCTGCTGACCCGGTCGGCGCCCGCCGACTCCAGCAGAGCGAAGAACGACGGCGCCAGCCCGGCGCCGGTGACCGCGTAGAGAATCTCCGACGGCGGCCGGCCGCGCAGGCCGCTGGCCACGCAGCCCGCCTCGGTCGCGATCAAGCCACCCGCGGCGTGGTCCCACGGATGGAGCCCATGCTCGAAGTAGGCGTCGACCCGACCGGCCGCCACGAAGCACAGATCGAGAGACGCCGCACCCAGGCGGCGCACGTCGCCAACCTCGGGCAGCACCTGCACGACAACCTCCGCTTGCCGCGCTCGCTCGGCCGCGTCGTAGGAGAACCCGGTCGCGACCACGGCCCGTTCGAGGGGCACCTCCCGAGGACCGCCAAGCGGCGTCGCGTCCAGATACGCGCCGCCGCCCACGTGGGCATGGAACAACTCCCCCGTGACCGGGTTGCAGACCGCACCGGCGACCACGACGCCGTCGCGCTCCGCGGCGACCGACACCGCATACTGCGGGATCCCGAGGACGAAGTTCACCGTGCCGTCGATCGGGTCGAGCACCCACCTGACCGCGCTCGTCCCGGCCCGGCCGCCACCTTCCTCACCCAGAACCGCATCAGCGGGACGGTGCCGCGCGATCGCATCCACGAGCCACTGCTCGGTCTCGCGATCAACCACCGTCACCAGGTCGGTGGCCGTGCTCTTGGCACTCACGGCCAGGGCGCCCCGCCGACCGTCGCGCACGACCTGCGCCGCCCCCGATGCCAGCGAGATCGCGAATGCTTCCAGTTGCGCGGGCGTCGTCGTCACCGCTCCATCGCACCACGGCCGCTACGGGTTGCGGCTAAGGTCAGCCGCGAGTGTGCCGAGTTCACGAGGAGCGGTCATGGAGGCATCTGGTTCGCAGGCCAACCAGGCGTTCGGCGTCGACATCGGCGGCACGGGCATCAAGGGTGCGGTCGTGGACGTCAAGACCGGCCAGCTGGTCACCGAGCGCACGCGCATCCTCACCCCGCACCCGGCCACGCCCGGCGCGGTCGCCCAGGTCGTCGCCTCGCTCGTGTCCGGTGCCGGCTGGCGGGGCGACATCGGGGCCACGTTCCCGGCTGTGATCAAGCACGGCGTTGCGCAATCGGCGGCCAACGTCGACGAGAGCTGGGTCGGCACGGACGCCGACAAGATCTTCACCCAAGCGGTCGGGGCCGGTGAGGTGATCGTCCTCAACGACGCCGACGCCGCCGGGATCGCCGAGGCCCGGTTCGGCGCGGCGAAGGGTGTCCGGGGCGTGGTGATCATGTTGACGTTCGGGACGGGCATCGGGAGCGCGCTGCTGATGAACGGCGTGCTCGTGCCCAACACCGAGCTCGGGCACCTCGAACTGGACGGGTACGACGCGGAGAGCCGCGCCGCCGCCTCCGTGCGCGACGAGCACGGCATGTCCTACAAGAAGTGGGCCCTGCGGGTGAACCGCTACATGCAGCACGTGGAGCGGCTGTTCACGCCCGACCTGTTCGTCGTCGGTGGGGGCGTCAGCAAGAACGCCGACCGGTGGGTGCCTCTCCTCGACCTGAACACCAAGGTGGAGCCGGCTCAGCTGCTCAACGACGCGGGCATCGTCGGCGCGGCGATCGCCGCCGTGGAACGCCTCGAGGAGTAGGACAGCCACGGCGCCGGCACCACTTGACTCGCAACCTGGCGCGGCCGCAGTACAATTCACTCCCAGGGAACTGCGCTCGTACTGGACTCGATTCTGAGCCGACCAACAGACGGCCTGATACCCCCACTCGCTTGGTCCGCTAGCGCGGTACCTACTCGGCGCACGGACGGACGTCCGCGCGCACGCGACACTCGTGGTGAAAGGTCATCAGTGGCTTCCAGCAAGCACTCTTCTGTCGAGGACGACACCGCCCGCCCCGCTTCCCGAACGGCAGCCGCGGCGAGCACGACGAAGCGCACCGCCACGGCGAGCGTGCGCCCGGCGGCCAAGCCGACCGCCGCCGCGAAGCCTGCGGCCCAGGCTGGCGCCGCGGCGAAGACCCCCGCGAAGGCGCCCGCCGCCAAGGCCGCGACGAGGGCGCCCGCCAAGGCCGCGACCAAGAAGGCCTCGGACCCGGCCGCGCCCGGGTCCGAGGACGAGATCGTGGCCGCCGTCGTCGAGACGGTCGAGGTCGACGGCGAAGAGGGCGAGCCGGCCGTCGTCGCCGAGACCGACGAGATCGTCTGGGACGAGGAAGAGGAGTCCGAGGCGCTGCGTCAGGCGCGCAAGGACGCCGAGATGACGGCCTCGGCCGACTCGGTGCGGGCCTACCTGAAGCAGATCGGCAAGGTCGCGCTGCTCAACGCCGAAGAGGAAGTCGATCTCGCCAAGCGCATCGAGGCCGGGCTCTACGCCGCCGAGCGGCTGCGCCAGGCCGACGAGGCCAGCGAGAAGCTCACCCTGCAGGTGCGGCGCGATCTGCGGTGGATCGTGCGCGACGGCGAGCGCGCCAAGAACCACCTTCTCGAAGCCAACCTGCGCCTGGTCGTGTCGCTGGCCAAGCGCTACACCGGTCGCGGCATGGCGTTCCTCGACCTCATCCAAGAGGGCAACCTCGGCCTGATCCGCGCGGTCGAGAAGTTCGACTACACCAAGGGCTACAAGTTCTCCACCTACGCCACCTGGTGGATCCGGCAGGCGATCACCCGGGCGATGGCCGACCAGGCCCGCACCATCCGCATTCCGGTCCACATGGTCGAGGTCATCAACAAGCTCGGTCGCATCCAGCGCGAACTGCTCCAGGACCTCGGCCGCGAGCCGACCCCCGAAGAGCTCGCCAAGGAAATGGACATTACGCCCGACAAGGTACTCGAGATCCAGCAGTACGCCCGCGAGCCGATCTCGCTGGACCAGACGATCGGCGACGAGGGCGACAGCCAGCTCGGTGACTTCATCGAGGACTCCGAGGCGGTCGTCGCGGTCGACGCGGTGTCGTTCACGCTGCTGCAGGACCAGCTGCAGTCGGTGCTGCAGACACTGTCCGAGCGCGAGGCCGGTGTGGTCAAGCTGCGCTTCGGCCTCACCGACGGGCAGCCACGCACGCTGGACGAGATCGGGCAGGTCTACGGCGTCACCCGCGAGCGGATCCGCCAGATCGAGTCCAAGACGATGTCCAAGTTGCGGCACCCGTCCCGCTCGCAGGTCCTGCGCGACTACCTGGACTGAGTTCGGTCGATCGCCAGGCTGGACCGGGCTGATATCGGTCGGTCTGTTGGACCCGGCGAACCCGGGCCCCGCGACTGCTCGACCGGGTCGTTGTGCCCTACGTCGTGATCTGTGCGCCAGCTCACACTCGAAGCGAGGGCCCATACCCGCTCGAGGAGGATCGATGACTACCACAGCATCTCTGGACGGCTCGAGGTTCACGACCTCTTCGACGGCAGCCGAAACGCTCATCGCCACCGAGCGTCGCCTGTACGACGCGGAGACCGCGTTGCACGCGGCGCATCAGACCCACGTGGACACCTGGATCGCGGCGGCCTACGACCGGCTGCATGAAGCGGTCGTCGCTTACACCCAGGCTGCGCTCTCGGCGTCTGTCACCTGATCCTCCCCCCAGCGCCGGCTCGAGTCCCGCCGGCCTCGCTTCGACGAGAAGTCGAGCCCGATCTGCGCGACACTGGGCGCCCAGCCAAGGAGGGCGTCCATGCATCGCACCCGGTCAGTCCGAAACCTGCTCGGCGTGATCGTCGCCGCCGTCGCGGTCGCAGCGCTGATCGCACCGGTCGGCGCGCAAGCCGCGGGCACCCGACAGGTCATGTACGTGGGCAACAACTGGGCCGGCACGGCCAGTGTCGTCGACGCCCATTCGTACCAGGTGCTCAAGATCCTCAACGTGATGCCGGACAAGGCCCAGCGCCTGCAGGAGATCTACCTCAACCCCGTCAAACTCGCCTTCTACCTGGCAATCCGGGCGGCGATCGGCCAGGGCCACGACCAGTACGTGGACGACATGTTCAGCACCACCGACGGTCGCCTACTGGCCGTCTCCCGGCCGAGTTTCGCCGACGTCGTCGGCCTCGACATCGCCACCGGCCGGATCGTGTGGCGTACCCCGATGGATGGTTACCGAGCCGACCACATGGCGGTCTCTCCCGACGGGACCCGCTTGCTGGTCTCCGACTCGACCACGACCGTGGTCCACGAGCTGGACATCGCCACCGGCCAGCGCCTGCGCGACTTCTCCTCGGGCGACACACCGCACGAGAGCAACTACTCGCCGGACGGGTCCCTGATCTATCACGCGAGCATCGGCCGGATCTACACGCCCACCGACCCATCGCTGTTCTGTCCGCTGACCGATCCCACCAAGGGCACGCAGATCTTCGAGGTCGTCGACAACGCCACCTTCGCAATCCTGCACCGGTGGGACCTCGGCCAGAAGCTGGCCGAGGCCGGGTATCCGTGCATGAGTTCGGCGGTCCGGCCGATGGCGATCGCCCCCGATCAGCGTTACGCCTACCTGCAGATCTCCTTCCTGCATGGTTTCGTCGAGTTCGACATGCAGCAGGAGCGGGTCACCCGCCTGGCGAGCCTGCCGAACCTCGTCCCGACCATGCCCAAGGCCCAGTACGTGCTGAACTCCGCCCACCACGGGCTGGCGATGAACGCGGCCGGGACGACGCTGTGCGCCGCCGGCACGATGGACGGTTACGCTGCGATCGTCGACCGGGCGTCGTTCAATTACACGACGATCCCGGTCGGGGACACGCCCTACTGGGCCACGAACGGTCCCGGGGGCACGCAGTGCTGGATGTCGATCGCCGGGGACGACAAGGTCGACGTCATCGACTACGCCACCTCCACAAAGGTGGCCGAGATCGCCGTCGGAGACCACCCGCAACGCATCCGGCTCGGCACCGTCGCGGCCGACATCGCGGCCCATTGGTAGGCCTGGGCATAACGTCTGCACCATGGCCGATGACGACTACTCCCGGGACGAGTCAGAGGCCGAGCGCCTGGACCGCAACTACGGCGAGCTGTTGCAGGAACTGCGTGTAGCGCAGACCGGTGTGCAGATCCTGTTCGCATTCCTGCTCGGGATCGCGTTCCAGCAGCGTTTCACCACGCTGCACAACTATCAGCGCATCCTCTACATGGTCACGCTGATCTCGGCGTCTTGTTCGGCGATCCTGTTGATCGCCCCGGCGGCGATGCACCGCGTGCTGTTCCGCCGCCACATGAAGGACCAGGTCGTCGAGTTCACCGCCCGGTTCGCCACGGCCGGGCTGGCCTTCCTCGCGGTCGCGGTGTTGAGCGCGGTGCTGTTCACCCTGGACGTGGTGTCCGGACTACCCCTTGCCGTCTCGGCGGCCGGTGGACTCGGGCTCATCGTGCTGACGACGTGGCTGCTGCTGCCGTTGTACTCGCGGCACCGACACCGCCACGAGGAGCCCGACCTCTGATCCCGGCCGTTCAAGTGAGCGCTCGCCCGAACAAGGGACGGCCCCGCCCAGCAGGCGGGGCCGTTCGAAGAGCGGGGAGACCTGGGTCAGCGTTCCTCAGCGAGCGCGCTGGCCGGCACGTTGGCGAGGCGGTCGGACTCGTCCTGGATCGACGCGCCGAGCTCGCGCAGGCGCGACTCGTTCTCGTGGAAGTGGTGGGCGCAAAGCAGCAGGTCCAGACCCGACGCCATGGTGGCGCGGACATAGGCCTGCGCACCGCACCGGTCGCACCGGTCGGTGGCGGTGAGCGGGCTCGCGGCGATCGTCGTGGTCACGACAACACCTCTCTCTGCGTTCGGCCCGCCCCGTCCGGGGTGACCATCCTTCATTCTTCCGATTCCAGGTAACCACCGAATTGCGAGAGCTGGTGGCGACACCCGGTGCCGAAACGTCGTTGCAACACTCGCGACCGTGAGCAATCGGCCGAATCCGGATCTCTCCTCGACCAGCAGGTCCTGGAAACCAGGGAGATACGGGTCCGACCGACGGTTCGACCGAAGGCGTTACGTAATCTGCAACGACTCATACCCCCGAAATGATTCCCGCAACCCAACCGCGTGACGTCCCACACCGTCAGCCGCCGAGCAGTTCCATCACGTGATCCCGGCGCCGTTCCAGCACCTCTGCGCTCGCCGCGGCGGACGCCGGGCCGGGCACGGCCCGGCGCAGCTGAGCGTGGATCTGCCCGTGCGGCGTCCCCGTCCGGGCGGCCAGGACACCGACCAATCGATTGAGCTCGCGGCGCAGTTCGGCCCCGGCCCGCCAGGCCGCGGCCTCGACCGAGGGCGCCGGGGCCTCGGTGCCCACCGCCCGCTGGCGGGCGTGCGAGTCTCGGTGGGCCAGCAGCGCCGCGGTCTGCTCCGGCGAGAGGATGCCGGGCAGTCCGAGGAAGTCCTCGTCCTCGGCCGTAAGGGGCGCGGCCACCACGGCTCGCCCGCCATGCAGCAGGTGGGCGAAGGACGCGTCGGCGTCGACGAGTTCGGTGGTGTCCGGCTCGCCCGGCTCGGGCGCGACCCGCTCGACATCGAGCAGGTCCTCGCCCTGCGCGGACGGCGGCGGGATCACGTGGTTGCGCTCCTCCTCGAGCTCGGCCGCCAGCGCCAGCAAGGGCCGGACCGCCGGAAGGAAGACGGTCGCCGCCTCCCCCGGCTCGCGCGCCCGCACGACGCGCCCGACTCCCTGGGCGAAGAACAGCGGGGTGCGGTAGGAGGTCATCCAGGCCAGGCAGGCCGCACGCGGGACGTCCACACCTTCGGAGACCATCCGCACGCACACGGCCATTCGCTGCGTCCCATGCGTGAACGCGGTGATCTTGTCGCTGGCCTTCGGGTCGTCAGACAGGATCAGGACGGGGGCCTCCCCCGTGACCTGCTCGACGATCGCGGCATAGGCGCGGGCGTCGTCCTGGTCGCTGGCGAGCACGAGCCCGGCCGCATCGGGCATCCCCGAGGCGCGCAGGTGCGTGAGCCGCTCATCCATCGCCGCGATCACGTGCGGAACCCAGCGGCCCTTGGGGTTCAACGCGGTCCGCCAGGCCGTCGCCTCGGTCCGCTTGGTGTTCGGCTCGGACAGCGACGCGGCAATCACCTCGCCCGCGCTGTTGCGCCACCGCGACGTGCCGGTGTAGGCGGCGAACACCACCGGCCGCACGACGCCGTCCCGCAGCGCGTCCCGGTAGCCGTAGCTGAAGTCAGCGTCGCTGCGCCACCCACCGTCGGCGTCCGCCTCGTACCGCACGAACGGGATCCGCTCGTCCGGGCGCGTCCGGAACGGTGTGCCGGTGAGACACAGCCGCCGCGCCGCGCCCTCGAAGGCAGTGGCGATCGCGTCACCCCACGAGAGGCCGTCCCCGGCGTGATGGATCTCGTCCAGAATCACCAGGGAGCGCTTCGCGCCGGTGCGGGCCGCGTGCAGCGCCGGCTTGGCGGCCACTTGGGCGTAGGTGGTCACGTACCCACGCAGGTCCGGGCGGACCGGGCCGACCGCGTTCGTCAGGGCAGCATCGAGCGGCACCCCGGCCGCGTCCGCGGCCTCGGCCCACTGCGTGCGGAGGTGGTCGGTCGGACAGACGACGACGACGCGATCGATCACTCGCGCTTCCACCAGCGTCCGGGCGAGAACGAGGGCGAACGTCGTCTTCCCAGCCCCCGGGGTGGCCGTGACCAGGAAGTCCCGGCGCCGCTCCTGCGAGCGGTACGCCGCGAGGGCGGCCCGCTGCCAGCTCCGCAGCTGGGGCAAGGTCGCTGGGGTGTTCTCGCGGGGCGCCGCCACTGCGGGGTTCCTCCGTGCTCGGCCGACGTGAATCGATGCCCCGGGCCGTAGCCACGAGGCATCGCCGATCCAACCTAGTCGCGACCTGTCACCGGTCCGCGCCCGGCACGCCGCATGCGGCGGCCGTGGGTCTCGATCCGCCTCGAGCGGCCCGATGCCCGACACGCAGGTCTGCGCGGGGTGCCTGGCGGCGGGCGCAGGATGGGCAGACTGTTACCCGTGATCCTGGTACGCCGCGTACTGCGCGCCGTCCGCCTGGTGCCGCTGCTGCTGAAACGCACGGTGGTCAAGGCGTGGCACGACCGCGTCCTGGGTCTGTCGGCCGAGGCCGCGTTCTGGCAGATGTTGAGCCTGCCGTCGCTGTTCCTGGCATTGCTCGCGACGTTGGGCTACGTGTCCCGCTGGTTCGGGGCCCGGACCGTCACCAGCACCGAGACGCAGATCGAGCACACGCTGAGCCGGGCGTTCAACGAGGAGGTCGTCCAGAAGGTGATCGCGCCGATCCTGCGCGAGGTCCTGTCGGGCGGTCGGGCCGACGTGATCAGCATCGGTTTCGCGCTCGCGCTGTGGGCGGGCTCGTCGGCGACGGCGACGTTCGTCAACACGATCACCATCGCCTACGACCAGCGCGACCTGCGCGGGCCGGTCCACAGCCGGCTCCTCGCCCTCTGGTTGTTCCTCGGGACGGTGGTGCTCGGGGTGATCCTGCTGCCGATGCTCGTCCTCGGTCCGGATCTGCTCCGGCGAGCGTTTCCGGCGAGCGTCCGGCCCGCGGTCAGCACCCTGATAAGTGTGGGCTACTACCCCACCCTGATCCTGCTGCTCCTGCTGGGGCTCACCACGTTCTACAAGCTCGCGCCGCCCCGCCGGCTGCCGTGGCATCGCGGCATTCCGGGCGCGGGGCTGGCGGTGCTCGTGTTCCTGGCCGGGTCGATCGGGCTGCGCGGATACATCTCGTTCATCGTCGACCACAACCACGCCTACGGGACGCTCGCGGCCCCGATCGCCGCGCTGTTGTTCTTCTTCGTCCTCGCCCTTGGCGTCCTGCTCGGCGCGGAATTCAACGCCACGATCGAGGAGTACAAGCCGACCCCGGAAAAGCCGCCGCGAGTGCTCGACCCGCGCAGTTGGCAGCTGTTCCAGCCCAACGGCGAGCAGCCGCCCATCGAGCAGGTGCCGCTCGATCAGCCGCGATCCGAGGAGCCGCAAGCCCGGGAGGTCACCAAGCCCCGGGCGGTCACCAAGCCCCGCGAGGTCACCAAGCGCAGTCAGGCGCGCAAGCTCTCGTAGATCTCCTTGCAGGCCGGGCAGACCGGCGAGCCGGGCTTGGGGGCCTTGGTCACCGGGAACACCTCACCGCACAACGCCTCGACCAGGGTGCCCATGACCGCGCTCTCGGCGATGCTCGCCTTGCGCACGTAATGAAACATTTCCGGGCCGGTGTCGGTGTCCGACGTCGACGGCGATTCCAGGACCTCGGTCTGGTTCATGACAGTCGATTGTGCCTCAGCCGTCGACGGTGCGGTCGTCGTCCCCGGCCGGCAGCGCGCGTTCGGCCGGCCGACTCGAACGCAGGTCCGGCCTTCGGGCCCGGCGGCGCGCCGGGCGGTCGTTGGCGATGATCACCGCGCACCAGGGCAGGACCATCCCGCCGACCACGAAACCCATCGCCAGCAGGATCGACACGCGATACGTAGTCGCGGCGGCGATCACGCAGGCCGCCCGGATCGACATCATGATCGCGTACTTCTTGCGCCGACGGTCGTACTCGTCGTCGCTGCTCTCGGGTGCGGTCGTGATCAGCACCGGCTCAGCGGTGTGAGTGCGGCGCATGGTCATATCGTGTCACCGCGCCGTCGGAAAAGCTCCCGCTTGGTCGACATCGGGACAACTTCCTGCATGCGCGACGATGAGCCCGTGACCGCAGGCCTGTTCGACGTCCGCGAGACCGGCATGCTGCGCGAAGCGTTGGGGCCCTACACGGTCGACGCGGTGCACGATCTGATCGGCCTGGTCGGCCAGTCGGCGCTGGCCCGCAGCGATCTTGCCGGCGTTTCGCGCCAACTTCGCGGGCACCGCGGGCGGCTGGCCACGCTCGTCCGGCTGTTCCTGCTGGGCCAGCCCGTCCCCGAGGCCGAGGCCCGCGCGGCACTGGAACCCCTGCCGCTCGAGGAGGCCCACGCGGCCGGACTCCTGATCAATTCGGCCGGGGCCACGCGCGCCTTGTTCGACGTTCGCCCCTATGCCCAGGTCGGTGCGGCCCTGTCGGGCTCGGTCGGACCGGACTGGTGGGTGGTCTCGGACTTCGGCTCGGACGTGCGGCCGGGCCCGCTTGCGCCCGAGCACGTGCTCGGGATCGGGACGGCGTCGTTGACGCTGGCGCAGGCCACTCCGCGATCTCCTGTCGGGCGCGCGCTGGACGTCGGCACCGGTTCCGGCGTGCAAGCGCTGCACCTCGGTCTGCATGCCGAGCACGTGGTCGCGACCGACATCAGTCCCCGCGCGCTGCGCCTTGCGGCGACGACCGCCGCGCTCTCGGGTCAGAAGTGGGACCTGCGGCCCGGGTCGCTGCTCGCCCCGGTCGAGGGCGAGCGGTTCGAGCTCGTGGTCGCCAACCCACCCTTTGTCGTGTCGGACGGCACCGGCGGTTACGACTATCGCGACAGCGGACTCGCCGGTGACGCGGTGTGCGAGACCCTCGTCCGGGCCCTGCCCGGCATCCTGGCCGACAACGGCACCGCCCAGCTGCTCGCGAACTGGACCATCACCGCGGACCGGACCTGGCAGGAGCGGCTGGCCGGGTGGATCGAGGACCAGGGCTGCGATGCGTGGGTGTGGCAGCGCGAGGTCGCCGAGCCGGCCGAGTACGTGGCGCTGTGGTTGCGCGACGCCGGCGAGGCGCCGGGGACGCCGCGCTGGGTCGAGCGCTACGACGCGTGGCTCGACTGGTTCGTCGGTGCTGGAATCGCAGCGGTGGGAATGGGGCTGATCACGCTGTGGCGCACCGAGGCGACCAGCCCGGTGGTCGTCTTGGAGGACGTCCCGCAGGCCGTCGAGCAGCCGGCCGGGGCGCACGTGTCGGAGTGGATCGCGCGACAGCGGCTGCTGGCCGCGACCTCGGACCAGGCGCTGCTGGCCATGCCGTGGCACGCGGCGGGAGGCCTGGTCCGCGAGCGGTCCGATGTGCTCGATGCGACCGGCTGGCGGACCGCCGCGGTT
>DATAQD010000131.1:0-2994 GCA_036264855.1 Jatrophihabitans sp. | reverse complement strand
CCACGGCGCGTCCGGGCAGTCGAGATCGGGCCACCCGTGGGGCACGAAGTGGGTGTGGACGTCGACGGCGTGTTCCATTCGGGCGGGTCAGCCTCGGCCCGGGTGCACGGTGCCGCACTGCTGGCAGCGCCGGGCGTCGGTGTCCTCGTAGAACGCCGCGAAGACCGGCGGCAGATCGACGACGATGTCAGTGACTTGCAGCTCGACCTCGTGGACGAGGGCGTTGCAGTTCGGGCAGTACCACTGGAACTTCTCAAGGGTGCCCGGTTCGCGGATCCGTTCGATGACGAGTCCGATCGACCCGGTCTCGGGACGCTGCGGGGAGTGCGGGGTGTTGCCGGGCAGCAGCCAGGTCTCCCCCTCGTCGATGTCCACGCGGTGCGGCTGCCCGTCGAGCATCAGATCGACGTGGATGTTGCCCTTCAGCTGGTAGAACCACTCCTCGTAGGGGTCGACGTGGAAGTCGGTGCGCGCGTTGGGACCGCCGACGATCATGACGATGAAGTCGTTGCCGACGGCCATCGTCTTGTTGCCCACCGGCGGCTTCAGCAGGTGCTGGTTCTCCTCGATCCACTTCGGGAAGTTGATCGTCGGGGGGATCGTTGCGGTCACGGCTGGGCCTCCTCGGGGACGTACGCGACGGCCTGGATCTCGATCAGCAGATGCGGGTGCGGCAGTTGGTGCACGGCGACGGTCGTGCGGGTGGGCCCGGACTCGTCGAAGTATTCGGCCCATACCTCGTTGTAGCCGCCGAAGTCGTTCATCGACACGAGGTAGGACGTGACCTGGACCAGATCATTGAGCGCGGCCCCGGCGCCGCTCAGGAGTTCGCGGACGTTCTCGATGACCGCGCGGGTCTGCTCGCGGATGTCGAGGGCGGTCGTCCCCATGGCATCGGCCGACGCGCCCGCGATCGTGTTGTCGGGGCGCCGCGCGGATGTCCCGGACACGTACACGAACGGACCGGCCCGCCGCACGTGCGGAAACCGGCCCCTCGGCGGCACGGTCACGGCCGTCCTCGCTTCGCTCCGGTTGCCCGCCCCAGGCCCACGCCCCCGGTTCGCGCGCGAGCGTCGCTCACAGTTGGACGCAGACGTTCGTCGGTTCGGTGTAGAAGTCCAGGGAGTGCGCGCCGCCTTCGCGCCCGATCCCGGACAGGCCCATCCCGCCGAACGGCGAGCGCAGGTCGCGCAGGAACCACGTGTTGACCCAGGACATCCCGACGTGCATCCGCTGGGCGACGCGGTGCCCGCGGGACAGGTCGGTCGTCCAGACCGAGGACGCGAGCCCGTAGTCGGTGTCGTTGGCCAGCGCGATGGCCTCGTCCTCGGTGTCGAACGGGACGAGCGCGGCGACCGGCCCGAAGATCTCCTCACGCAACGGGCGGTCGGCGTTGGTCAGGCCGGTCCACAGCGTCGGCTCGATCCACGCGCCGGCGTCCAACGCATCGCCCATGGACGGGACGCCGCCGCCGACCAGGGTCTTCGCCCCGCACTCCTCGGCCAGCCGGAAGTACCCCAGGACCTTCTCGCGGTGCGCCGCCGAGATCAGCGGGCCCGTGGTGGTCTGCGGGTCGTCCGGGCGGCCGAGCCGCAGCGCGCGCGCCCGCTCGACGAGCGCGTCGGCGAGTTCGTCGAAGATCGGACGTTGCACGTAAACGCGCTCGGTGCACAGGCAGACCTGGCCGGTGTTCGCGAAGACCGAGCGGGTCAGCCCGGCCAGCGTGTCGTCGAGGTTGGCGTCGGCGAACACGATCGCGGCGTTCTTCCCGCCGAGTTCGAACGACACCGGCCGGACCCGCGGCGCGACGGCCTTCATGATCCCGGTTCCGGTGGCGGTGGAGCCGGTGAAGGTGACGCCGTCGATCCCGGGGTGGCCGACCAGGAACTCCCCGGCGGACCGCGGCCCGAACCCGTGGACGACGTTGTAGGCGCCGGCCGGCAGGCCGGCCTCGTCGAGGATCTCGGCGAGCAGGGTGGCGGTGGACGGCGTCTGTTCGCTCGGCTTGACGACGACCGCGTTGCCGCACGCGAGCGCGGGCGCGACCTTCCAGGTCAGCAGCAGCAGCGGCAGGTTCCACGGGACGATCACGGCAACCACGCCGAGCGGCTTGCGTAGCGCGTAGTTCAGGGCCTGGCGCCCGTTGGGCAGGTCGGTCATGAACGACGGCTGCCCGGCCGCGGCCACGGTGTCGGCGAAGGATCGGAAGTTCGCGACCGCGCGGGCCACGTCCAGCTCGCGCGCCTGCTGCAGCGGCTTGCCGGTGTCGGCGCTCTCGGCCAGCACGAACTCCTCGAAGCGCGCTTCGATGCGGTCGGCGGCCCGGCGCAGGAGGTCCGTGCGGGCCCGGACCGGCATGGCTCCCCAGGCCCCGTCGAGGGCGCGGCGAGCCGCCTGCACGGCGTGGTCGACGAGGGCCGGATCCGCCTCGTGCACGCGCGCGGTCACCGACCCGTCGACCGGGCTGACCTTGTCGAACGCCGCAGTGTCGTCGAAGTCGACGAAGCCGCCGCCGACGAAATTGCCGATGGTGCGAGTCGTCATGGGTGCCTCCTCCGGGTGGCCGTTCCAGGCTAGGCCACCCGCCCAGGACCCCGTCAGGCGTCGGCGCGCAGCTTGGCCAGGCGCTCGGGCTTGGGCCAGCGGACGTCGGTGGCCCAACCGAATTTCTCGAACAGCCAGATGACGCGGGCCGACTCGTCGAGCTGTCCGCGCAACACCCCGTGCCGGGCCGCCGTCGGGTCGGCGTGGTGCATGTTGTGCCAGCTCTCGCCGAAGCTCAGGATCGCCAGCGGCCAGAAGTTCGTGCTCTTGTCGCGCGCGGCGAACGGCTTCTCGCCGATCATGTGGCAGATCGAGTTGATCGACCACGTGACGTGGTGGAGCAGGAACACCCGCACGAGTGAGGCCCAGAAGAAGGCCGACAGCGCGCCGGCCCAGGACCAGGTGATCAGCCCGCCCAGGCCTGCGGGCAGCAGCAGCGAGACGGCGAAC
>DATAQD010000225.1:0-7782 GCA_036264855.1 Jatrophihabitans sp. | reverse complement strand
CTGATCGCTCACGACACGACCTCGTCCCGGCCGGCCAGCAGCGACTGGACCGTCTCTTCCCAGCTCAGCAGCCCGTGCCGGGCCCGGTAGTCGGCAAGACCGCTGAGCACGTCGCGGTCCAACCGGATCCAGCCGGTGTTCCGGAAGTAGCCGTCGATCATCTGCCGCCAGACCGAGACCGGCAGGTCGTAGCGCGCCTCGCAGTCCCAGGGCACGGGTTGTACCCCGAAACCGCTCTGCCCCCTGATGAAGACAGTGCCGGAAAACAGCAGGGTCAGCGGCACCGGACCGGCGTCCAGTGCGTGCAGGTAGCGGGCCCCGACGACGTCGAAGTCGTACGTGCACGGCAGCGGCAGGTCCACCTCGGTCGCGTCGGTGAACCCTTGCACCGTGGTGCTGGTCTGCATCCACAGGAACGGCTTGAGGGTGTCGACCCAGCGGTCCCGCTCGCCGAACAGGCCGCGCAGACCGTGCTGTTCGGCCTGGTCGTAGCGGCGTCGCTGCGGTTCGATCCGCACCTGGCAGCGCAGCGCCATCGCATGGATCGTCTGCCGGGTGGCTTCTTCGATCCGCAGCCGCGCGGTGAGCTGCGGAGCCACCGCGTACGGGTCGGCGAACACATCGAGCAGCGAGAACGTGTAGTCGCTCATGGCGTCGAGACCGCCTCCGCCGGTCGGCTGCGCTGGGCGATATCAGCGAAGAACTCGTCCATCGCCTCGTACGCCTGCTGGCCCCCGTCGAAGCCGCGCCAGAGCAGGCGCAGCCTGCCCACCAGTGCGTAACAGGCGTCGATCGGGACGAGGTGGCACGAGCCGTTCGGGCCTTCGATGCGCCGGACCAACAACGCCTCGACGTCGGGGCGCAGCGTGGCCAATGCTGGATTCGCCTCGACGATGCGCGCCCACGCCTCCATCGGGAGCTCGGACTCCGTCGCCCCCGCGGGGCTGGGGTAGAACGCGATCGTCCGATCCTGCACCGAGTTGCGGAACAGGAAGGCCAGGCCCACCGGGATCTGCAGCTCGTCCCACGCCCGGGCATCGAACGGGAACGCGTCGAAGGACAGGTAGCGCTCGGGTACGGCGCGGTAACGCAGCTGGGCTCCCGCGTCGGTGAACAGGAGGTAGCACCCGCGGCATGTGCACATGAGTCCACGGCTGTCGAGGTTCACGACGTGCGAGTGTTCGTCGGGGATCGGCATGGCGCACATCTCGCAGCGCTCAACCGCCACCGGCTGCGGCCGCGACTGGGTCAGCCGGCGCAGTACGGCCAGCGGGACCCCAGGGCGGCCGCCCGACGTCATGCCGATACCGCGGCGGGCACGGCGATCGAGACGGTGACGCCGTCGGCGAGCAGGGGCAGCGGGTCGAGGTGCAGCCCGTCGTCGTCGAGGCCCGCGCCGGCGCGGCGCACGTCGTAGTGCGCCCGGCAGGACCCGCAGGTGAGCACGGCCGCGTCGGCGGGGCCGCCGAGGCGGCGGCTGACCGTCGCGCCGGTCAGCACCAGCTCGCACCGGGCGCACCTGTCCACGAACGCGAACAAGTCGGTCCCGGCCCGGCAGGCGAGAACCGGTGTCTGCCCGACGGTGACGTGCCGCACCGAGCCCGACGGCAGGTCCACGAGGTCCGCGACCTGCTCCCACGCCGAGGCGGTGTCGTCCGCAGCCCGTGAACTCACCCGAGCGAACAGGGCGTTCATGGGAATGACCGGACTCGCCGACTCGGTCGGCGTCTGGACCTCGATAGCGGTGATCTCGGGCGCCGCGCTCTGGATCGCGCCCTCGACTGCGAGCTTGAGCGTGACCGACGACGACGCGCAGCCGTCGCAGCTGCCCAGCAGCCGCAGCCGGACCACGCCGTCGTCGGTGATGCCGAGCAGTTCGACGTCACCGCCATGCGAACCCAGGTAGGGCCGCACGCCGGCCAACGCCTTCTCCACCCGGGTGGCGACGCCGTACGGATGTAGCCCGTGAACCAGCAGCAGGCTGGCCACGAGATCGTCCGCGGCCAGCGCGTCGAGGGTCTGCTCGTCGAGATGGCCCCGTTCGTGCATCAGCTCGAGCACGCGCTCCAGCCCCGCACCGTAGAGGTCCGCGACCAGCCGGACGAGTTCCTCGGCGCGTTCGCGCGCCACGACGCCGCCGGCCGAACTGGCGTCGAGCAGCGTGTCGATCCGCTCACCCGCTTGCCGCCAGTCGGGCCTGGCGGACGGGACCGGCCCCGGTTCGGTCATTCGATGCCGGCGGACTGCGTTGGCGAGTGCAGCAGCTCGAGTTTCTTCCCGTCGCCGAGGTACATGTGCACTCCGCACGGCAGGCACGGGTCGAAGCTACGGACCGTCCGCATGATGTCGATGCCCTTGAAGTGCTCCCGATCGTTCTCCTCGAAGATCGGTTGGCCCTGCACCGCGTCCTCGTACGGCCCGAGGGTTCCGTAACTGTCGCGCGGGTTCGCGTTCCACGGCGTCGGTGGGTACGGGTGGTAGTTCGCGATCTTGCCGTCCCGGATCACCAGGTGGTGCGAGAGCACGCCGCGCACGGCCTCGGTGAAGCCGCAGCCGATGCTCTCGTCCGGCACCGTGAACTTCTCCCAGGTCTTCGTCCGGCCGGCGCGGATCTCGACGAGCGCCTTCTCGGCGAAATGCAGCGCGCACGCCGCCGCGTACGCCTGGAAGTACGTCCGGGCGCGGTTGCGCTCGATCGTGTTGCTCCACTGCGGCACCTTCCACTCCAGCTCGACGGGGCCCTTGAGCACGGTCTTCGGAAGGTTGATCTTGACGCTGTTGCCGGTCGACTGCACGTAACCGATGTCGACGAGGCCGGCCAGCGCGGTGGACCACAGGCGGGCCAGCGGGCCGCCACCGGTGTCCAGCGCCAGGTAGTCCTTGCCGTCGTACCACCGCGGGGACATGACCCAGCTGTACTTGTTGTCCAGGTCGCGCTTTTGCGGCTTGGGGTTGGTGTGCTGGTTCCACGGATGCCGCCGGTCGACGGGGTTGCCCAGGGGGTCGTTCTTGACGAACATCTCCTGGCCCTCCCAGTCGTCGTAGTACGACGAGCCGAGCAGGATCCGGATGCCGAGGTTGATCTCGACCAGGTCGGTGGTCACGAGCTTGCCGTCCACGACGACGCCGGGGGTGACGTACATCTTGCGTCCCCAGTTGGTCATGTCCTTGTACTCGAAGTTGCAGTGCTCCGGGTCTTGGAACGATCCCCAGCACGCGAGCAGGATCCGGCGGTTGCCGACCTGCTCGTAACCGGGCAGCGCCTGGTAGAAGAAGTCGAAAAGGTCGTCGTGCATGGGCACGACCTTCTTCATGAACTCGACGTAGCGCATGAGCCGGGTGATGTAGTCGGTCATCAGCTGGATCGTCGCGACGGTGCCGACGCCACCGGGGTACAGGGTGGACGGGTGGACGTGGCGCCCCTCCATCAGGCAGAACATCTCGCGCGTCCAGCGGCTGACCTGCAGGGCCTCGCGGTAGAACTCGCCGGTGAACGGGTTTAGCGAGCGCATGATGTCGCCGATGGTCTTGTAGCCGTGCGCCTGGGCGTGCGGCGCCTCGGTGCGGTTGGCCTGCTCGAGGACACCGGGGTTGGTCTCGGCGACCATCTTCTCGCAGTAGTCCACCCCGACCAGGTTCTCCTGGAAGATGTTGTGGTCGAACATGTACTCCGCAGCCTCGCCAAGATTGACGATCCACTCGCCGAGGTGCGGGGGCCGCACGCCGTACGCCATGTTCTGCGCGTAGCAGGAACACGTCGCGTGGTTGTCACCGCAGATGCCGCAGATCCGGCTGGTGATGAAGTGCGCGTCGCGCGGGTCCTTGCCCTTCATGAAGATCGAGTACCCGCGGAAGATCGCGCTGGTGCTGTGGCACTCGGCCACGATCCGCTGCGTGAAGTCGATCTTCGTGTAGATGCCGAGGCTGCCGACGATGCGGGTGATCGGGTCCCACGCCATCTCGACGAGCTCACGGCCGTTCGCGCCGTGCTGCGCGGTGCTCGGCTTCGGGGTTGTTGCCGTCATTGCCCGCCTCTTTCTGTCGCGGTCAGCAAGGATGGAAGGGGGCGGATCTCTACCAGGTCCGGGTCGCACCGGTCGTCAGCTTCGGGCCGGGCTGGCGCCACTTCGGCTCCTGATCGACGGTGTGCGTGGTGATGTGCCGCAGCCGGCGGATCGCAGTTCCGTAGAGGCCCACGGCGTTCGTGGAGAGTTTGCCGCCGGGTGGTTCGTCCATGAACGGCATGAACTTGTCGGGGAACCCGGGCATCGTGCAACCGATGCAGATCCCGCCGACGTTGGGGCAGCCACCCATGCCGTTCATCCAGCCGCGCTTGGGCACGTTGCACTTGACGACCGGGCCCCAGCAGCCGAGCTTGACGATGCACTTCGGTGAGCCGTACTCGGTCGCGAAGTCGCCCTGCTCGTAGTAGCCGGCGCGGTCGCACCCCTCGTGGACGGTCTGGCCGAACAGCCAGGTCGGGCGCAGCGCGTCGTCGAGCGGGATCATCGGAGCCTGGCCGGTCGCCATGTAGAGCAAGTAGGTCAGCGTCTCGGCCATGTTGTCGGGCTGCGCGGGGCACCCGGGCACGCACACGATCGGGATACCGGCCTTCGACTTCCAGTCCCAGCCCAGGTAGTCCGGCACTCCCATCGCGCCCGTCGGGTTGCCGGCCATCGCGTGGATGCCGCCGTAGGTCGCGCAGGTGCCGACCGCGACGATCGCGGTGGCCTTCGGTGCCAGTCGGTCCAACCACTCGCTCGTGGTCATCGGCTGGCCCGTTGCCGGGTCGTTGCCGAATCCACACCAGTAGCCCTCGTCGTGCAGCTTCTCGTTGGGGATGGATCCCTCGACGACCAGGACGAACGGCTCGAGCTCGCCCCGATCGGCTTTGAAGAACCAGGCGAGGAAGTCGTCGGCGCCGCCGTTCGGGCCGCACTCGAAGTCGATCAGCGGCCAGTGCACCGCGATCTGGGGCAGCCCCGGAAGCGCGCCGAGCGCGATCTCCTCGATACTGGGCTGGGTTGCCGCGGTCAGCGCCACCGAGTCGCCGTCGCAGCTGAGGCCAGCGTTGATCCACAAGACGTGAATCAAGGTTTGCTCGGCCTTCTTGGCTTCCTCGGTGAGCATCAGGACCGCCCTTTCCGTTGGCACACCTGGACGGCACCCGTCGGGCAGCCCGCGTGACGCGGTCACGGACGAGGCCGTTGCCCCGACCATAGAGCGCCCGCCGGCCCAGCGGGCGGGCCCTTTTTGGCCGAATCGGGGATTCCCGGAACTCGCGATTTTTGCCGCTGGAGCGCCGGATCGCCGGGCCTAGGGTGGGACGAGCGACACCGCGGACCGACCCGGAATGAGGTACGCACGGATGCACGAACTCGCCATCGCCGAGAGCGTTCTGGACAGCATCCGCGAGCGCACCGGCGACCGGCAGGTCCGTGAGATCCGGCTCGAGATCGGCAAGCTGTCCGGCATCTCGGCCGACTCCCTGCGGTTCTGCTTCGAGCTCGTCGCCGCCGGTACCGGCCTCGACGGCGCCGAGCTCGACATCGACGAGCCACCGGGCCGGGCGCGCTGCATCACGTGCTCGGAGGAGTTCCTGCTCTCGGACCGCATCCTGCTGTGCGCGTGCGGCAGCTCGGACGTCCGCGTCCTCGGTGGGGACGAACTACGGATCGTTTCGGTGGAGGTGAGTCCCTAGATGTGCGCGACCTGCGGATGTTCCGATGAACGCGGCGCCCGGGTGATCGAGCTCGGCGGCGAAATCGGGACGCAGACCCACGATCACGATCGCGACGACCACTCGCACGGCGACGACGCGCACAGCCACAGCCACAGCCACAGCCACGCCGCGACCGAGACCCTTGTCCTCGAACAGCGGGTGCTCGCCAAGAACGATGCGCTGGCCGGTGAGAACCGCGGCTGGCTGCGGGAACGCGGCGTCGTCGCCGTCAACCTGATGAGCTCCCCCGGCTCGGGAAAGACGACCCTGCTCGAGCGCACGGTCCGGGCGCTCGGAGCGACCACCCCGGTCTGGGTCATCGAAGGCGATCAGGAGACGACCTTCGACGCCGAGCGGATCAAGGCCGCGGGCGCTCCGGTCCTGCAGATCAACACCGGCGCGGGCTGCCACCTCGACGCGTCGATGCTGCGCGCCGCGCTGGGGACTCTCGACCCGAGCACCGGCGTCGTCCTGATCGAGAACGTCGGCAACCTCGTCTGTCCCGCGCTGTTCGATCTCGGCGAGGACGCCCGCGTGGTGATCATGTCCGTCACCGAGGGCGCCGACAAACCGCTGAAGTACCCCCACATCTTCTCCTCGGCCACGCTCGTCGTCTTGAACAAGATCGACTTGCTGCCCTACGTCGATTTCGACATCGCCCGGTTCGCCCACGACGTGGCGCTCGTCAACGCCGACGCCGAGCTCCTCCACGTCTCTGCCACCCGCGGCGACGGCCTCTCCGCCTGGTACGACTGGCTCCTGACCCGGCGCAGTGGGCCGACCACCGGGGCCGAGGCGCAAACCGCCGGAGTTGCGCGCACCCGCCGGTAGCATCCTCTAGTGATCGAAGTCCTGGACGCGCTCGCGTCGGCCGACTCAGACGTGGTCGTCTCCGCGCCGGGCGCCGGCGAGGGCTTCTGGGCGGGCGGGCCGAGTGCGGTCGTGGCCGACGGAGTGGTCTGGCTGGCCTATCGCCTGCGGCGTCCGGTCGACCGCGGCCGCGGGTACGCCAACGTCGTCGCGTGCTCCGAGGACGGGCTGCGGTTCCACACGGCCGCCACCGTGACCAGCGACCAGTTCAACTGTGCATCGCTGGAGCGGCCGGCCCTCGTCCGCCGGCCCGACGGGGGTTGGCGGCTCTACGTCAGCGCTTCGACGCCCGGGTCCAAGCACTGGTGGGTCGAGGCGATCGACGCCGAGACGCCGGCCGGGTTGGAGACCGGCGAACGCACGGTCGTCCTCCCCGGCGACGACACCGAGGCGTGGAAGGACGTCGTCGTCCAGGTCGACGCCACGGCGTGGCAGATGTGGGCGTGCCGGCACCCGCTCGACGCCGGCGAGGCCGCCGCGGACCGGATGTCCACCTGGTACGCGACGAGCCCGGACGGCTTGGACTGGACGATGGTGGCCGAGGCGCTGCGGCCGGTCCCGGACTCCTGGGACGCCCGCGGTGTGCGCGTCGCCGACGTGGTTCGGGTGGGCGAACGCTGGTGGGCGCTCTACGACGGACGCCGCAGCGCGGAGGAGAACTGGCGCGAGCGATCGGGGTTGGCGGTCAGTGACCGTCCGGACCGATTCACCGCCGTCAGCGGTCCGGTCCCCGAGCAGGCCGGCCGGGCCGTGCGCTATGCCAGCTCGATCGAGGTGCCGGGCGGGCGGCGGGTCTACTTCGAGGCCACCGGATTCGATGGTTCCCACGACCTGCGCACGGTGTACGTGCCCCGCCCCTCCGGTGCGAGCCAGTCGGAGTAGTCCGCGCCGAGCAAGCGACACAGCAGCGCGTTGTCCCCAGTGAAGGCCGGGACGAGCCGGGCGCGATCGGCCGGGTCGAGCCGGGGGCGGCGCGCTCCACCACGCTGCAGGGCCGAGAGCAGCGGGCGCTGCGCCCGGCGCCAGAACTGCGGAGGAGCGTGGGCGCCGGCGGTGGCTCCGGCCCGGATGGCGCGGCGCAATACGCGATTGACGGCGCCGTTCGCCGCCCATCGGCCGAGGTTGGAGTCCGGCAGGCCCGGCAGGACCCCGGTGTCCGCGCCGCGCAAGGTGCACAGGTCGTCGAGCGT
>DATAQD010000040.1:0-1736 GCA_036264855.1 Jatrophihabitans sp. | reverse complement strand
AGCTGCAGGACCGAGCGAGTCCCAGGCGCGCCATCCCCCCATCGGGGTTCCTGCTTTGTGTCCGCTGGGCTGCCGGGGCGGTAGTCGAGCGGACAGAAAGCGTGCTCGGTGGGGTGTCGGCAAGTGGTCCCGCCCGAGGTGGGCACGTCGGACCGGACCGGTACGGCCGACACGGGGCCGCGCCCGGTGCGCTCCTCAGCCCGCACCGGGCCGAGGCGGTGGACGACGGGTAGTACGGCTGCGGCGGCGCAGCCGACGGCGCTCGTCCTCGTCGAGGCCACCCCATACGCCGGCCTCCTGATCGGTGTCGAGGGCGAAGGCCAGGCACGGCTCGCGCACCGCGCAGCTCGCGCAGATGGCCTTCGCCGCGTCGATCTGGTCGAAGGCCAGGTCAGTGACGCCGACCGGAAAGAACAGCTCGAGACCGGCCCGGCGGCACGCAGCCTCCGCCCGCCAGGCGTCAGCGTCCCACGAGAAGGCCGCGCTCCACGTCATCGCCACGAAGGCGGCCCGTTCGTGGCCGCGCCGGTGCCCGGCTCAACAACAGCACCGCGAGGAAGCCGGCGTGGGAGCCGCTTCTTGACTGCCACCCCGACCTCCCCTGGACGCGGTCCAGAAATGGACGCTGCCGGGGTCTGGGGCAACGCGTGTACTGCGCCGGCCGCGACCCGAAGGAGCGACCGACGCTTCGAGTGTACGACGCACCCGGAGTCGTGTCGAGGAACCGATCGAGCCGGCTGGCCCGCAGCCCACGACTCCCGACCGCAGATCGCGCCGCCGGTGTACGGTGCGCGCGGGGCGATGCTCCGGACCTCGGCAGCCCGTGCAACGGCTTCACCAACCGAGGACGTCTGGATGGCTCGCACGAGAATCGGATCGTGGTCCAACGGCGGGGCCGCGTCGCGGCCGCCCGGGGCGCCATCGTGAACGGTTCGCGGCGCACGCGGATCCTGGCCGTCCTGGCCGCCGCGGGCGGCGACGACGTGAGTGCCGCGGGGCTGTGCGACGTCTGCCGGTCGGTGACCGGCCTCACGGGCGCCGGCATCATGCTGATGTCGGACGACGTCGCCCTGGGATCGGTGGGGACGACGGACACTGTGAGCGCCCTCATCGAAGACCTCCAGTTCTCGCTCGGCGAGGGGCCGTGCGTCGACGCCTACCGGCTCGACCGCCCGGTCCTCGAGCCCGACCTCGCCGACCCTGCCGTTCCCCGATGGCTCGCCTTCGCGGGACCGGTCATCGATGCCGGGGCGCGGGCAGTCTTCGGGTTCCCGCTGTCGGTCGGCGCCGTGCGCCTGGGCGCGCTCGACTTCTACGCGGACCGGTCGGGGCCGCTGACCGACGAACAGCAGGCCGACGCGCTCGTGCTGGCCGACATCGCCGCCGAGACGGTTCTGGGCATGCAGGCAGATTCGGCGACGGGGGCGCCGGGCGCCGAGCTGCGGGCGGGCTCGAATTTCCAGTACGTCGTCCATCAGGCCGCAGGGATGGTGTCGGCGCAGCTCGACGTGAGCGTGACCCAGGCGCTGGTCCGGCTACGGGCCTTCGCCTTCGGGAACGAGCGGATGCTGGCGGATGTGTGCTCCGACGTGGTCGCCCGACGGCTGCGGTTCAACGCGGACGATCGCTAGGATGAAAATCGGGACGCAGTGAGAGAAGAGGCGTGACGATGGCGAGAGAGGCGTTACTCGCCCAGACCCTGGTGGAGTTGGCGGACAGCCTGGTCGAGGACTTCG
>DATAQD010000009.1:0-12452 GCA_036264855.1 Jatrophihabitans sp. | reverse complement strand
CCGAGCGGGCCACCGAGTCGATTCGCAAGGCGCTGTCGATGGGCGCGGACAAGGCCGTCCACGTCTCGGACGACGCGATCCACGGCTCGGATGCGATCGCGACGGCGAAGATCCTCGCCAAGGCGCTCGGCTCGATCGAGTGGGACGTCGCGATTGCCGGCTCGGAGGCAACGGACGCCCGGGGCGCGGTCGTCCCGGCGCTGCTCGCCGAGGTGCTCGGCGCGCCGCAGCTGACCCAGGCGCGGAAGGTGACCGTCGACGGTTCCAGCGTGACCATCGAACGGGTCACCGACACCGGTTACGAGAAGGTCGAGGCGCAGACCCCCGCGGTCATCAGCGTCGTCGAGAAGATCAACGACCCGCGCTACCCGTCCTTCAAGGGCATCATGGCCGCGAAGAGCAAGCCGATCGAGGTCAAGTCGCTGTCCGACATCGGCCTCGACGCCGGCGAGGTGGGGCTGGCCAACGCCTCGGCCTTCGGCGCGACGGAGTAGCCGCTGATGTCGTCGCTCTCGGCGACGTAGACCTTGGCCGCGCCGTACTCGGCGAGCTGATCCTTCAGCGCCGCGGCGGTACCGGCCGCGCCGACCACGACAGCGGCGGGCTCGCCGAGCTGGCGGGCGGCGGTGAGGAGTTCGAGGGTGGGCTTCTTGACGTTGCCGTCGACCGAGTCGACGAGAACGAGGACCTCTGCCATATCTGTTGTCTCCTTCGTCTCGGCTCGGTCAGATCAGCTTCTTGGACGCAAGGAAGTCGGCGATCTTCACGCCGCCGTCCCCTTCGTCCTTGACGGTCTGGCCGGCCTCACGTGGCGGGGCGTTCTCGAACGACGCGACCTGCGTCCACGAGTTGTCGAGCCCGACCTCGGCGGCGTCGAGGCCGATGTCGCCCAGCGACTTGACATCGATCGGCTTGCTCTTGGCGGCCATGATGCCCTTGAAGGACGGGTACCGCGGGTCGTTGATCTTCTCGACGACGCTGATCACCGCGGGCGTCGACCCTTCGATCTTCTCGTAGCCGACATCGGTCACCCGCTCGATCGTCACGGTCGAGCCCTCGACGGTGACCTTGCGAGCCTGGGTGAGCTGCGGCGCGCCGAGGACCTCCGCGAGCAGGGCCGGGACCACCGCTCCGCGAGCGTCGGTGGCCTCCGAGCCGGCGATGGCGACGTCCCATTCGATCGTGCCGAGCGCCTTCGCGATCACCTTCGCGGTGGCGATGGCGTCCGATCCGTGAATCGCGTCATCCAACACGTGCACCGCCTTGTCGGCGCCCATCGACAGCGCCTTGCGGATCGATTCGGTGGCGCGCTCGGGACCGACGGTGAGGATCGTGACCTCTCCGCCCTGCTGCTCCTTGAGGCGCAACCCCTCTTCGATCGCGAACTCGTCGATGTAGTTGATGACCGGATCCACCGCAGCGCGGTCGACCGTGTTGTCCTGCGGATCGAGCTTGCGGTCACCTTCGGTGTCGGGCACCTGCTTGACCAGGACCACGATGTTCATGCGTTCGCTGACCTCTCAGACTAGGTCTTTCAGTGATCCCGCCGGCAACCTGCCGCGGGCAATCGGACGGACGAACCGGCGGCGCAGCCGTCGCGACACGTTCTCGTTAGCACTCTGCCCATGTTACTGGCGAGTAGCAATATGACGGTGCTCTCGTCACATACGAGCATCCCACGGGAACCCTCGTTGCCAGCCACCGCCCGAGCGGGCGGCAAGTGACCAACGCGGCCCGATACGGTGCGTGGGTGCGAATCGCGATCGCCCTGTTCGACGGCGCCGAGGAACTCGTATTTCGTCGGGCCGTGGGAGGTCTTGACGCACTGGGCGGAGCACGTGGCCCAGGCCGAGGTCGAGGGTGATGACCGTCGCCGCGACCCTCGAGGCGATCCACGGCGCCAAGGGTCTGCGCGTGTTGCCCGACCGCACCCTGCACGACGCGGGGCCCATCGACGTGTTCTTGATGCCGGGGGGCAAGGGCACCCGGCGCCTGCTCGGCGCCGACGAACCGCTGCACGTGGCCCTGCGGGGCATGCATGACGGGGGCACGCTGATGACCAGCGTGTGCACCGGTTCGCTCGTGTACGCCGCAGTTGGACTGCTGAGGAACCGGGCCCGCGACGACGTACTGGGATGCGTTGGACCGGCTGGCCGAGCCCGACCCGACGATCGAGGTCCGTCCGGATGATCGCTTCGTCGACGACGGCGATGTCGTCACCGCGGCCGGAGTCTCCGCCGGCATCGACATGGCGCTGCATCTCCTCGTGCGATTGGATTCCGAGCAAGCGGCCCGAATGACCAAGCGCGGGATCCAGTACGACCCGCATCCGCCCGTCTGACCAACCTTCCCGATCCGCGGAGGCAGTGCATGGCGCAAACGGCGAAGCCATCGATCGATCCGGTCGTCTGGCATCCGCCTAAAGCGCCGCCCCGGGCGAAGCAGAAGCGCAGCCGAGCGGACGTCCGGCTCGACGTTTTCGATCTGCCCGGCGCCGGTCCCGAAGACGTGGTCTTCGACGCCGGCGGCAATGTGCTGGCCGGGCTCGCCGACGGCCGGATCGTGCGCATCTCCCCCGACGGGCAGCGCGTCGACACGGTGGCCGACACCGGCGGCCGGCCACTCGGCCTCGAGTTCGTTGCCGACGCGGAGCTGCTCGCGTGTGACGCGCGCCGGGGTCTGCTGCGCGTGGAGCTCGATACCGGTCGCGTGTCGACGATCGTCGACCAGATCGACGGTCGGCGGATCGTGTTCTGCAGCAACGTCGTGCGCACCGCCGACGGGACGGTGTATTTCAGCGAAAGCTCGACGAAGTACGGCCTCGAGCAGTTCAAGGCCGACCTGCTCGCCCACTCAGGGACGGGGCGGTTGTCGCGCCTGACAACCGACGGCTCGATCGATCTGGTCGCCGACGGCTTCGACTTCGCGAACGGCCTCGCGCTGGCGGCGGACGAGTCCTGGCTCGCGATCGCCGAGACGGGCGGGTACCGAATCAGCAAGGTGTGGCTGACCGGTCCGCGGGCCGGCCAGCGCGAGCCGCTCGTCGAGAATCTTCCGGCGTTTCCGGACAACATGTCGACCGGATCGGACGGGCTGATCTGGGTGGCGCTGGTGAGCCCGCGCAACCCTGTCCTGGACCTGCTATCGCCTCGGGCGCCGGTGCTGCGCAAGATCGCCTGGGCGCTCCCTGAGGCAATCCAACCCAAAGAGGAGAAGACGGTCTGGGTGCAGGCCTACGACACCGACGGCGTGCTCGTCCACGACCTGCAGACCCAGCACGAGCGGCTGCACATGATCACCGGTGTCGTCGAGCGCGACGGTGTCGTGTGGATCGGGTCACTCACCTCGCCCGCGATCGGTCGCATCCGGCTGGACTGATCGATCGGCCGGTCGGGCTCAGGCCCTTCACCCCGGGCTACATACCGGCAGGCTTGCCTGCCGGTGGATTTGGGCCTACGGTCCGAGTCATGCCATTCACCCCGACGACTCGTGCCCGGCTGACCCAGCCCGAGCGGGTCGAGGCGATGCGTAACCGGCTGCTCGACGCCACGATCGAAAGCCTGGCCGCAACGGGCTACAGCGGCTTTTCGACCAACGATGTCGTGCGCCGCGCCGGTGTCTCACGCGGGGCCCTCGCACACCACTTCCCGGTGAAAGCCGACCTGATCGCCGCCGCCGGCCAGCGCCTGATCGCCCTGCGGGCCGCGGAGTTCCGGCAGCGGTTCGACGGCATCCCACCCGCCCGGCGCACGGTGGCCAAGGCGCTGAACGTCCTCTGGTCGTTCTTCGACGACCCGTCCTTCCATGCACTGATGGAACTCACGATCGCCGCGCGCAGTGATCCGGAGCTGCGCACCGTCATGGCCGCGGAGTCCAAGCAGGTCGCTGACACGACTCTCGAGGTGTTCGGCGAGGCGTTCCCGGAACTCGCCGAACAGCCGTTCATCGCCGAGACGCTACAGGCGATCTTGGCGCTCTACACCGGCTTGGCGCTGCAACAGGCCGTGGACGCCGACGCCGACGGTCGGCACGCCGCCGTCCGCCGCATGCTCAAGGGCCTGCTGACCATGGCGGCGGCCGGAGCAGCGGAGTGACCAGTCGCTTCCCCACCACCAGGAGAACCGCATGACTGCGCTGACCGACTCCGCGGTGCGCCCGATCCCGCCGCGCGACGTACGTACTCGGCGGATCAGGTTCAGCTACCCGCCGACCTCGCTCGACCGGCATTACGTCCAGGGTGATCTGGTGATGAGCCATGTCGTTGCGGTGCTGTCGGCGATGTTCCCCGAGGGCGAGGACTTCTTCGTCCGGTCGGTGCGGCACTATGCCGACCGAATCACCGATCCGGAGTTGAAGAAGCAGGTGGCGGGCTTCATCGGGCAGGAGGTCACGCACGGCCGAGAGCACCGGTCGTTGAACGAGCGCCTGCAGGAGATGGGGTATCCCACCCGCCGTGTCGATGGGATGGTCAAAGCCGGTCTGCGGCGCAACCAGAAGATCTTCTCGCATCGGTTCCAGCTCGGCATTACTGCCGCGCTCGAGCACTACACGGCGACGCTGGCCGAAACGTTGCTGACCGACCCGGCCGCGCAGGCCCTGCTCGGTGAGACCGAGGTCCGCTCGTTGTTGCTCTGGCACGCGTTGGAGGAGTCCGAGCACAAGGCGGTGGCGTTCGACGTGTTCCAGCAGGTCGTGGGCGACGAGGGGGTACGCATCCGGGCGATGCGGTTCACGACCTTCGCCTTCCTTCTCGCCGTGATCGGGCACACCACCCTCTCGTTGCTCGGCGATCGTGCGACGTACCACCCGACGCGGCTGGCCCGCAGCCTGTGGGCCCTGCGTGACTCGCCGTTTCTCTCCCGCGAGGTCATCCGACGGATCCGCGCCTACAACTGCGTCGGCTTCCATCCGGACGACAACGACGCCACAGAACTGTTGGAGCACTGGCGCGCAGAACTGTTCGGCACCGAAGGCCTGCTGTCTGATCATGTGAGGTGACCCCGCGACGGATCGGCACGCGATGGGGATGACAACGCGGTCATGCTCTCGCTCAACCTGGTCCACCGCCCCGGACAGGCGGTTCTCGCATCATTCAGAGGCATCTGGGCTCGCGCTGCAGCCGTGGGTTGGCCGGGCGTGCTCGTCCCCGTTCTCGTTACCCCGCCCCGGCCGCACACTGGTCACTGACCGGAAGGAGAGGGGCATGCCTGTCCAGCTCAATCACACGATCGTCCACGCGCACGACAAGCAGGAGGCGGCCGCGTTCTTCTGCGAGATTCTCGGCTTGCCGGAGCCGGCCGCCTTCGGCCCGTTCCTCACCGTCGAATGCGCCAACGGCGTCACCCTCGACGTCGCCGACGACCACGCCGACGTCATCGCGCCGCAGCATTACGCCTTCCTTGTCACCGAGACCGAGTTCGACGAGATCTTCGGACGGATCAAGGAGCGCGGGCTGATCTACTGGGCCGATCCTGGCCACCGCCGGGCGGGAGATATCAACACGAACGACGGCGGCCGCGGCCTCTATTGGTCCGACCCGAACGGCCACAACCTGGAGATCATCACCCGGCCGTACGGCAGCGGTTCGTGAGAATTGCGGCTCTCGTTACGCTGGGGGTGTGGCGAGTGCGCATTACCGCGAGCCGGGCTGGTTCACCCGCAACGTCGCGAACCGCACGGTGGCCGGCTTCACCCGGCTTGGGTTGAGCGTCTGGGGCAGCCGCGTGCTCGAGACGCGGGGACGCAAGTCCGGGCTCCCGCGACAAACGCCGGTCAACCTATTGACGCTCGAGGGGCGGCAGTACCTGGTATCGGCGCGGGGGAACGGGGAGTGGGTGCGCAACGTGCGCGCGGCGGACGGCGAGCTCGTGCTGATCCTGGGCCGGCGTCGCGAGTCGCGGCACGCCAGAGAGCTCCTCGACGCCGAGAAGGTCCCGGTTCTGCGCGCCTACCTCGCAAAGTGGAAGGCCGAGGTCGGCGTCTTCTTCGACGGCGTGGGACCACAGTCGACCGACGAGCAGATCGCGGCCATTGCCGCCAAGCACCCCGCGTTCGTTCTCGACTAGCGCCGCTGGGCGAGTTCGGTGAGGACGGCCTTGGCGTCCCACTCGCCCGGATCAGCATGAGCGCGCTCAGGTGGCCGCGCCGCGGGAACGGCAAGGGGTCCGTTGCCGCCCTCTGCGAGCAGGGCGATCCGCTCACCTGCCTCGCTCTCCAGCGGGCGAGTGTTGCGAATTTCGTCGCTTTTGAGTTGACATAAACCACACACCGGGACAACACTGCTTGCGCAGAGTGATCATCCGGGCCCCCTGGCGGGGCTTCGCGGGGGGTGACGATCTCGCATCCGTTCCACCCGTCGGATCTGCCGGTTCCGCGCGGCGGGTTGCGGCAGAGCTGGCCCTGTCGCGGGATAAGAATGAGTGAGAGACCCCGTGAAACCTTGGTACCGACCCGACTCCGGCGCGCAGCGAGCCGCAGCCGGCCCGCTCGCCAGGCTACTTCGACGCCCGCCCTTGGCGACCTCTGCCGCCGCCAGCGAAGGCAGACCGTGCGTCGTCAAACCTGGGCCGCACGCCGGTGACGGCGCACGCATCCGCGCCCGGGCCACCGCGCCAGCCGTGGTTGGTTGCCTGACCGCCATCTCGGCTTGCCTGTCCACCATGTTCCTGGCTGCCACTCACAGCTCGCTCGCGCGGGCCGGGCGGCCACCGACCCCGGCAGGGCAGCTCGTCGCCGCAGCCCAGGTCGCAGCATCGCCCACAACCCCAACCGCAACACCCACGCCGACCGTCCCGCCGCCCGCCGGCAACCCGCGGGCCGCTATCACGTCTCCGACCGATGGCGCCACGGTTGCGGCAGGTACCGCAGTCACACTGACGGCTGCGCTTTCAACCGACCTCGTCGCCGCTCTCCAGGCCGGAAGCGGCGCACTGTGCATGTTCAACATCGGCGATGACGCCAACTCCACGACGCGAGGAACCCTCGACCTCAGCGCAGGTACCTGCACCGGGACCTGGACGTTCAACTACGCCAGCGTGTACACCGTGGCCGGATGGGTGCAGACCCCGTCCACGATCACGTACACGACACCACCGATCACGGTGACCGCCACGGGCGGCACCGACCCCCGCTGCACCGGGCAAACCACCGGCCCCGCGACCTGCAGCTACCACTGGGCCGAGGTCTACTACACCTCGCCCAACAACACCCGTTTCGGTCGCGTCTGCGATATCGACACCGGATGCCAATGGCAGACAGCACACGCCGCCTGGCCGCAGATCCCCGGCATGGACTACTGGCTCAACAGCGGGCAACCGCTGCCCGACGGCAACACCGCCGAGGCCTACCTCTGCCTCGGCTCGTCCCCGAGCGACTGGACCGTGTACACCAGCACCCGCGACTTCGACGCCCTGGTCGGCCGGCCGGAGACGTCCGCATCCCCGGTCCCCGCCGGCACCTGCTAGGCGTCTATCTCGCTAACGGGGCCACTTCGCACCCTCCCCGCCGGAACCGGCCCGAGCCCGGGAATGTCGCGCTCGCCGGCCAGATTGACACCGAGCGCGGCGTAGAACGGGCGGTTGGCGACCTTGAGCATCGCGGACTTTGACCACGATCGCGTCGATGAAGACGGCCGGAAGATCTCGTCCAACGGGCGAACCGAACCAGCTCGAGCGCAGCCTGCTGCTCAGCCGATTTCTGGCCGCCGTACGAAGCACGACCATCGGGTACGTGTGCCCGACCTTCACGGTGAACGCACCGTCGCCCTACATTGCCCCCTCCAGGCGATGATCTCCCGCCGACGGACGATCGGCGGCACCTGCGCTCCGAGCGGAAAGTCCGGGTGATAGTTCGACCGTCGAACCAATCCGTGTAGTGTCGGAGCACGTGGATCGAGTCGAAGCCCTGCGCGCCTTGGTGCGAATGTCCCGCCTGCTCGAGCGCGCTTCGGGCGAGCTCAGCCTGGCCCACTACCGGGTGCTGGCTGCGGTCGCGGACGGCGACGAGCGCGCCTCGCACGTCGCGGCCCGGCTGGCACTGGGCAAGCCGACGATCAGCGCGAGTGTGGACGCCCTGTGCCGTCGCGGGCTGCTGATGCGCGAGCACAACATGGACGACCAGCGGGTTGTTGCCCTGCGGCTGACCCCGCAGGGTCAGGCCGCGCTCGGGGCAGCGGAGATCGCGATGCTGGGCCGTCTCGACGCGGCGCTGCAGCATGCCGATGACCCGGGCCACCTCGTCGACGCGCTCGGCGGGTTGGCCACCGCGCTGGACCGGCTCTCGGCCGCACGCCTGGCCGAACGCCTCGCCGGTCGGCACGCATGACCCCGCCCGAAGGCTGGGTGCGCCGGCTGTGGCGCCAGCTGATGCGGCACCGCCGCAATGTGATCATCGCGGTGGCGGCGGCGGTCGCCGGTAGCGCGTCACAGACGCTCGTGCCGCTGATTGCGCGGCAGATCGTCGACAACGTCGTGGTCACGCGCCGCGACGTGCTGTGGCCCTGGCTGGTACTCCTGTTCGCGGCGGCGGCCCTGGCCTTCGTCCTGGCCTACGTCCGGCGGTACCGCGGCGGGCAGGTGGCATTGGCGGTGCAGCTCGACCTGCGCAACGCGATGCACGATCACCTGCAGCAGCTCGACCTCGCGACGCTGTCGCGGATGCCGACCGGGCAGCTGGTGTCGCGAGCCAACTCCGACTCCGCGCTCGTCCAGAGCCTGCTCAACTTCTTGCCGCTGATGACCGGCAACGTGTTGCTGATGCTGCTCTCGCTGGCGGTCATGTTCGTCCTGTCCCCTCTGCTGGCGTTGCTGGCGCTGGTCGTGGTGCCGGCCCTGTTCGCGGTGTCCTACCGGATGCGCAGCCGGGTATTCCCGGCGAGCTGGGACGGCCAGCAGCGTGAGGGGGACGTCGCGCAGATCGTCGACGAGGGCGTCACCGGGGTGCGCGTGGTCAAGGCGTTCGGGCAGGAGGCGCGCGAGGTCCGCCGGCTCACCGCCGCCGCCCAGCGGCTGTACGGGGCGCGCATGCGGGCCACCCGGCTCAACGCGCGGTACCAGCCGCTGCTCGAGGCGATTCCTACCTTGGGGCAGGTGGCGATCCTGGTGTTCGGCGGCCTGCTCGCCCTGCACGGCCGGATCAGCCTCGGCACGTTCCTGGCGTTCTCGACCTACGTCGGCCAATTCGCGGCGCCGGCGCGCCAGCTCGCCGGCGTCCTCACCGTCGGCCAGCAGGCGCGAGCCGGCGTCGAGCGCATCTTCCAGCTGCTCGACCTCAAGCCCGCGATCGCCGACGCACCGGGCGCGGTCGCCGTTGACGACATCCGCGGCGAGATCGTCTTCGAGGACGTGCGGTTCGGCTACGACCCCGACAGGCCGGTACTGGACGGGTTCGACCTGCGCATCGCGGCCGGTGAGCGTGTGGCAGTAGTCGGGGCGAGCGGCAGCGGCAAATCCACCCTGGCCGCCCTCGTCTCCCGCTTCCACGACCCGCAGGCCGGGCGGGTACTCATCGACGGCCATGACGTCCGCGACATCACGCTGCACTCGCTGCGGCGGCGGGTGGGGGTCGCGTTCGAGGACAGCTTCCTGTTCTCCGACACCATCCGGTCCAACATCGCCTATGGCCGACCCGACGCGACCGACGACCAGATCGAGGCGGCCGCCCGCACCGCGCAGGCCGACGGCTTCGTCCGCGAGCTGCCCCGCGGTTACGACACCGTGGTGGGCGAGCGCGGGCTGACGCTGTCCGGCGGCCAACGGCAGCGGATCGCGCTCGCGCGGGCGATCCTCGCCGATCCCCGAGTGCTCGTGCTGGACGACGCGACCAGCGCGGTGGACGTGCACACCGAAGAGGCGATTCACGCCGGGCTGCGGGGGGTGCTCAGCGGCCGGACAACGCTGCTCATCGCGCACCGGGTGTCAACGCTGCACCTGGCGGACCGGGTGGTGGTGCTCGACGCCGGCCGGGTCGTCGACGCGGGCACTCACGAGGCGCTGACCGGCCGCAGCGCGCTCTACCGGTCGCTACTGTCCGGGCTCGAGACCGAACCGGTGCGCAAGGCCGGCGACCGCATCGAGGCGCTGGTGGCCCTCACCAAGGACGGCATCACAGCGGCAGCCTGGCGCGGGTCGGAGACGGCGTCGACGCCAACCCCACGTACCACCGTGCCGGCCGGTCTCGGCGCCGGTCTGGGCGGGGGTCGGGGCGCGAGCAGCCTGCTGGCCGGGCTGCCCGCCACGCCCGAACTGCTGGCCCGCGTCGCCGAGCTGCCGCCGGTGCGCGACGAGGCGCAGGTCGACCTGGCCGCCGAGAGCCGGCGGCAGCCGCAGTTCGGGCTGCTGCGCCTGCTGCGCGAGTTCCGCCGCCCGCTGCTGATCGGGCTGATCCTCGTGGTGCTCGACGCGGTCGCCGGGCTGGCCGGTCCCTACCTCGTCAAGACCGGAGTCGACAATGGCGTCGGAACCGGCTCGCAGGGCGTGTTGTTCGGTGCGTCCGCAGTGTTCCTGGCGATCACGCTCGCCGACCTGATCGACGGCGTGGCCTCGACCTTCGTCACCGGCCGCACCGCCGAACGGATCATGCTGTCGCTGCGCATCCGCATCTGGGCCCAGCTGCAGCGGCTCTCGCTCGACTACTACGAGCGCGAGCTCGGGGGCCGGATCATGACCCGGATGACGACCGACGTCGACCAGTTCGAGTCGCTCGTCGAGAACGGCCTGCTGTCGGCGCTCGTCGCGTTCGTCACCTTCGTCGGCGTCGGCGTCGCGCTGCTGGTCGTCGACATCGAACTCGGGCTCGTCACGCTGAGCGTGGTGGTTCCGCTGGCATTCGCCACGGTCTGGTTCCGGCGTCGGGCCGCCCGGCTCTACGACCTTTCGCGCGAGCGGATCGCGGTCGTGAACGCGGATTTCCAGGAGAGCCTGTCCGGCGTGCGCGAGTCGCAGGCGTTCGGGCACGAGGCGGCGACGATTGCCCGCTTCCACGACCTGGGGCTGTCCTACCTGAGCTCGCGTGTGGCTGCGCAGCGGTTGGTGGCTACCTACTTTCCGTTCGTCCAGTTCCTGTCCGCGGTGGCCGACGCGTTGGTGCTCGGTGTGGGCGCGGCGCTGATCCGGTCCGGTTCGCTCACCGTCGGCGACCTGATCGCGTTCCTGCTCTACATCGACCTGTTCTTCTCACCCATCCAGCAGCTGTCGCAGGTTTTCGATTCGTGGCAGCAGACGCGGGTGTCGGTGAACCGCATCGCCGAGTTGATGGCTCTTGATCCGCTCACTCCCGAGCCCGACGCGCCCGAACCGCTCGGCGACGTGCACGGGGCGGTGGCGCTCGAGGGCGTGCGCTTCGGCTACCCGTCCGCGGGAGCGGGTGACGCGCTGCGTGGCGTCGAGCTGCACGTGGCGCCCGGCGAGACCGTCGCGCTCGTCGGCGAGACCGGAGCCGGCAAGTCGACGGTGCTGAAATTGCTGGCCCGGTTCTATGACCCGCTGGCCGGTTCGGTGTCGATGGACGGCCACGACCTGCGCACGCTGGCGCTGGCGGCGTTCCGCAGCCATCTCGGCTACGTGCCCCAGGAGGCATTCCTGTTCTCGGCGTCGGCGCGCGACAACATCGCGTACGGCCGCCCGGACGCAACCGATGCCGAGGTCGAGGCGGCGGCCCGCGCGGTCGGCGCGCATGACGTCGTGGCCGCCCTCCCCGGCGGCTACCTCACCCAGCTCGGCGAACGGGGCGGTTCGCTGTCGTCCGGACAGCGCCAGCTCATCGCCCTGGCCCGGGCGGAGCTCGCCGACCCGGCGCTGCTGCTGCTGGACGAAGCGACGTCCAACCTCGACTTGGCCAGCGAGTCTCGGGTGACCGCGGCGATGCGCGAGGTCGCGCGCCACCGGACCACGATCGTGATCGCGCACCGGCTGCAGACCGCCCGGGTCGCGGACCGGATCGTCGTGATGGCCGACGGCCGGGTGGCCGAGCAGGGGACGCATGCGCAGTTGCTGGAGCTCGACGGAATCTACGCGCGGATGTGGCAGGCCTTCGACCCTGTCGCCGCCGGCGAGGGGCGGGTGGCCTGATCGCACGCTTCAGGATCGTCGACGCGCCGCTGGTCCGCTGGCGCCTCCTGCCGCCGCGCGGCACCGGTTACAGGATGAAGCAGCCGATCGCAACGTACTGGCACGCTGCCGCCGCCGTCACGTAGGCGTGGAACACCTCGTGATAGCCGAACACCGACGGGTAGGGGTCCGGTGATCGGCGGTGATATCCGATCGCGCCGAGGGTGTACAGCAACCCGCCGGCGATCAATAGCGCCGCTGGAGCTACGCCGTCGCGGACCCAGACGCCGGGGATCGCCAAACCGGAGAGCCATCCGAGTCCGAGGTAGATCGAGCCGACCAGCTTCTCCGGCGCCGACATCCACGCCAACCGGATGGCGACCGCCGCCGCGGCGAGCGACCACAATG
>DATAQD010000232.1:0-3396 GCA_036264855.1 Jatrophihabitans sp. | reverse complement strand
CGAGCGCAGGAGGTGGGTCGGTGCCGTCCTGCCCCCCGGCCAGGACGGCACCGGGCAGGGGCTCCTGCGTCGTCATGACCCACCTCCGTCGATCGTCAGGGGGCAGGAGCCGCCGCGAGCGGTTCTGATACACGCCGGCCCGAAGATGTATCTCGACGAGACCGCGGGCCTCCTTACCAGCGAAATGACGACGGGCTTTCCGTTCGGTGGTGGTCGCTGGGGCCCTGGCCCTACGCTCGGCCGGAGAGCTGGCCCCGCAGCAGACACGAGGTGACCATGAACGCTCCCAAGCCGCCGTTCGGGGACGACCGGCCGAAGCCGAGTCGGGTGCCTCCCGCCGATGTGCGCGGGCCCGGCGATCGCCCGATCGGCAAGGTGATCTTCCGGGCCCCGCCCTCCGCTGAGCCGATCATCGCGGTGCCGCCCTCGATCCTGGCGCGCTACAACGCGCGCGTCCTGGACCCGTCGACCGCGACGCGGGTCAAGGACCAGGGAACCGTTCGTCCGACCGTCTACATCGGCGACAAGCTGCTCGTCAGCGGTGCTGCCAACGAGGACGTGTACGGGCCGCTGCGCGAAGCTGCGAAGGAGCTGGGCCTCACGTTCGACGACCCGGCCGAAGCCGCTGCGCGGCGCGCGGCGTTGATGTCGGCCGCGCGGGAGGCGGGGCTCAAGGACGCCGAACGGATGTTCGCGAACGTCGTGCGCTTCGAACCGATCGAAGGCACAGCGGCCGCGCCTGACGCGTGGAAGGTGCTGCAGGGTTTCCGTGCGCGTGTGGGAACGGACTCGCCCATCGCCCGGCAGGTCTCACTCGACCATCTGATGTTCGCCAACCCCTACATCCACGGGTCGCCTTACATCCACGGGTCGCCTTACATCCACGGGTCGCCCTATGTCCACGGGTCCGGCGAGGAGGCGGCCGAGTACGGAGTGGCCGGTCTCGGCGGACTGGCGCCAGTGGTCTGGCTCGGCGCTGCGCCGGGGCGGACGAAGCGCGGGTCCCGTCGCCCGGTCGTCGCCGTCCTCGACACGGGGGTGGGCAAGCACCCGTGGATGACGCCCGACGTCGTCACGCGCGAGCTCGTGATCAACGGGGTGAAGCTCGGCCTCGGCGGAGCGGACGCCGATTCCGACATCGCCGCCGGCGTGATCGATCCGCTGGCGGGGGAGCTCGGTCCCGAGGTCGGACACGGCACCTTTGTCGCCGGGCTGATCCGGCAGCTCTGCCCGGACGCCGACATCCTGTCCATCCGCGTGATGTCCAGTGACGGAGTCGCGCCCGAGCATTGCGTCCTCGAGACACTTGGTGCGCTGGCTGTGCGCCAGCATGCCGCGCAGAAAGCCGGCGCCGCCGAAGGGTTCCTGGACGTCGTGTCGCTGTCGCTGGGTTACTACCACGAGCAGCCACCGGACTCCGCGTTCGACCACCTCCTGCTGGCGCCGATCCTGGCCCTGGCCGGGGGCGGGACGGCAGTCGTCGTCGCGGCGGGGAACGACGGCACGTCCCGGCCGATGTTTCCGGCCGCGTTCGCCCCGTACCCGGGCGGCGTCATCAGCACCCTCGATCCCAACTGCGTCCCGGTGACGAGCGTCGGGGCCATGAACCCCAACGGCACGACCGCGTTGTTCAGCAACGCGGGGGACTGGGTGACGTGTCGGCGCTACGGCGCAGCTCTGGTGAGCACCGTTCCGGTGAACCTCAACGGGTCGGCGCAGTCGTCGTACTGGGTCCGGGCCGGCGCCGAGGAGCGGGCCACGATCGATCCCGACGACTTCGTGAGCGGCTTCGCCACCTGGAGCGGCACGTCCTTTGCCGCCCCGGTGCTGGCCGGCGAGCTCGCCCAGAAGCTCGCCGAGGGCAGCTGCGGCGACCTCGGGCCAGTGGATCCCGCCACCGCCCTCGCGCGCGGCTGGGCCGCATTTTCCAGCGCCACGCAGGTAAACCGGCCATGATCGGCGCTCAGCCCGTTCCGGACACCCTCGCGGCCCAGGCGGCGTCGCTGTTCCGGGCCTTCCGCGCGGGTGACGAGAGCAAGATGGGCGATCTGGTGGCGCTGCTGACACCGATCTTGTGGCACACCGCCCGAGCCCAGCGGCTGGACTCGCAGACGGCCGAGGACGTCGTTCAGACGACCTGGCTCGCCCTGGTCCGCGGCTCGGAGTCGATCGCAGACCCGCAGGCAGTTCTGCAGTGGCTGATCGTCAGCGCCCGCCGCGAGGCGTGGCGCGTCGTCAAGCGAACTGATCGCGTCGAGCCGCGCGAGTTCGAGGCTGACGACGTGGTGTCGCCACCTCGCGACCTCCCCGAGGAGCTCGTGCTGCGCCGCGACGGTGACAGCAGGCTCTGGCAACACATCGCCCAGCTCACCGCGCGGTGTCAAGAACTCCTCCGGGTCATCGCCTTCGCCGACCGTCCTGACTATGCGGCAGTGGCGGAGTCGCTGGGCATGCCCGTCGGCAGCATCGGCCCTACTCGGGGACGATGCCTGGCCAAGCTCCGCCAACTGCTGGCCGGCGACCCGGCCTGGGAGCTCTGATGACGATGCCCGACGATTCGTCGCTGGACGAGCTGGCCGCCGGCGTGATCGATGACGCGGACGCCCGCATTCTGGCCGCAGTAGCGAACCTCTACTCAACCCTCGACCCGGTTCCCATCAATCTCATCGAGCGCATCCAGTTCGGGGTCACGCTCGACGCGCTGCACGCCGAACTGGCCGACCTGCAGCGATCGCACACCCTGGCTGGCGTCCGATCTGACGACGCAGGCGCCCAAACCGTCACGTTCACCAGCTCGAGCCTGACGGCGATGGTGACGATCACCGAGACTTCGGCCGACTCGGCTCGCCTCGACGGATGGATTACCCCGGGCGGCGTCGCTGTCGTCGAGCTCCGCACGGTCAGTTCGGTGCTGTCCACCGAGGCCGACGTGGACGGGCGCTTCGTGTTTGCCGAGGTTGCGCGTGGACTGGTCCAGTTGACCATCCGTACGCCCGGGAGCGAGCGTGCGGTGATCACGCCGTCGATGGAGATCTGAGCGCACTCGGCACGGATCTGCGACTCTGTGGGACGTGAACCTGGAGGCGGCGTCGGCCTTGCGGGCGCGGGCGGTCGAGGAGCACAACAGTGGCCACCCACTGCGTGCGCTCCGGCTCCTCGATCGGGCCCGGGCCGAGTCGACGAGCCCGACCGGGCCGCCTGCCGACGATTCGCGCGCGCGCGCCATCGGCGCGGCGATCTTGATCACCCGCGCGTTGCCGGAAGCCGAGGTGCACGGTGTGGACCGGGGCCTCGCCTGCCTGGACGAGGCTCGGCGAGTTGTCGACGGGCTCGGTGATCCCGCGTTGCTCGTGCGTATTCACAGCCAGCGCGCCGCCATCGCCATGCGCGCCGGTT
>DATAQD010000211.1:0-5138 GCA_036264855.1 Jatrophihabitans sp. | reverse complement strand
CCGCCGGCTGTTCGACCTGCCCCGGTCGTCCTGGGCCGACTACGACCCGGCGCTGATCTCCGAGGGCGGCGGGGTGCACTCGCGCACGGTCAAGTCGATCCCGGTCACGCCGCAGGTGGCGGCCGCGCTGGGCATTCCCGCGGGCGTGCTCAAGCTGACCCCGAACGAGCTGATCCGCGCGATCCTGCTCGCCCCCGTCGACCTGCTGTGGAACGGCGGCATCGGCACCTACGTCAAGGCGTCGACCGAGTCACACGCCGACGCCGGCGACAAGAACAGCGACGGGACGCGCGTGAACGGCAACGAGCTGCGCTGCAAGGTGGTCGGTGAGGGCGGCAACCTCGGCCTCACCCAGCGCGGCCGGATCGAGTTCGCCCGCAGCGGTGGCCGCATCAACACCGATGCGATCGACAACTCCGCCGGCGTCGACACGTCCGACCACGAGGTGAACCTGAAGATCCTGCTCGACCGCGCGGTCGCGGGCGGCGAGATCACCCGCGCCGAACGAAACGAGCTGCTCGCCGGTGCGACCGACGACGTCGCCCGCCTCGTCCTGCGCGACAACTACGAGCAGAACGTGCTGCTGGGCATGGCCCGCAAGCTCAGCCCGGCCCTGGCCTCGGTCCACCACCGGTTCATGCAGCGGCTCGAAGCGGCCGGCGAGCTGGACCGCGCGCTCGAGTTCCTGCCTGACGACGCCGAGATGGCGCGGCGCGAGGCCGAGGGCCAGGGGCTGTGCTCGCCGGAGAACGCGGTGCTGATCGCGTACTCGAAGATGACGCTGACCCAGCACATCGAGGACTCCACGCTGCCCGACGAGCCGTGGTACCAGCACGCGTTGGCCGGGTACTTCCCGCCGGCGATCTCGGCCCGGTTCGCCGAGGACCTGCCCAAGCATCCGCTGCAGCGCGAGATCATCACGACCGTCGTCGTCAACGACATGATCAACCGCGCCGGGACGACGTTCGTCCACCGCGCGGTCGAGGAGACCGGAGTCGATCTCGCCCAGATCGCCCGGGCCTACAGCATCGTGAGGAGGGTGTTCGACCTTCCGACGCTGTGGGCCGAGATCGAGCAGCTGGACAACCAGGTCCCGACGTCGGCCCAGCACGCCGGCTACAGCGAGATGCGCCGGCTGATCGACCGGGCCACCCGATGGTTCGTCGACAACCGGTTCCCGATCACCGACGTCGCGGCCGAGATCGAGCGCTACGAGCCGGTGGTGACCCAGATCGGCACGCACTGCCCGGACCTGATGCGCGGGGCCGAGCGGCAGACCCTGTTCGACGACGCGGAGCAGCTCGTCGCGCTCGGGCTGCCGCGGGGCCTCGCGCTGCGGCTGGCCGAGCTGCTCAGCGCGTTCCTGCTCCTCGACGTCGTCGAGATCGCTCACGCCACGGGTTACGACCCGCTGGTGGTCGCCGAGCTGCACTACGCGGTGTCGGAGCGGCTCAGCGTCGATGACCTGTTGACGAAGGTCACGGCGCTGCCCCGCGATGACCGCTGGTCCACGCTGGCCCGCGGGGCCGCGCGCCACGATGTCTACGCCGCCCTCTCGGCGGTGACCACCGCCATCCTGCGCTCGACCGACGACGGCCTCGGTGTGGCCGAGCGCATCGACGCGTGGGTGGCCAAGAATGTGGAGCGGGTCGAGCGGGCCCGCACGACGGTGCGCGAGGCCCTCGACCGCGAGGTCGTCGATCTTGCCACCCTGTCGGTGGCGTTGCGCGTCCTGCGCAGCCTGCCCGGCTGATCGCCGAGCGCCTCCTCAGGCCCGCACGACCGGCACCCGGGCCCACACCTGCTTGCCGACCTCGGTGTGCCGAACTCCCCAATCGGCCGCGATCGCGGCGACGATGGCCAGCCCCCGCCCGCCCGTCTCCTCCTCGTTCGTGGAGCGTCGCCGGGGGACGTCGGGGCTCGCGTCGTTGACGCAGACGATGACGGCTTCCGGCTCGACGTCCCAATCGACGCCCAATTCACGATCGCCGGAGGCCGGCGCGTGCATGACCGCGTTGCCCACCAGCTCGCTGGCCACCAGGATCACGTCGTCGACGGAGTCACGGTGGATCGACTGGCGGGTGAGGTCGTCGGCTATTGCCTGCCGCACCAGGGCAGCGCTGGACGGGTCGTGCCGGACGGCGAGCACTCCCACGTCAACGGCACCTCCCGAGGCCTCGATAACGAGGGTCTTCCCGCTCGCCCGGAACGGGAAACACCTCTCACCGGCGGTCGAGCAGCGTGCGGACCTCATGGGGGTGGTCGGTGATGATCGTGTCGACCCCCAGGTCGAGGACGAACTCGACGTCCTCGGGCCGGTCGACGGTCCACACGTAGACCTGGTGGCCCCGGGCGTGGGCCCGCGCGACGAAGTCCGGATCGGCCCGCAACACGTGCAGACCCGGGCCGGCGATGGGCACCCCGGCCGGCAGGATCCCCACGCGGCGCTGCGGCATCAGGCGTTCGAGGAGCAGCACGGTGGGGATCTCCGGCGCGAGCAGCCGGACCCGGCGCACCGCGGTCGGGGCGAAGCTCATGACGATGACGCGGTTGTCCATGTTCGGGGGCTGGCGCAGCGTTTCGGGCGGACCGGGTTGGCCGGCCCAGCCGAAGCGGTCCAGCAGCTCGACGAGGGTCTTCTCGACCAACCCGGCGTAGCGGGTGGGGTGTTTGGTTTCGATCAGCAACCGCACCGCGGAATCGGCGTCGTGGACGAGTTCGAGGAGGAGTTCGAGGGTCAGGACGCCGCCGCCCTTCTCGACCCGATCGACGGCCACCCCGGAGAGATACGGGTTGTCCGACAGCAGCTCGTCGGCCGAATCGGGCAGGTCGCCGTGCCAGGACGAGAAGTCCAGCCGCTCGAGGCTCTGCAGATCCAGTTCGCTGACCACGCCCCGGCCGTCCGACGTCCGGTTGATGGTGCGGTCGTGAACGCAGACGAGGTGGCCGTCACGGGTCATGCGCACGTCGCACTCGAGCGCGTCGGCGCCCGAGCTGATCGCGATCTCGTAGGCCGCCAAGGTGTGCTCGGCGATCTGCGAAGACGCACCCCGGTGGGCGACGAGCATCGGTCGCGGGGGTGGCTGGACGGCCACACGCGCGGCGCGAGGTCTCACAGCACCCATCGTGCCGCTCCTAGATGACCATTGGATGACCCCGGGCCGAACAGACCGTCAGATGACCTGGGGGTGACCACCGTGGCTTGCCTCCATCGGACGTCCGGCGACGTCCCACGCGAACATTCCGCCTTCGAGGTTCGCTGCGTCGTAGCCGTGCTGGCGCAGCCAGGCGGTGACGTGCGCCGAGCGGCTGCCGACCTTGCACACGACGACGATCGACGCGTCCGGCGTGAGCGCACCCGGGTCGAACTGGAGTTGTTGGGGCAACCGGCCCATGGGCACGTGCACGGCGCCGGCGATGTGCCCGGCCGCCCACTCGTCGTCCTCACGCACGTCGAGAAGCACGACCCCGGCCGGCAATTCGTCCACTCGGACGGTCGGGACGTCGGTGGGGTGCATGGCGCAAGCCTGGCCTTTCACTTGATGAGCTTGGACAGCCGGCGGTCGGCGAGTTCGCGACCCTCGGTCTGGCAGGTGGGGCAGTACTGGAAATTGCGGTCGGCGAAGGACACCTCGCGCACGGTGTCACCGCACACCGGGCAGGGCAGGCCGGTCCGGGCGTGCACCTGCAGGCCGCTGCGCTTTTCCGACTTCAGGGTCGCCGCCTTCTGCCCGACCGAGCGAGTGACGGCGTCGGTCAGCACACCGCGCATCGCCTCGTACAGGCGGGCCACCTCGTCGTCGGTGAGGTTTGCGGCGAGCTTGAACGGGGAGAGCTTGGCGGTGTGCAGGATCTCGTCGGAGTAGGCGTTCCCGATGCCGGCGATCACCGTCTGGTCGGTGATGGCCCGCTTGAGCTGGGCCCGCTGCCCGGCCAGCCGGGTGGCCAGGTGGTCGCGGGAGACCGTGAGCGCGTCGGGGCCGAGGCGGGCGACGCCGGGGACGTCGAGCGGATCGCGGACGAGGTACACGGCCAGACGCTTCTGCGTCCCGGCCTCGGTGAGGTCGAACCCGCTTACCGGGCCCTCGGGGAACTCCGGGGCCAGGTGCAGGCGCAACGCGATCGGACCCTTCCCGCCGGGCCGGGGTGGGGCGGGCGGCAACGCGTCGCGCCACTGCAGCCATCCCGCGCGGGCGAGGTGGATCACCAGGTGCAGGCCGCTGACGTCCAGGTCGAGGAACTTGCCGTGCCGCGCGGCCCCGGTGACCTCGGCCCCGCCCAGGGCGCTCAGGGGTGGGTCGAACGTCTTCACCGCGTTGATGGCGGCGACGTCGACGCGCACGACCGAGCGACCGACGGCGCGCTCCCGCAGGAACGTCGCCAGCGCCTCGACCTCCGGCAATTCCGGCACGTACTCAAGCGTACGGGGGCCGGGGTCGGCGCTCGCGGGACGTCACGGGTTCAGATACTGCGCGATCACAGGTGCCACGAGCTCGACGAGCTCGTCCTCGCCGGCCGCGACCAACGGCTCGATGCCGATGATCGTCGATCCCACCATCAGGCCGAGCAGATGGGTGACGGCCGCCGCGACCCGTAGCTGCGATACCCCCAGGGCCGTCGCGACGCGGCCCAGCACGACGTCCTGCGCCAGGCTGCGCACGATGGCCGCGCCCGGCTCGGTGCTCACCGCGCTGCGCAGGACGGCCTGCAGTTGCCGCCCGGTGACCGGGTCACGCCAGGCGTGCACGAAGAAGCGCACGAACCGCTGCGGAAACTCCGCGCGCGGGCCCTCGGCCAGCAGAGCGCTGACGACCTCGCCCGGGTGCAGCGGCAGCCGCAACGCCGCGATGAACAGCTGGTCCTTCGTGTCGAAGTAGTGGTGGACGAGCGCGGGGTTGACGCCGGCCCGGGCCGCGATCGCCCGGACGCTCGTGCCCTGGAAGCCCCGCTCGGCGAACAGCGCCCGGGCGGCCTCCAGGATCTGGTCGGGCGTGGTGGTCGGACCGGGCCGCCGGCCGGCACGGGCCATGAGTGCCTCCTTCACGCTTGACATTCGACGCCGACACCCTACATTTCATCACATGGTTAATTCGGCGATCACGTGCGCCGGGCTCACCGTCGTCCGCGGCGCGACGACC
>DATAQD010000207.1:0-5646 GCA_036264855.1 Jatrophihabitans sp. | reverse complement strand
CGTCGACGCTCTGCAGGATCGCGCTCGCAGTCGGCAGGCCGATCTTGGCCTGATTGACGGCGGCATCGCGTTTGGCGCGCAACACGCCGCCGGACACCTTGTCGACGAGGAAGATCCCGATAACTAGGACGACGACGCCCGCGACCGCGACCGTCGACGCACCGACGCGCAGCTGCAGCGACCGGCGCCACGCGTCGTTCGAGCGCTGGGCCAGGTGGCTGAGACGCTCGCCCGCGACGCGGATCCAATGCGTGCCACTCCGGGCCGCCGCAGCCCACCCGGTAGGACGCTCGGGGGCGCTCAAGTGCGGCTCACGGTGGGCCGGCCTTGTATCCGACGCCGCGGACGGTGAGCACCACCTCTGGACGCTCGGGGTCGCGTTCGACCTTGGCGCGGAGTCGCTGCACATGGACGTTCACGAGCCGGGTATCAGCGGCATGCCGGTACCCCCACACCTGCTCGAGCAGGACCTCGCGGGTGAACACCTGGCGGGGCTTGCGCGCCAGGGCGACAAGCAGGTCGAACTCCAACGGTGTCAGGGCAATTGCGGTGCCGCCCCGCGAGACCTGATGGGCTTGGACGTCGATCTCGACCGGTGAATCGGCGGGTCCGATCGTGAGGGTCTCGCTGGCGATGTCCTCGTGATGACGCAGGCGAGCCCGCATCCGGGCGACGAGTTCCTTCGGCTTGAACGGCTTCACGACGTAGTCGTCCGCGCCGGACTCGAGGCCGAGCACGATGTCGACGGTGTCGGTCTTCGCGGTCAGCATGATGATCGGCGTGCCACTCTCGGCCCGGATCGCACGGCACACGTCGATGCCGGACATCCCCGGAAGCATGAGGTCGAGCAGCACGATGTCCGGTTTCGTCTCGCGGAACGCCTGAAGCGCCCGCGCACCGTCGGCGACGAACGCCGGCTCGAACTGATCGGTGCGCAGGACGATGCCGAGCATTTCGGCCAGCGCGGAGTCGTCATCGACTACCAGAACGCGGGGTTTCACGCGTCCATCGTGTCACTCCTGACCTGTAGGCGTTGGGATCTGGCGCATCGAGGAAGCGGTGCCGCGTCCGAGCCTGCAAGATGGGGGCGATCAAGGACCGGCGCTACCCGGAGGCGGCATGACGCAATCGCGGACCAGCACCGTCCCGTTGCGCCCGCTCGGCGCGGCCGAGATCCTCGACGGAGCGGTCCGGGCGGTCTGGGCCAACGCGCGCACCGTGCTGGCCATCGCGGTGCCGTTCGCCGTCGCGGGAGCCGGACTCGACTCCCTGATCCAGCTCGCGGCCCTGAACTCGAAGAGCACCACCACCGTGGTCCTGCTGGGTGGCCGGCTGATCTCCCTCGCGGCCGGCACGCTGCTCACCGGCATGCTGGCGCCGGTGTTCAGCGGACACATGGTCGGGCGTCGGCTCACCGTCCGCGCCGCGCTCTCGGCGGTTGGCCGCGCCGCGTTCGGCCTGCTGCTGCTGGGCATCGTCGTCACGGTCGCCGAGGGAGTGGGCCTGGCCCTGTTCGTCGTGGGCGGCGTCTGGCTGTGGGGCATATGGGCGGTCGCCGCGCCGGCCCTCGTCCTGGAACGAACCGGCGTGATCGGGGCCTTGCGCCGGTCGTGGCAACTCGTCGCGGGGCACTTCTGGCGCACCTGGGGAATCCGCGCGCTCGGCTGGGTGCTGACGTCGGTGCTCGGACTGTTCATCCGCCTTCCCTTTGTGTTGCTCGCCGCCCTGATCACGCAGGTGAATCCGCTCCACACGGTGAGCGGCGCCTCGTCGCCGACGCTGTACGTCACGATCACGGCCATCGGGACGCTGTTGGGCAGCATCGTCCTCGGACCGATCGGCGCCGCCATCGACGTGTTGATCTACAGCGACCTGCGTATGCGCAAGGAGGGCATGGACATCGTCATGGGCCTTCCTCCCGCTCCTCCGGTCGGGTCGGTCGAGCGACCGGCGGTCACCGCGTGGTGATCGTCGGCGCCCCACCCGACCCGGTGGGCGGCGCCTCCGCGCGCCAGGCCGCGCAGGCCGAGCTCCGCCACCGTGAGTACCACCGCGACGACCCCGGTCTGCTCAGCCGTTTCCTGCACTGGGTGGGTCGGCAGATCGATGCGCTGCTCACCGGAGGGGGCGGCGCCCACGCCGTGCTCATCGTGCTCCTCCTGGCGCTGGCCGTCGTCGTGATCTTCGCCGTTCGGGCCGGCGCGCCGACCCGTCGAACCCGCATCGCCGGCGAGGACCTCGACCCACTGGCACCAGTGGCGGCTCGGGACCACCGCCGCATCGCCGAGCAGCTGACCGCCGAGGGACGCCGGGCCGAGGCCTTGCGCGAGTGGCTGCGCGCCACCGTAGCCGGCATCGAGGAACGGGGCGTGCTGCCGCCGCGTCCCGGCCGGACCGGCGCGGCCACGGCCCGCGAGGCCGGCCCGCTGTTGCCCGCCGTCGCCGCTGACCTGCACGCCGCGACGACCGCGTTCGACGAGGTCTGGTTCGGCGGCCGCGAGGCCCGCGACGCGGACCTAGCCGTCGCCCGCGCGGCGGCGGACGGGGTCGCGACGGCCCGGGTGGCGGGCTACGCCGCCGCGTCAGCCGGGATCGCGGTGCCGTGGTGACCCCAGCGGCGCGCGAGATCGCGCCCGACCGCCTGGTCAGGCCGTTCTGGCAGCGGGCGCGGTACTGGCTCGCCCTGGCCGGTTTCGTGATCGTGGGCGCCGTTCTCGTCGGCACGCTGTCCGACCACCCCGGCCAGCCGCTCGATCCGGCGTCGGCACACCAGGACGGGAGCAAGGCGCTGGCCCGGCTGCTTGCGGACTACGGCGCCCGGGTATCGACGACGACCAGCCTTGATACGGCGATGCGCGGCCGAACCGGGCCGACGTCCGTCGTCGTCACCGCACCGGACGACTACTCCACCGACCAGCTGCGAGGGCTCGTGGGCGTTGCCGCCCGGGTCGTCCTCGTCCGGCCCGACACCCGGGCCGTCGCGGCGGCGGCGCCGCAGATCACCGTGAAGGCCGACGCGGGGTTCGGCTCGTTCCCGGACTGCGCGGAGCCGGGGGGCGCAGCGACCGGTCCGATCGTGTTGCCCGGGGACGCGCGCGCATACGACCCGGGCCGAAGCGGGGCGACCAGCTGCTTCGGCGGCGTCCTGCTCGTCGCTCCCCGGCTCGTCGTGCTCGGCTCGGCGCAGGCCCTGCAGAACGACCACCTCGCCGAGCCGGGACTCGCGGCCCTCGACATCAACGCCATCACCGACAGCCGGCGCGTCGCCTCGGTGGTGTGGCTGCTGCCTGGGGGCGATACCCAAGGGCCCGGACCGGCCTCGGTGTGGGCGTTGTTCCCCGACGGCGCCTACCGGGCCTTCTGCTGGCTGATCGCCGTCGGCGGGCTGATCGTGTTGTGGCGCGCCCGGCGGCTCGGCGGGGTGGTCACCGAAGCGCTTCCGGTGATCGTGCGGTCGGCCGAACTGGTCGAGGGACACGGCCGGCTGTACGTGCGCGCCGGCGCTCGCGATCGCGCCGCCGCGGCCCTCCGGCACGCGACGGCGCTGCGCCTGGCCGCTCGTCTCGGCCTGCCGCGGGGCGCCCCGGCTGGCCAGGTCGCCGTCGCGGTGGCCGCCGTCGTCGGCCGCACCTCGGCCGAGACGGCCGGCATCCTGGCCGGCCCTCCGCCGGTCGACGACGCCGGGCTGATGAGGTTGGCGCTCGACCTGGATCATCTGGAGGCCGCAGCGAGCGGCGCAACTAACGAAGGGACCCAGCTGTGACAAGCCCGAGGGACGGACTGGTACGGCTGCGCGCCGAGGTCGGCAAGGCGGTCGTGGGCCAGGACGCCGCGGTCACCGGGCTGCTGATCGGCCTGCTGTGCCGCGGCCACGTGCTGATCGAGGGCGTTCCCGGCGTGGCCAAGACCCTGCTCGTCCGCGCGCTGGCCGCCGCCCTCGACCTCAAGACGACCCGGATCCAGTTCACCGCCGACCTCATGCCCGGCGACGTCACGGGTTCGCTGATCTACGACACCGGGACGAGCAACTTCGTCTTCCGCGAGGGTCCGGTCTTCACCAACCTGTTGCTCGCCGACGAGATCAACCGGACGCCGCCGAAAACCCAGTCCGCGCTGCTCGAGGCGATGGAGGAGCGGCAGGTGTCGGTGGACGGCGCGCCGCGCGCGCTGCCCGATCCGTTCTGCGTGATCGCGACGCAGAACCCGGTGGAGTACGAGGGCACGTACCCGCTGCCCGAGGCCCAGCTGGACCGCTTTTTGCTGAAGGTCACCATGCCGCTGCCCGACCGCGATACCGAGACGCGGGTGCTCGCCGCCCACGCCGCCGGCTTCGACCCGCGTGACCTCGCTGCGGCCGGAATCGGGGCCGTGGCATCGGCCGCCGAGCTGCGCGCGGCGAGCCAGGCCGTCCGCGGCGTGCGCATCGACCCCGCCATCCTGGGCTACATCGTCGAACTCGCGCGCGCCACCCGCGCGGCCCCGTCCGCCGCGCTGGGCGTGTCGCCGCGCGGCGCGACGGCGCTGCTCGCCACCGCCCGCGCCTGGGCCTGGCTGTCCGGTCGGGAGTTCGTGACGCCCGACGATGTCCAGTCGCTCGCGCGGCCGACCTTCCGGCACCGCATCCAGCTCCGGCCCGAGGCCGAACTCGAAGGCGTCTCCGTGGACGGCGTGCTGGAGACCGTCCTGGCCTCGGTGCCGGTTCCGCGCTGATGGTCCTCACCGGGCGGCTGGTTGCGCTGGCGGCACTGGGGCTGCTGCTCGCCGCGTGGTCGGCCGCCGCCATGCTCGCCTATGCCGGTGTGCTCGCCCTGGCCGCCGTGGCCGACCTCGCGCTCGCCGCGCGGATCGCCGACCTGCGACTGCGGCGTGACCCCAGCGCCCCCGTGCGGCTCACCGAGCGAGGCGAGACCGTGCTGACGATCGCCAATGGCGGGCGTCGGTCATTGCGCGCCCTGGTCCGCGACGCGTGGGTGCCGTCGGCCGGGGCGCAGCCGCGCAGCCAGCGCGTCGTCGTCCCACCTCACGAGCGGCGCCGAGTCGTCACCGGGCTGCAGCCGACGCGCCGCGGCGAACGGCACAGCGGCCGGGTGACCGTCCGCTCGCACGGCCCGCTGGGGCTCGCCGCCCGACAGCGCCAGCTCACCGCGCCGGGCACGCTGCAGGTGCTGCCCGCCTTCGCGTCGCGGCGATACCTGCCCGAGAAGCTGTCCCGGCTGCGGCAGATCGACGGGGCGACGCTCGTGCGCCAGCGCGGCCAGGGCACCGAATTCGACTCGCTGCGCAGCTACGTCATCGGCGACGACGTCCGCGCGATCGATTGGCGGGCGACCGCACGTTCCCGCGATCTCGTGGTGCGCACGTGGCGCCCGGAACGGGACCGGCACCTCGTGTTGGCCATCGACACCGGACGGTCGTCCGCGGCCCGCCTCGGTGACGAGCCCCGCCTCGATGCAGCCCTCGACGCCTGCTTGCTCCTCGGCGCGCTCGCGGCCCGGGCCGGTGACCGGGTGGCGTTGATCGCCGCCGACACCCGGGTCCGGGCGCGGCTGGGGCTGGCGTCCGGGCGCGACGTGCTTCCGCGGCTGGTCGGCGCGCTCGCGCCGCTTGAACCTGCGCTCGTCGAGACCGACCCGCAGCTGCTGGCCG
>DATAQD010000197.1:0-12047 GCA_036264855.1 Jatrophihabitans sp. | reverse complement strand
CGGGACCCCGTCGAACGCCGGCGGATCGCCCGCTCGCGGATGATCAACGGCTTCGGGGCGTCGCTGTCCGGGATCGTCCTCGTGATCGTGATCGTCACGAAGTTCACCAAGGGCGCCTATCTGGTCCTGATCGCCATGCCGATCCTGTACGCGGTCATGCGGGCCATCAACAAGCACTACAGCCGGGTCGCGACCGAATTGTCGACCGAGGACACCGGTCTCATCCTGCCGGCGCGCAATCACGTCGTCGTCCTGGTGTCGAAGGTGCACAAGCCGACGCTGCGCGCCCTCGCGTTCGCCCGGGCCACCCGGCCGGACACGCTGACCGCGCTCACCGTCAACGTCGACGACGAGGCCACCCGGGCCCTGCTCGCCGAGTGGGAGCGGCACGACCTGCCGGTGCAGCTGACCGTCGTCGAGTCACCGTTCCGCGAGATCACCCGGCCCCTGCTCGACTACATCAAGAAGCTGCGCGCCGACCGGCCGCGTGATGTCGTGAGCGTCTTCATCCCCGAGTACGTCGTCGGGCACTGGTGGGAGCAGCTGCTGCACAACCAGTCCGCGCTTCGCCTCAAGAGCCGGCTGCTGTTCCAGCCCGGTGTCATGGTCACGAGCGTGCCCTGGCAGCTGGACTCCAGCGCGAGTGCGGCCGCGCGGCCCATCCGCCCGGACGGACCGGCCGCGCCGCCACCGGTCGTCGAGCCGGCGAGCGTCCCGGACGAGCAGGTGCCGATCTCCAGTGGCTGATGCGGCCGGCCCGCTGCTCGGCGCGACGCTCGTTCTCGACGTCGGTGCGCCGGCGCACGGCGGGTCGTGCGTGGCTCGGCACGAAGGCCGGGCCGTGTTCGTGCGGCACGCGTTGCCGGGGGAGCGGGTCCGCGCCGTGGTCACCGAGGACCGCGGTGGCGGCTACTGCCGGGCCGACGCGGTCGAGGTGCTGGTCGCCTCAGCGGACCGCGTCCCACCGCCGTGCCCGTACGCCGGTCCGGGACGGTGTGGCGGCTGCGACTGGCAGCACGCAACGGCCCCGGCCCAGCGGGCGCTGAAGGCCGCGGTCGTCCGCGAGCAGTTCGCCCGAGTGGCTCGGCTGGACGTGGCGGGGGTGTTCGCCGGCGTCGAGGAGCTTCCGGGCGGCCTGCTCGGGTGGCGCACCCGCATCGTCTACGCGGTCGACCGCGACGGGCGGCCCGGCCTGCACCGGCACCGCTCGACCGAGATCGAGCACGTCGACCGCTGCCTGCTGGGCGCGGCCGGGATCGGCGACGCGAGCGTGCTCGGCGATCGCTGGCCGGGGTTGACCGGCGTCGAAGTAGCCCGCGGCGACGGCCCGGACGTCGCGGTGCTGGCGCACCGGCCCGGCGCCGGGCGACAGTCGCGCGGCCGGCGCCCACCTGACCGCGTCCGCACCGTGGCCGGCCCGGACGTGCTTCACCACGACCTGCCCGGACAGACCTTGGCGGCCGCGGCCGGCGGCTTCTGGCAGGTGCACCCGGCGGCCGCCGCGGCGTTCACGGCCGCGCTGCGGGCGACGCTGTCCCCGCAGCCCGGCGAGACGGTGCTGGACCTGTACAGCGGGGCCGGGGCGCTCACCGCCGACCTCGCCCGCGCCGTCACCTCAACCGGGCGGGTCGTCGGGATCGAGTCCGATCCCCGCGCGGTCGGCGACGCTGAACGCAACCTGGCCGGGTTCGCCTGGGCCGAAGTGCGGCGCGCCCGGGTCGACGGGCCGACGCTGGCCGGTGCCGGCCTGGAACCCGATCTTGTCGTCCTCGACCCGCCCCGCGCCGGCGCCGGCCGGGACGTGATGACTGCCCTGCTCGCCCTCGAGCCGCGCGCGGTGGGCTACCTGTCCTGCGATCCCAGCACGCTGGCCCGCGACGTCGCCACGGCGCACGAGCTGGGCTGGCGGCTGGTCGCGCTGCGCGCGTTCGACGCTTTTCCGATGACGAACCACGTCGAGTGCTTGGCGACCCTGATGCCGGGCACGGAGGGCCCGGAACCACTAACATCAACCACGTGACACGGGTTCTGGACGGCATCGGCTCGCCGGCCGATCTCCGGGCGCTCGGGCCCGACGACCTGGCCACCCTCGCGACGGAGATTCGCGACGTCCTGGTGCACACCGTCGCCCGGACCGGCGGGCATCTCGGGCCCAACCTGGGGGCCGTCGAGCTGACGATCGCCCTGCACCGCGTCTTCGACTCGCCGACCGAGCCCATCCTGTTCGACGTCGGGCACCAGGCCTATGTCCACAAGATGCTGACCGGCCGCGCCCCACAGATGCCCACCCTGCGCCAGGGCGGCGGCCTGTCCGGGTACCCGAGCCGGGCCGAGAGCTCCCATGACTGGATCGAGAACTCGCACGCGTCCACGGCGCTGTCCTACGCCGACGGGCTCGCCAAGGCCTACGCGGTGCGCGGCGATCCACGACCGGTCATTGCCGTCGTGGGCGACGGCGCGCTGACCGGCGGGATGTGCTGGGAGGCGCTCAACAACATTGCCGCGTCGGACCGTCCCGTCATCATCGTCGTCAACGACAACGGGCGGTCCTACTCACCGACCGCCGGGGGATTGGCCGAGCATCTCGCCGGGCTGCGGCTCAAGCCGGGCTACGAGCGGGTGCTCGGCCAGGTGAAGGGCGCGCTGGGGCGTACGCCGGTGGTCGGGCAGCCGATCTACGACGCGCTGCACGGCGTCAAGCGCGGGCTCAAGGACATGCTGCAGCCGCAGGGCATGTTCGAGGACCTCGGCTTGAAGTACTTCGGGCCCGTCGACGGGCACGACCTCGGCGCGCTCGAGCATGCGCTGCGTCTCGCGCGCGGCTTCGGCGGCCCGATCGTCGTGCACTGCGCCACGCGCAAGGGCTACGGCTACGCGCCGGCCGAGAACGACGAGGCCGACCAGATGCACCAGTCCCGGGGCTTCGATCCGGTCACCGGCCTGGCCCGGGCGAGCGGGGGCGCGAGCTGGACCAAGGTGTTCGGCGAGGAGCTCGTCACCCTCGGCGAGCACCGCGACGACATCGTCGCGATCACCGCCGCGATGTGCGAGCCCACCGGGCTGGGGGCGTTCTCCCGCCGGTTCCCGGAGCGCAGCTACGACGTGGGCATCGCCGAACAGCACGCGATGACCTCAGCGGCCGGGCTGGCGTCGGGCGGCCTGCATCCGGTCGTCGCCGTGTACGCAACGTTCCTCAACCGGGCCTTCGACCAGTTGCTGATGGACGTCGCGCTGCACCGGCTGCCGGTGACCGTCGTCCTCGACCGGGCGGGCATCACCGGCGATGACGGGCCCAGCCACAACGGCATGTGGGATCTCGCCGTGTTGGGCGTCGTGCCGGGAATCCGGATCGCTGCGCCACGGGACGAGGCGACGCTGCGCGAGCTGCTCGGCGAAGCGGTGGCGGTGTCCGATGGTCCCACCGTCCTGAGGTTCCCGAAGACGCCGCTGGGCGAGGCGCTGCCCGCGCTGCGGCGCGTCGCCGGCGTCGATGTGCTCGCCGAGGCCGACCCTGACGCCGACGTCGACGTGTTGGTCGTCGCGGTCGGGTCCATGGCCGCCGACGTGTTGACGGCCACCGCCGCCGTGCGCCGCGCTGGGTACACCACCCGGGTGATCGCGCCGCGCTGGGTGACGCCCGTCGACCCGGCGATCGTCGACTTCGCCGCCCACGCGGCTCTCGTCGTCACGGTCGAGGACGGGGTCGTCACCGGCGGCGTGGGATCGCGGATCGCGCAGACACTCCGTGACGTGGGCCGGGACGTTCCCACACGCGAGATCGGCATACCTGTACGGTTCCTCGAGCACGGAACTGTTGCGGATGTGCGAGCATCCGCTGGGCTCACCGTCCAGGACATCGGGCGGCGAATTGTCGAATGGTCGGCTCTGGTATCGCCGTCGGGGGAGCCCAATGGTGCGCCAGGAGACGTCTCGAGCGCTCGGCCGGCAGGCGAGCGGGGCGGCGAATGACGGATCGGCGGGAGGCAGAGGATGCGGATCCTCGTCGTTGAGGACGAAGTCCAGCTCGCAGAGGCGGTGGCCCGCGGTCTGCGCCGCGAAGGCATGGCCGTCGACGTGGCCACCGACGGTGACGAGGGCTATCGCAAGGCCGCGCTGACGCGCTACGACGTCGTCGTGCTCGACCGCGACCTGCCCGGCATGTCCGGTGATGAGATCTGCCGCCGGCTCACCGACGAGGGCGTGCTGACCCGCGTCATGATGCTGACCGCCAGCGGCACCGTCGAGGACAAGGTCTCTGGTCTTGCCCTCGGCGCCGACGACTACCTGGCGAAGCCGTTCGCGTTCGCCGAGCTCGTCGCCCGGGTGCGCGCGCTCGGTCGCCGCACGACGCCGGCGGCGCCGCCGGTGCTGAGTGCCGGCGACATCGAACTCGATTCCGCGAAACGCACCGTGTCGCGCAACGGCGAGCTCGTCGACCTGACTCGCAAGGAGTTCGGGGTGCTCGAGACGCTGATGATGGCGCAGGGTGCGGTCGTCAGCAGCGAAGAACTGCTGGACCGGGTGTGGGACGAGAACGCCGACCCGTTCACGACGACGGTCCGGGTAACCATGATGACGCTGCGCCGAAAGCTCGGCGAGCCACCGATCATCGACACGGTCGTGGGATCGGGTTACCGCATCGACCCGTCAGCCCTCGGCCAGGGCGGTGAGGGCGCCGGGACGTCGCAGTGAGGTTCTTCCGCCCCACACTGCGCGTCCGTATGGCGCTCTTGTATGGCGGGTTGGTTCTCCTCATCGGCGTCTCGCTGCTGTTCACCTGCGTCATCCTGCTCGACCGCGCGATTGCGCGGCTCCCGCTGTACGACCTGCCCAAGGGCGCCCACGTCGTCGACGGCCACGGCAAGGCGATCACGCTGCCGATCAAGTTCGACCAGACGACGAGCCAGGCGCAGAGCGGGGCCGTGCACTACCTCCTGCAGACCGGCGCGGTGTACTTCGCGATCATCGTCATCATCGGCACGACGGGCGGTTACCTGCTCGCCAAGCAGGCGCTGCGACCGATCGCCAAGCTGACCCAGACGGCGAAGGCGCTCTCGACCGAGACGCTGGATCAGCGCATCAACCTGGGTGGGCCCGACGACGAGCTGCGCGAGCTGGCCGACACGTTCGACGAGATGCTCGGCCGACTCGACCAGGCCTTCGACAGCCAGCGGCTGTTCGTCGCCAACGCGAGCCATGAGTTGCGCACGCCCCTGTCGGTCATCCGGACCGAGCTCGAGGTGACGCTCAGCGATCCCAACGCCGATCCGGAAGAGCTGCGCCGCATGGGCGGTGTCGTGGCGTCGGCGGCCGAACGCGCGCAGCGCCTGGTGACCTCGTTGCTCACCCTCGCCCGCCTGCAGGCGGTCGGCGGCGGCGAGCTCGAGGTCACCGAGCCGGTGGATCTCGCCTGGCTGGTGCCGGCCGCGCTGCACGCGGTCGCGGCCGAGGCCGAGGAGAAGGGCATCCGCATCGAGACCGAGGTCGAGCCGGCCAGCACGGTCGGCGATCCGCGCCTGCTCGAGCGGCTGATCGGCAACCTGGTCGAGAACGCGATCCGGCACAACGTCCCGAACGGCTGGTTGCGCATCACCACCGGACAGACGGCCGACAAGGTGTGGCTGCACGTGGCGAACGGCGGGTCGGTCATCCCCGGCGGCGACGTCGACACGCTGTTCGAGCCCTTCCGCCGCGGGGGCCGGGCCCGCACGGCGACGCGGGGTGCCGGGCTCGGCCTGGCGATCGTCCGGCTGATCGTGGAGGCCCATCACGGCAAGCTGCAGGCGGCCGCGCCGCCGTTCGGCGGCCTCGCGGTGCGCGTCGAACTGCCGCGCGAGAAGCGCGCGCCGGTGGGCCGGTCCGCGAAGACGACGGCGGACGCGATCGCCTGACGGCCGGGACGAGGGCGCTAGGAGTCCTCGACCGACGCTGCGGCCAGCGCGGCGCGCAGTGGCGCGGCGACGAGCTCGATCTGCCAGGGCCGCGCGTTGAGGTCGGTCAGCCGGGCGCGCACGGTGTCCTCGTCGAGCGGCTGCGGGGGTTCCCAGCTCAGCCGCCGCACGGCGTCGGACGCCAGGAGGTTCTGGGCGAGCACGTCATGCTGCCGGGCGAGCTGCCCGATCACCTCGCGGGCCGCGGTTAGCCGGGCCGCCGCCTGCGGGTCGCGCTCGCGCCAGCGTGAGCTGGCCGGCATGCCGTCCCCCGCGCCGGAGGTGACCGACGGCAGCTCGTCTTCGGGCATTCGGCGGGCGTCGTCCAGGGCGGTGAACCAGCGGTCGACGCGGCGTCGCTGCCGCGGGCCACCGAAGATCGGCAGCGCCATCAGATCGGCCGGGCGCGCCGGATTCACTCGCGCCGCCTCGACGATCGCCGAATCGGGAAGGACGCGTCCGGGCGCGATGTCGCGTTCGGCGGCGTACTCGTCGCGCGCGTTCCACAGCGCCCGGACCGCGGCGATCTGACGCCGGCTGCGGAGCCGGTGGATGCCCGAGGTCCGTCGCCACGGGTCGATGCGCGGCGCGCTCGGCGCCGCGAGTCGGACGGCCTCGAACTCCTGCTCCGCCCACTCGGTCTTGCCGGCGGCCTCGAGATCCTCGGCGAGGACGTCGCGCAACTGGATCAACAGCTCGACGTCGAGCGCGGCGTACACCAACCAGTCGTAGGGCAGCGGACGCGTCGACCAGTCCGCGGCCGAGTGCCCCTTCTCGAGGCCCACGCCGAGGTGACGTTCGACCATGGTGCCCAGCGCCACCCGCTCGTCGCCGAGCAGGCGCCCGGCGAGCTCGGTGTCGAACAGCCGAGTCGGGCGCAGGCCGAGTTCCGCCAGGCACGGCAGGTCCTGCGCCGCGGCGTGCAAGATCCATTCGGCGTCGACGATCGCGTCCTGGACGCCGCTGAGATCGGGCAGCGGGATCGGGTCGATGATTGCGGTACCGACGCCGGCGCGCCGAAGCTGGACGAGATAGGCCCGCTGGCTGTAGCGGTACCCCGATGCCCGCTCGGCGTCGAGGGCCACCGGCCCGTGCCCTGCGCGCAGGGACGTGACCAGGGCGGCGAGGCGGGCCGGCTCGGTGAGGGGTTCCGGTACGCCGTCCGTGGGTTCCCGCAGGACCGGGATGGCGGGCGGTTCGTCGCCCTCGGCGTCGGCTGGGCCTACGGTCACGTCAGCTCGGGGACAGGACGGTCACGCCCTCGGGCGGCAGGCCGGCGGCCGTGCACAGCAGGTCGATGAACGCGTTGAGGTGAGGGGCCAGGTCGGCGCTGTCGGCCGTCCAGGACGCGCGCAGTTCGAGGGCCACGGTCGTGCGCGGCCCGGCAAGATCACCGAAGCGGGTCGACGTGGTCTGCGTGACCGTGCCGCCGGCCGCTCGGTAGGCCGCGTCGCGGTCGTCCAGAGCATCGGTGAGCCAACTCCAGCCGACGGCGGGGAGCATCGGGTCGACGCCCATCTGCGTGTCGAGCTCGGCCGAGGCGTAGGCGACCAGGCGCAGCACGCCGTCCCACGCCTCGTGCCCGTCGGGGTCGTGCAGCAGGACCAGCCGACCGGTGGCCAGGTCGGTGCCCTCGGCGTCGACGATCTCGGCGCTGATCGCGTAGCTGTAGGGCGCCAGCCGCTGCGGCGGCCGCAGCGGCTCGACCCGCACCTCGCTGCGGACCGACGTCGCCACGAGGCTTTCGAGGGCGGCGCGGAAGATCTCGGGCGCGGCCGGTCGCTCGTCGGCGGCCGACCCGGCGTCGTCATCGGGCACCGTCGTCACCTGGCCGATCGCTGATTCGGGAACGGATGCAGAACCGACGGGAGTCACCGTGCTCATGCGGCCTGCCGGCGACGCGGCGGGTCCGCCAGCGCAAACAGGGGGGCGTCGAGCAGCAGCGCCGTGCCGCATTCGACGCAGGCCCGGTCGGGGCACGCCCCGGCGTGGCCATCTGGGCAAGGCGGGGCCTCGGCGAAGCACTCCCGTGCACAGGTGGGGCAATACAGCACCAACAGATCGGCGGTCACGGGGGCAACTCCTCTCCTGCGTCTGCGCGAGAAACCTGCCAGGCGGTCGAGAGTCAACGTCGCACGAGGCCATGACAATTCCGGGCAGGCGCGCCGAACCGCCGTGCGACGATAGACCATGATGTCGACTCCAGATCGCCCCGCCGAACCCGCGCTCACGAGACCCGCCGCCGACTCGCTGCTCGTCCGCGCGGCCAGCGGTCGCCCCGGCGGCTTCCCGCCCGTCTGGTTCATGCGCCAGGCCGGCCGCTCGCTGCCAGAATACCGGGCCCTGCGAATCGGCACCTCGATGCTCGAAGCGTGCCGGACACCCGACCTGATCACCGAGATCACGCTGCAGCCCGTCCGTCGGCACGGCGTCGACGCCGCGATCTTCTTCTCCGACATCGTCGTCCCGCTCGCCGCCATCGGAGTCGGCATCGACATCGTCCCGGGCGTAGGCCCGGTGGTGGACAAGCCGATCCGCGAGACCGCCGACATCGACCGGTTGCGCGCGCTCGAGCCCGATGACGTGCCCTACGTGACTGAAGCGGTGCGCCAGCTCGTCGACGCGCTGGGCCCGACGCCGCTCATCGGCTTCGCCGGTGCTCCTTTCACACTCGCGAGCTATCTGGTCGAGGGCGGGCCGTCGCGCGATCACGCCAAGACGAAGGCGTTCATGCACGGCCGACCGGAGCTGTGGAACGCGCTGCTCGGCCGCCTGGCCATCATCGCCCGGGAGTTCCTGCGGGTGCAGATCGACGCGGGCGCGTCGGCCGTCCAGCTCTTCGACTCATGGGTCGGCTCATTGTCCCTGGCGGACTACCTGGAGTTCGTGCAGCCGCACAGCCGAGCCGTCCTCGAGCCGCTCGGCGGGCTGGTCCCGCGGATCCATTTCGGCGTCGGCACCGGCGAGCTGCTGGCAGCGCTGCGCCAAGCCGGGGCCGATGTCGTCGGCGTCGACTGGCGGGTGCCGCTCGACGAGGCGGCCCGCCGGTTGGGTCCGGGCGGGGTCGTTCAGGGCAACCTCGACCCGGCGCTGCTCGGTGCTGACTGGTCCGTCGTCGAGGCCGCCGTCCGACGCATCGTCGAGCAGGGCCGCGCCGCCTCGGGGCACATCTTCAACCTCGGTCATGGGGTGCCGCCGGACACCGACCCGGACGTGCTCACCCGGATCGTCGAGCTCGTCCACTCCCTCGCGTCGTGACCGACCAGCGGCCGACGCTGGTCGTCGTCGGCGCCGGAATCTCGGGCCTGGCTGCGGCCTGGTACGCGGCGGAGGGCGGCTACTCCGTGGTCGTCCTTGAAGGGTCGCCGGTCGTCGGCGGCAAGCTCCGGCTGGCCGAGGTCGCCGGGGTCCCGATCGACGTGGGGGCCGAAGCGGTCCTGACCGCGCGGCCCGAAGGGGTGGAGCTGATCGCGGCCGCCGGCCTCGGCGATGAGCAGATCGCGCCGCTGACCACCGCCGCGCGAGTTCGCGCGGGCGGCGCAAGTCATGATCTTCCGGCCAGGACGATGATGGGCATCCCGTCGGACGTCGAGGCGGTCCGCGAGTCGGGCGCCCTGAGTCCGGCCGGACTGACCACGCTCGCTCGCGAGCCCGCCCTCGAACCGCTTGCACCACTGACCCATGACGTCTCGGTGGGTGGTCTCGTCCGGACCCGGCTGGGGGACGAGGTGGCCGATCGGCTCGTCGAACCGCTGCTCGGCGGCGTCTACGCCGGCCGGGCCGATGACCTGTCGCTGCGGGCGACGATGCCTCGCCTGGCCGAGCGGCTCGAGGCCGGGGGCTCGCTGGTCGAGGCGGCGCGGGCGGTCACCGACGCGGGTACCCGTGCCCCGGGCGCCGCCTCGATCTTCACCAGTGTGCGCGGTGGGCTGGGTCGGCTCCCCGGCGCGCTGGTCGGAGCGCGACGGTTCGCCGTCCGTACCGGGGTGACGGTGCGGGCCATCCGGCGTACGGCGTCGGGCTTCGCCCTGGACTGCGGCGCGGTCCCGGTGAGCGACGTGGTCGAGGCGGACGCGGTGATTGTCGCCGTGCCCGCCGCCAAGGCCGCCAGACTGTTGCGCGATGTCGCGCCCGCTGCGGCGGGCGAGCTCGCCGAAATCGACAGCGCCAGCATGGCGATCGTGTCGTTCGCGTTCGCCGGCGTCGAGGCGCCGGCGGGCAGCGGTTTGCTGGTGGGGGCGGGGGAGCGCCTGGCGGTCAAGGCCGTGACGCTGTCGTCGCAGAAGTGGCCGCTCCCGACCGACCTCGCCCTGCTCCGGGCCTCCGTCGGGCGGATCGGCGAACCGCTCGCGCTGCAGTTGGACGACGGCGAGCTGACCGACCTGGTGCGCCGCGAGCTGCGCGTCCTGCTCGGTATCGAGGCGACCCCCGTGGACTCGCTGGTCACCCGGTGGGGCGGCGGCCTGCCGCAATACGGCGTCGGGCACGTCGAGCGCATCGCCCGGGTCCGCACGGCGGTGGCCGCGGTCCCCGGCCTGGCGGTCTGCGGGGCGGCCTTCGACGGCGTCGGCATACCCGCGTGCATCGCCGCCGCCAAGGATGCGGTGAGGCGGGTCGTCACGGCCGGTGCTACGCGAGGACAATGACCGGCATGGTCGACGGTAAGACAGCCCGGGAGCTCAACGATGTCATCCGCTACACCGCCTGGTCGGTGTTCCGCTCGGCCCGTCCGCTCGGCGACGCCGAGCGCGCGCCGCTCGCGGCGGAGGCCGACGAGCTGTTCGAGCAGCTCGCGGCCAAGGACGTCACGGTGCGCGGTACCTATGACGTCTCGGCGCTGCGCGCCGACGCCGACCTGATGATCTGGTGGCACGCGTCCACCGCAGACGCCCTGCAGGAGGCGTATTCGCGGTTGCGGCGAACCGCGCTGGGTGCCCATCTCGAGCCGGTGTGGTCGAACATGGCGCTGCACCGCCCGGCCGAGTTCAACAAGAGTCACATCCCGGCGTTCCTGGCCGATGAGAGTCCCCGCGCGTACGTGTGCGTGTACCCGTTCGTCCGGTCCTACGAGTGGTACCTGCTCGAGGACGCCGAGCGACGCGCGATGCTCGCCGAGCACGGCCAGATGGCCCGCGAGTATCCCGATGTCCGGGCCAACACGGTGGCTTCGTTCGCGCTGGGCGATTACGAATGGCTGCTGGCCTTCGAGGCGGATGAGCTGCACCGGATCGTGGACCTGATGCGGCATCTGAGAGGTTCCGAGACCCGCCGGCACGTGCGCGAGGAGGTCCCGTTCTACACCGGTCGCCGACGCTCGATGGCCGAGCTGGTGGAGTCGCTGCCGTAAGCCTTCGGTTTGGTTGCGTCGGGCTGCGGGTAGCTCTTTAGCAACGCTGCCACGGTGACAGCACTCAACTAGCCGGAGGTTCCGCCATGATCGTGCTCGGTGTTGTACTGCTGATAATCGGCTTCGTCGCCAAGATTCCCATCCTGTGGACGCTGGGGATCGTCGCGATCGTCATCGGCGCCATTCTCGCGATCGCTGGCGGCACGGGCCGGGCAGTCGGCGGCCGTCGTCACTGGTACTGAGTCCTCAGCCGGTCACGGCTCGCACAGCAGCGGCGCCGCCCTCAGGGGCGGCGCCGCTGCTGTGTGTCGGGCTTGACCGGCTGTGTCGGGCGTGACCGGCAGCGGATCAGCCGGTGGCCGCGCCGGACGGAACGGCGCCCGCGGCCGACGTCGACACCGTTGTGGTGGACGGCGGCAGGCTGGAGGAGGCGGGCTGGGAGGTTGTCGGGGTGGAACTGGTCCTGGGGGCCGCGCTCGTCGTCGCCCGGCTGGTCGGGGCCGACGCCGAGCGGGTGGCCGTGTGGGGTGCGGTCGTCCTCGCTGTTGTCGACGGTGCGCGCGTGCTCGCCGGCGCCGACGTGACGGTCGTGGAGTGGTGCGAATGCTTGGCCGCGGACCGATGGTGGGTTGCCGTCGGCACGTCCGTCGGGGTGTCGCTGGTGCCCGACGGCGACTGGAACAGCAGCAGGCTGCCGATCGCCAGCGCCAGGAGCAGGACGGCGGCCGCGACCAGGGCGACGGCCAGCTTGCGACGACGCGGGCGGCGGG
>DATAQD010000189.1:0-14453 GCA_036264855.1 Jatrophihabitans sp. | reverse complement strand
TCCTTCAGCGTCTTCGAGCCCACCGAGGAGTAGTTGTCCGGACAGATGTCGCCGTTGGTCGAGTCGGCGGCGTTGTAGGTGTAGGTGACCGGGTCGGCGTCGTGGGTCCCGCCGGCCTGCTCGCTGACGATCGCGGTGTAGTGGTAGAGCACCTTCAGGGCCGACGCCGGCTCGAAGGCGACGCCCGTCTGCAGGCCGGCCTGCTGCGTACCACCGACCTGCTTGAGCAGGAATCCGTAGCGCCCATTCGGCACCCTGGGCCCGAGGATCCCGGCCAGCTTCGTCGACAGCGCGTCGAGGTCGTTGACCATGACGACCGCGTACAGCGTGGACGGGCCGGACGGATAGGGCGTGACGTCGAAGATGCGCTGGCCGAGCTGTTTGGCCTTCGCGACCATCGTGCTCAAGCTCGATCCGTAGTACGTGTACCACGGCGTGCCGCCCCGATTCGAGTACATGATCGCGTTGTAGGTGCCGCTGAGGTTGCGGTCGAGATCGACGATGCGCAGGTGGTTCGTGAGCGCGATGTTGTTCAGGTCAGCGACGGTCTTGCCGTAGTAGTACTGCCAGCCGAGATTGTCCGAACCGGTATTGCTCCCGAGAACCGCGGACCACTGGTCGGTGCCCAGGATCCGGCCGAAGCTGACCAGCCGGTAGCTGCTGGTGATCTTCGACTTGATGTAGTCGATACCGCCGTAATAGAACTTCCAGGCTTCGGCATTGGCGCCGGTGTTAGCGATCATTACCGAGGCGCACCGGGTGGCCCCGGAGATCAGAGAGCACTGCACCGACGTCGGCCGCTGGTTGTGGTCGGCGGCGTAGGCCGCCAGGCCAGTCGGGGTCTGGCCCCAGTGCCACGTCCACGCCGTCGCGTAGGCACCGGTGTTCTTGACCATGGCGACGGTGAACTTCGGCAGGCCCGCCGTATAGGTGACCTTGACGTCCGTCAGGCGGGCGTTGTTGGTGCTGACGAGGCTATTGACCTGCGCCTCCGTCGCATCGGTGTAGACCCACCAACTGGTCGGACTGACCAACTGGCGATCCTCTCCCGGCCCCACCCCCGCGGAGGCCGGAAGAGGCACCGCGACGACGGCGACCGCCGCGCCGACGAGCGCTCCTGTGGCGAGCAATGATCTGAGCTTGGTGCTCATGGCTTTCTCCCCAGGAAGTCGGTGCGACCCGCGCGCACCTGAGCCCGGCGAGGAGAAGGCTAGGGTCGCGGCAATACCGGAGGAATCGGCAGAACTTCCCTCCAGGAACGATCAACTGCCTTGGGTGACCGGGATGTCCGCAACGCCCCCCGCGAGAACCGCCGTCAGCTCGGCGCGGTTGCGCACACCGAGCTTGCGGTAGATGCGGGTCAGGTTGGACGAGACGGTCTTCACGCTCAGAAAGAGGGTCTTGGCGATCTCGGCGGAAGTCATCCCGGTGGCCGTCAGGTTGGCGATCTGCCGCTCGGTTTCGGTGAGCTCCGACGCCGCCGGGGGGCGCAGCCCGACGCGGCCCAGCTCAGCCCGCGCTCTCGCCGCGAAACCTTCTGCGCCGAGTTGCTCGAAGGCGGTCAGCGCCGCGGTGAGCTCGCGCCGCGCCAGGGACTTCTGCTTGAACCGCCGGTGCACCTGGCCCTTGGTCAGCAGCGCCCGGGCGCGCTCCAATCGGCGTTCGATGCGGTCGTAGAGCTCCAGCGAGCGCTCCGCGGCGACCAGCGCGGCGGGCAGGTCGCCCTGCTCGGCGCGCAGCAAAGCCTCGGCCCTCGCCGCCGATGCGAGCACCGCCGTTCGGTCAAGCTTCGTCGCGGGTCCGAGCATCTCGGCGAGGGCGCGCTCGGCGTCGGCCATCCGGCCGGTGGCGACCAGCGCCTCGATGCGATCGCCGGCGAGCTGGCGCAAGGCCGGTTCGGCGGCGTTGTTCGCGGTGAACAACTCGTCATAGCGGTCGAGGTCGGCGGCCGCCGCGCGGGCGTCGTCGCGCACCAGCGCGCAGAATCCGCGCAGCCCGCGGCCCCGCTGCTCGAGCACTCCATTGCCCGTGGCCACGCCGCGCTCGACCTCCTCGTCGGCGATGACCGCGGCGGCGGCGAGCTGGCCGCGATACGCGGCGAGCCAGGCTCGCTGGGTCGACATCATTCGGACGTAGAAGGTGTTCTGCGACGTCTGGGCGAGGTCGATGCACTCCTGGATGAGTCGGTCGGCCTCATCCCACTGTCCGGACCGAACCTCTAGCTGGGCCCGACAGGCCAGTACGTAGCACCGCGAGGCCTCGTCGCTCTCGTCGAGGCACCGCCGGTACACATCGTCCATCTGCTGTCGCGCCCCGGCGAAATCGTCGGTCCACAACTGCAGGTAGAACAGCACCGACACGGCTCGGTCGGACACCGGCGCCGACAGGTCGCCGGCCTGCAGTTCGATCGCCCGGCGGCAGGACTCGAAGTCCGCACCGAGTCCGGCGTAGAACATCGGGCCGAGCTGGGCCGTCAGCGCCTCGGCGATCCGTCGTGGATCCGGGTCGGGCACCTGCTGCAGGAGCTCGCAGGCGGTCCGCGCGTGTGCCAGCGCGACCGTCCAGTCGTCGGCATTGGAGACGGCGAGACCCATGTGGATGTCGGCCGTGAGATCGAGGTCGTCGGCGGCGAGGATGAGCGCCTGTAGTTCGAGCGGGGTGGCCTGGATCGGACCCTCGGTGTCGTTCACCACTCGGGCCAGCGCGTGCAGAGCGCGGGCCCGGTCGAGTGGGTCCGCGGCGCTCTCGGCGGCCGAGGTGAGCTCATGGCGGCCCCGATCGGTCTCCCCGGCCCGGAAGAGCAGGTTGCCCAGCAGGATGCGCCGTTCGGTCAGCTTCGGGCTGCTGGCCGGAGTGGCCAGCAGCCCGAGCTGGCAGGCGTCCAGCGCGGCGTCCAGGGCGCCGCGGTGCAGCGCGCGGTCCCGGGCGACGTCCAGGGCGCCCGCGACCGACTCGTCGGCCGCGTCCGCGCCGAGAGCGAGATGCCGAGCGCGCTCCTCCTCGCCCTGGACCACGTCGGCGAGCTGCGCGTGCAGGCGCATCCGCTCCTCGGCCGCGAGCGCGTCGTACGCCGCCGCGGCGTAGAGGGGATGGGTGAACGCGACGTCGTGCCCGTCGATGCGGATCAGGCCGGCCCGTTCGGCCGCGTCCAGGCTGTCGGCGACGCCGAGGGCCCGCAACTGGCGCACGCTCGGACGGGTCAGCGCCGATGCGGCGGCCAGGCACATCCGCGTCGGCTCGGGCAGGTCGGTGACGTGCCGCCCGACCAGTTCGGCGAGTGAGTCCGGCATCGGGACGGCGTCGAGCCCGCTGTCCCGGTTGCGCAGCAGCATGGCGCGGGCGACCTCGATCGCGAACAGCGGGTTGCCCCCCGCCGAGCCCACGGCGCTGCGGACGACCCCGCCGGGGACGACGCCGCCGAGCCGTGAGCGCACCACCTGCTCGAGTTCGGTGGGCACCATCGGGACAACGTTCCAGCGACTGAGGCGCAGCGCCGCGGCCAGGTCGGCGACGAGTTCCGGGGCCGGCGTGCCCGGCTCGGTGCGCAAGGTCAGGAGTAGGCCGACGCCGGACGCGGACAACCGTCGCGCGGCGAAGGCGATCACGCCCGCGGTCTGGGCGTCCAACCACTGGATGTCGTCGACGCAGACGAGCAGGGGACCCGATTCGGCCAGGCGGCGCAGCAGGGTCGTGAACGCGACGGCGACGGCCTGCGGGTTCGCGGCGGCGTCGGTACTGGTTCTCAGCAGCGCGGTCGACAGGGCCGCGGCCTGCACCTCGGGTAGTCGAGCGATCTCGTCGTCACTCACCCGGTCGCACAGGTCGATCAGCGCCGAACCGACCAGCCGGGTCTCGGCCTGGGCCGGCTGGGCGCGCAGAACCCGGTGTCCGTTGGCCGAAAAGGACCGGATGGCTTCGTGCCAGATGTGGGTCTTGCCGATGCCGGCCGGGCCCTCGAGCAGGAGCGCCTGGGACCGTCCGAGGACGGCGTCGAGCCAGGTGCTGAGCGTGGCTTCGGTGCTCACACAACTCCCTGACCCGGCGGTCGATACTGGGACCGGAGTCTAGGGGGGCGAGCGTCGGTGATGCGGCGACCGACGATGAGCTCGCGATCTTCAGACGAGGCGGCGGCCGAAGCGGATCCGCAGCCGAAGGTCCCAGAGGAACACGTTGAACGGGATCCGACGCAGGCAGCCGGGGGTGAAACGTTGCCAGCGGCCGATTCGGCGCAGGAGCTGATCGAAGCGTCGTTCGTCGGCCTCGGTCCAGTCGAAGTGCATCTCGTCCCGGAAGCGCGGCGGCAGGAATCCGGTGGTGGTGAACAGGTTGAATCGGGGGCTTCCGCGCAGCGGGCGCGGCATGTGGCGGCGACGGACGAGGTCGTCGAGGTAGCCGCGGATCGTCGGGTCGATCGAGACTCGGGCGACGGCGTCCTGCCAGTACCGCGCGAACGCGGCCCGGTCGGCGGGCCACATGTGGTCGGGCACCTGCAAGGTCGTCCCGAACCGGGCCGCGTACTGGTAGAAGGCGTCGGCCTCGTCATCGGCCATCGGCCCGTGCATGCGGGTGTGGACGTCGACCGCTCCGTAGTACAGGCACGCGGCGACCCACAGCTGCAGGGCCCGGTCGAACGCGTTGTACTTCACCGGACCGTCCGGGTCCGAGCGCACGAACCGGTGGGCGCCGTTGACCGCGTCCCGGTAGGCGGCCCGCTCGGCGTCGCTGCCCAGCATCGCGACCGAGAGATACGTGAACGTGGTGCGGAACCGCTTGATCGGATGCTCGGTGACCTTGCCGCTGTCGACCTTGCTCTCGACCACGCCGTAGCCGACGGGCGCAAGGGCCAGCTGCATGATCACGTTGGCCGGTCCGGCGAGCAGGGCGCCGATGCCGTCGAGGTAGGGCCGGGCGTCGAACTCGGCCGGCCCGCGGCCGAGGGCGGAGTTGCGAACGGGGGCGGGGTTGCGGACGGGGGCGGGGTTGCGGACGGGGGCGGGCTCGGCGACGACGCCCGGGTCCACCCCTTCTCGCGCCACCCGGCCGACGCTAGCAGGCTGTTGGCAGGTCGCCAACTAGAGTTGGCATCAGATCCAGCCCCGGCGTTTGAACACGAGGTAGAGGACGAGACTGATCAGGCCCATCAGCGCCACCGCAAGTGGGTAGCCGAACGCCCAGTCCAGCTCCGGCATGTCCCGGAAGTTCATCCCGTAGATCGTCCCGACGAGGGTGGGCGCGAACCCGATGGCGGCCCAAGCCGAGATCTTCTTGACCTCGTCGTTCTGCAGATTGCTCGTGCGGCTCAGGGCCGTCATCTCCTCGTTCTGCTTCTGCGCCACGAGGATCGAGTTCACCGAGAGGATGTCGCGCAGCAGTGCCCGGAAGCTGTCGATCCGCTCGTTGACCTGCGTGACGTGGTCGGCGACGTCGCGCAGGGAGCGGCGCAGCTCCTCGTCCACGTCGTACTTGTCGAAGCCGCCGGCCAGAGCGTCGAGCATGGTGCCGAGCGGGTGGGCGGCCCGCTGGAAGTCCACGACCTCGCGCGACAGCTCGTAAATGCGCCGCGACACCCGTGGGTCACCGTCGAACACCTCGGTCTCGATCTCGTCGATGTCGTTCTCGAGCCCGGCGACGACGGGGAGGTAGCCGTCGACGACCGCGTCGAGGATCGCGTACAGGACAGCTTCCGGGCCGCGGGCCAGCAGTTCGGGGTCGTGCTCCAGGCGGCGCCGCACGACGGCGAGGTTCGGCGATTCGGCGTGCCGGACCGTGATGACGAAGTCCCGGCCGATGAACACGTGCAGCTCGCCGAACTCCACCTGCTCGACGTCATCGAGGTAGCGGGCGGCCCGCAGCACCACGAACAGCGTGTGGCCGTAGCGCTCGAGTTTCGGGCGCTGATGCGCGGTGATCGCGTCCTCGACGGCCAGCTCGTGCAGGTCGAACTCGGCGGCGAGCTCGGCGAGCTCGGAGGCGTCCGGGCGGTACAGGCCGATCCAGGCCATGCCGTCGGGTTGGTCGCGCAGGGCCGCGAAGGTGTCGGCCAGCGTGGCCGGCGAGCACTCTCGACGCCCGCCGCAGTAGACGGCGCTGTCGACGAGCCCGGAGGCGATGGGCGCGTCCGGGGCATCCGGCGTCGCGGCGGGTTCGACCTTCCCCCGCGGGCGTCGCCGGATGAGGCTGACGCCGGGCAGATGACGGCGGTCGGACATGGACCGACGATAGCGGCGCGGCGGGTTGATCGGCGGTTGGCACTCTGCGGCGTTGGGCGCCGGGGCGGGGTGGCACGCTGGAGGCAGAAACCCCTCAGCCGAAGGACCACCCTTGACCCTCTACGACATTTCCGTACAGACCCTCGCCGGCGAATACACCACGCTGCACGAGTACGCAGGCGGACCGATGCTCATCGTCAACGTCGCGTCCAAGTGCGGCCTGACTCCGCAATACGAGACCCTGCAGGAGCTCCACGAGGAGTACGCGCCCCGCGGCCTGACCGTCCTTGGCTTCCCGTGCAACCAGTTCATGGGGCAGGAGCCGGGTACCCCGAGCGAGATCATGCAGTTCTGCTCGGTCACCTACGGCGTGACATTCCCGCTGTTCGCCAAGATCGACGTCAACGGGCCGGAGCGGCATCCGCTCTACGAGGTGCTGGTCCAAACGCCGGATTCAGCGGGGGTGGCCGGTGATGTTCAGTGGAACTTCGAGAAGTTCCTGGTCGGCGCGGACGGCGCGGTGAGCCACCGCTTCCGCCCGCAGGTCACGCCGCTGGCCGACGAGATCATCGGGGCCATCGACGCCGAGCTGGCCCGCGTCTGAACGGTTGACCCCGTCGGCGCCGCTCGCGCGGGGGCCGGGCGACGCTGACCGGGTCAAAGTCGGGGGAGGAGCGGCAGGATGACGGGCATGCAGGATCGGGTCCCGCCACCGGAGACGCTCGACCCGATCGAGCGCGCGTCGGTGGACGAGCTGCGGGCGCTCCAGCTGGAACGGCTGCAGTGGTCGGTGGGTCATGCCTACGCCAACGTGCCGCACTACCGGGGCGCGTTCGACGCCGTGGGCGCCCACCCGTCGGACGTGCGGGAACTCGCCGACCTCGCCCGGTTCCCGTTCACCACCAAGGCCGACCTGCGCAACAACTATCCCTTCGGCATGTTCGCGGTGCCCCAGTCCCGGGTCTCGCGGGTGCACGCGTCGAGCGGGACGACCGGCCGCCCGACCGTCGTCGGTTACACCGCCGACGACATCCGCACCTGGTCCACGGTTATGGCGCGGTCCATCCGGGCCTCCGGCGGCCGCCCGGGCGACAAGGTGCACGTCGCGTACGGGTACGGGCTGTTCACCGGCGGGCTGGGCGCCCACTACGGCGCCGAGGTGCTCGGGTGCACGGTGATCCCGGTGTCGGGCGGGATGACCGAGCGCCAGGTGATGCTGATCCGCGACTTCGAGCCAGACGTGATCATGGTGACCCCGTCGTACATGCTCGCAATCGTCGACGAGATGGAGCGGCAAGGAGTCGACCCGCGCGCCACGTCACTGGCGGTGGGCATCTTCGGCGCCGAGCCGTGGACGAACGACATGCGGAACGAGATGGAAGAACGGCTTGACATGCACGCCGTCGACATCTACGGGCTGTCGGAGGTGATGGGTCCGGGCGTCGCCAACGAGTGCGTCGAGACGAAGGACGGCCTGCACATCTGGGAGGACCACTTTTATCCGGAGATCATCGACCCGGTGACGGACGAAGTGCTGCCGGACGGGTGGGCGGGCGAGCTCGTGTTCACGTCCCTGACCAAGCAGGCGATGCCGGTGATCCGTTACCGCACCCGCGATCTGACCCGGCTGCTACCGGGGACCGCCCGGACCATGCGCCGGATGGAGAAGATCACCGGTCGCTCCGACGACATGATCATCCTCCGCGGCGTGAATCTGTTCCCGACCCAGATCGAGGAGCTGATCCTGCGAGTTCCGGCGCTGTCGCCGCACTTCCAATGCGTGCTCTCGCGTTCGGGCCGATTGGACAAGATGACCGTGCGAGTGGAGCGGCGCAAGGACGCGTCCGCCGCGGATGCCGAAACGGGCGGGCAGGAGCTGGGCCGGCTCATCAAGACGACGATCGGGGTGTCGGTTGCGGTCGACGTCGTCGACCCCGACGGCGTGGAGCGTTCGATGGGCAAGATGCGCCGCATCGTCGACGAGCGCCCCACGTGATCCCGGCGAGTTGTCCGTGCGTCGTGGTGCCTGGCCGGGCGTCAGCGCGGGGCGCGCAGGCCGTCGAAGGCCGCGTTGCTGACCGCGTCGGCCAGCTCGTCGATCCCGTGCCCGCTGCCCGGGTGCAGCCATTCGGTCAGCGAGTTGACCATGCCGAACAGCAGCCGAGCGGTGACCGCCGGATCGACGTCGGGACGCAGGTCGCCGTCGTCTACCGCCTGCCGCACCAAGCTGGCGGCCTGCTGGTCGAGGCGGCGGCGCCGGGCCAGAGCCTGGCTCTCGATCACGCTGTTACCGCGGACCCGCAACAACAGGGTGACGTAGGGCAGGCGCTCCACGAGCACCGCGACGCTGTGCCGGACGAGGAGTTCCAACCGGTCGACGGCCGAGCCCGGCATCGTGCTCACGTCCCGGGCGACGTCCTCGAGGGCGGACAGCGCGTGGTCGAGCGCCAGGCCGAGCAGCGCGTCCTTGCTGGTGACGTGGTGGTAGATGGCCGACTTGCTGATGCCGAGCCGCCGCGCGAGGTCCTCCATGCTCGTGCCGTCGAAGCCGCGTTCGTTGAACACCTCAACGCTGCCGTCCAGGACGGCCGCGCGGTCGAGCCCCGGCCGACCGCGGCGGCGCGCCTCGACGGTCGGTTCGCTTGTTCCGGGTGCCGCGCTCACCCCCGCAGCTCGGTACTTCGCCCGCGGAATTCGGCGATGACCTCGTCCCCGCGGCGCACGGTGACGTCGTAGATCCCGTGCCGCCCGGTCCGGGTCCGCATCTGGGCGTGGGCCTCGAGCACGTCCCCGAGCCGCCCGGGGCCGAGGAACGCGATCTCGGCGCCGGCGGCGACGGTCGCCGGTCCCCAGCTGTTGCAGGCGCACGCAAACGCGGTGTCGGCGAGGCTGAAGATCAGCCCGCCGTGGGCGATGTCGTGGCCGTTGACCATGTCCGCGCCGATTCTCATCCGGGTTCGCGCCCAGCCGAGCCCGTGCTCGACGAGGACGATGCCCAGAGCCGCCGAGGCGCGATCCGCGGCCATCATCGAACTCACCCCATCGGTCTGGTCATTCGGCACACGGAGACGCTAGCATGGATAACTGACCGATCGGTCGGTAAATCGGGGTTGGAGTGGAACACATGGCGCTGCGCAGTTACGTCCAGGGATCGTGGGTTGAGCCGACCGGGGACGGCGCGCCCATGTTCGACGCCGTCAGCGGCGAGCCGATCGACACCGTCTCGAGCGAGGGCATCGACATGGCCGGTGCGCTGTCCTACGCGCGCACGGTCGGAGGATCGGCGCTGCGCGACCTGAACTTCCACCAGCGCGCGGCAATCCTGAAGTCGTTGGCGCTGTACCTGCGCGAGCAGCGCGCGGGCCTCTATGCCGTCTCGGCCCGCACCGGCGCCACACTCGGCGATTCCAAGTTCGACGTCGACGGCGGCATCGGCGTGCTGCTGGCCTACGCCAGCAAGGGCAAGCGAGAACTCCCCGCCGACACCGTGATCGTCGAGGGCCCGGCCGAGCCGCTGGGGCGCGGCGGCCAGTTCCTCGGTCAGCACATCTTGACGCCGCTGCGCGGAGCGGCCGTCCAGGTGAATGCCTTCAACTTCCCGGTCTGGGGGCCGCTGGAGAAGTTCGCGCCCGCCTTCCTGGCCGGCGTCCCGACCATCGTCAAGCCCGCCACGGCAACGGCCTTCCTGACCCACCGGCTCGTCGAGCTGGCCGTCGAGTCCGGGCTGCTGCCCGACGGCACGTTGCAACTCGTGTGCGGCAGCGTCGGTGATCTTTTCGACCACTTGACCGACCAGGACCTCGTCTCGTTCACCGGCTCGGCGTCCACCGCCCAGCGGCTGCGCACGCAGCCCACGATCGTCGGACGATCGGTGCGGTTCAACGCCGAGGCGGACTCGTTGAACTGCTCCATCCTCGGCCCGGATGCCGGTCCGGACACGCCGGAGTTCGATCTCTACGTCAAGCAGCTCGTCTCCGAGATGACCGTCAAGGCCGGGCAGAAGTGCACCGCGATCCGCCGCGCACTGGTCCCGGTCGGCCTCGTCGACGCCGTCGCCGACGCGGCGGCCGCACGGCTCGCCCGGGTGACGATAGGCGATCCGGCCGACGAGTCCGTGCGGATGGGCGCCCTCGCCAGCCGTGACCAGCGCGAAGAGGTCCGTCGCTCACTCAAGTCGTTGCTGTCGGTGGGCACGGCCGTCTTCGGGGACCCCGATCGGGTCGATGTCGTCGGGGCGGACGCCGAGCGGGGCGCGTTCATCTCACCCGTGCTCATCCGCTGCGAGGACGCTGACCGCGCGGAGCCGCATGAGGTGGAGGCGTTCGGACCGGTCAGCACCCTGCTCGGTTATCGGGACGCCGAGCACGCCGTCGAGTTGGCGGCGCGCGGGCAGGGCAGCCTGGCCGGTTCCATCGTCACCAACGACGCCGGCTTCGCGCGGACCGTCGTGCTCGGCGTTGCGCCCTGGCACGGCCGGCTGCTGGTGCTCGACCGCGACGACGCGCCGGAGTCGACCGGGCACGGGTCGCCGTTGCCGATGCTCGTGCACGGCGGTCCTGGACGCGCCGGCGGTGGCGAGGAGCTGGGCGGCATCCGCGGGGTCACGCACCACATGCAGCGCACCGCGATCCAGGCCAGCCCGCGCGTACTGGGAGCGATCACCGGACGGTGGGTGCGCGGCGCGGCGCGTACCGATGACGGCGTGCACCCGTTCCGCAAGTCGCTCGCCGAGCTGAAGGTCGGGGACTCGCTGACCGCGGGGCCGCGCCCGGTCACCGCCGAGGACGTCGCGCACTTCGCGGAGTTCACCGGCGACACCTTCTACGCGCACACCGATGCCGCAGCGGCCGCGGCCAACCCGTTCTTCGACGGCATCGTGGCCCACGGATATCTCGTCGTGTCCTTGGCGGCCGGGTTGTTCGTCGACCCGGATCCGGGCCCGGTACTGGCGAACTACGGCATCGACGACCTGCGCTTCCTCACCCCCGTCTATCCGGGTGACGAACTGACGGTCACGCTGACCTGCAAGGCCATCACACCGCGCGGCGACAGCGCGCACGGTGAGGTCCGCTGGGACGCCGAGGTCACCAAGCAGGACGGTTCGGTGGCCGCGCAGTACGACGTCCTCACCATGGTTGCTCGCGAATGGCCGCAGGCATGACCGGGACACGGGAACTCGAAGCGCACTTCACCGAGACGATCGGGCACGAGCGGCGCATCGAGCCGCGGGACTGGATGCCCGAGGCCTATCGAAACACGATGATCCGCCAGATCGCGCAGCACGCGCATTCGGAGATCATCGGCATGCAGCCCGAAGGCAACTGGATCACGCGGGCACCGTCGTTGCGGCGCAAGGCGATCCTGATCGCGAAGGTGCAGGACGAGGCCGGCCACGGGATGTACCTGTATTCGGCGGCCGAGACGCTCGGGGCCGATCGCGCCGACCTGACCGACAAGCTGATCACCGGCCGGCAGAAGTACTCGTCGATCTTCAACTACCCGACCCTGTCCTACGCCGACGTCGGGGTGATCGGCTGGCTCGTCGACGGGGCGGCGATCTGCAACCAGGTGCCGCTGTGCCGGTCGTCCTACGGGGCATATGCGCGGGCGATGGTGCGCATCTGCAAGGAGGAGTCGTTCCACCAGCGGCAGGGCTATGAGCTGCTGATGACGATGATGCGTGGCACCGAGGCCCAGCGTCAGATGGTGCAGGACGCGACGAACCGGTTCTGGTGGCCGTCGCTGATGATGTTCGGGCCGCCCGACGACCAGTCGCCGAATACCGAGCGGTCGATGGCCTGGGGCATCAAGCGCCACACCAACGACGAGCTGCGGCAGCGCTTCGTCGACATGACCGTTCCGCAGGCCAGCAAGCTCGGCGTCACGCTGCCCGACCCCGACCTGCGCTGGAACCCCGAGCGTGGTCGCTACGACTTCGGCGCCGTCGACTGGGACGAGTTGACCCAGGTGATCAAGGGCAACGGACCGTGCAACGCGCAGCGGCTGGCGCACCGCAAGGCCGCGCACGACGAGGGAGCCTGGGTCCGTGAGGCGGCCACCGCCCACGCCACCAAACACTCCGGCTTTGCACCTTTCAGCTCCCCAAATCGTCCCGATCAGGGGAGCTCAAAGGTGCAAAGCGAGGTTCAGCGATGAGTGACTGGCCGCTCTACGAGGTGTTCTTGCGGGGGAAACGGGGGCTCAACCACGTCCACGTCGGCTCCCTGCATGCGGCCGATCCGCAGATGGCGCTGCACCACGCCCGTGACCTGTACACCCGCCGCAACGAGGGCGTGAGCATCTGGGTGGTCCCCGCGGCGGACATCACCGCATCCAGCCCGGACGAGAAGGACCCGTTCTTCGCTCCCGCCGGCGACAAGGTATACCGGCACCCCACCTTCTACGACATCCCCGACGACGTCCCCCACATGTGATGAGCGCTCGCGCGAAGAGCCAGCAAGCCCGGTCCGCGACGACGGAGCGGACCGGGCCGACGAAGGCCTCGAGCCAAGCGAACGGCCGGACGGAGGACCGATGAGCTACGACAGCGCAAGCCCCTACGACGGGCTGGCCGACGAGCACGGCGAGGACCACCGCTGGGCGTTCGGCACCGGCTTCACCGATCCGCTCGAGGGCGTGGACCCCGCGGTGCCCGACGGCGTGGACGCACCCGCGCTCGCCACCTACTGCCTGATGCTCGGCGACGACGCGCTGATCTACTCGCACCGCCTCCAGCAATGGATGACCCGACTGCCCGAACTGGAGGAAGAGACCGCGATCGCCAACGTCGCGCTCGACCTCTTGGGTCAGGCCCGGATGTTGCTCGCCCGCGCCGGCACGATCGACGGACGGACCGAGGACGAGCTCGCGTACTTCCGCGAAGAGCCGCAGTTCCGCAACGTCCGCCTCGTCGAGGCGATCGACCGCGACTTCGCCGAGCTCGTCGGCCGCCTGCTGATCTTCTCGACGTGGCGCCTGGCCCTGTTCGAACAGCTGGGCACCTCGCGTGACCCTGTCCTGGCGGGGATCGCCGGCAAGGCGGTCAAGGAGCTCACCTACCACCGCGACTACGCCGCCCAGTGGGTCGTGCGCCTGGGCGATGGCACCGCGTTGTCCAAGCAGCGCATGCAAGCCGCACTGCACGCCATGTGGCCGCTCGTCGACGAACTGTTCCGCCGGCACCCGGTCGAGACGGCCCTGCCCTCGGTCGCGGCCGTCCTCGACCGGCGCGACGTCGACGCGGTGCTGGACACCGTCCTGGCCGCGGCCGGGCTGGACCGGCCCGACGCCGCGCCGCTGGCCGGCGTGAGCGGGCGCACCGGGCGCGACGGCGTCCACACCGAGGCGCTGGGATACGTGCTGGCCGAATTGCAGAGCATCGCCCGCGCTCATCCGGACGCGTCATGGTGAACGAGCCCGCGGGCGAACCGGAGGTATCGGGCTCGGCCGGCCGAACGAGCCCAGCCGGGCCGGGCGTCAGCGCGTGGACGGTCGCCGCCAGGACCCCCGACCCGGAACTGCCGACGCTGACCCTGGCCGATCTCGGCATCCTGCGCGACGTCCGCGAAGACGGCGACACCGTCGTCGCGACCATCACGCCGACCTACTCGGGCTGCCCGGCGATGCACGAGATAAGCCACGATCTGCGGCACCGACTCCAGCGGGCGGGTTTCCGCGATGTCCAGATCCGCACTCAGCTGGCGCCCGCCTGGAGCAGCGACTGGATCACCGCGGAAGGACGCGCCAAGTTGACCGCCGCGGGCATCGCCCCGCCATCCGGTGCCGCGCACCGCGGCGGGCCGATCCCGCTCACCCTCGGCCGTCCGGCGACGGTGCCCTGCCCGCGGTGCGGTTCGCGGCGCACGAGCCGGACCGCCGCATTCGGTGCCACGGCCTGCAAGGCGCTGCACCGGTGCGAGGACTGTCGCGAGCCGTTCGAGGCCGTGAAACCGATATGAGGACGGATTTCTTCGCGCTGCGGGTCGCCGCGGTCGAGCCGCTCACCGACGACTCCGCCGCCGTCACGTTCGACGTCCCCGACGAGCTGAGGACGACGTTCGCCTTCGCGCCCGGCCAGTCGATGACCGTCCGCCGGGGCGACGAGCGGCGCTCCTACTCGATCTGTGCCCCCGTCGGCCGGGCCCCGCGGATCGGCGTGCGCGAGGTTGTCGGCGGCGCCGTCTCGGGCTGGCTCGTCCGCGGCGTGCGGCCGGGCGACATGGTCGACGTCCAGGCTCCGACCGG
>DATAQD010000185.1:0-5011 GCA_036264855.1 Jatrophihabitans sp. | reverse complement strand
CGATGGTCTCGGCGGCGCCCACGCCTGCCCCCTTCGCCGGTTTGCTGCGCCCCGTGGGCGCCCGCTCGACGCTACGCCGGTAGCGACGATCACCCGGCGGCGGCGACGTCCCGGATGGCGCTGATCTCGTCGACGGCTTCGCTGTAGGCGACGAGCAGGCCCTCGGCCGTGCGGTCCCACGAGAAGCGTTCGGCGTGCCTCCGAGCGCCCCGGCTCAACCGGTTGAGCGCCGACGGCGTCCGCAGCAGGTCCGCGAGCACCTTCGCCCACTGCTGCGGAACGTGCCCGTCGACGAGCACGCCCGAGACGTCGTCAGCGACCGCAGTGGGTAGGCCGCCGACGGCAGCGGCGACGACCGGCGTGCCGCACGCCTGGGACTCCAGGGCGACGAGCCCGAACGACTCGTTGTGGCTGGGGACGACGGTGAGATCCGCGGCGCGGTAGTAGTCGGCCACGACCTCGCGAGCCACCGGCGGCCGGAACTGCACGACCTCGGCCAGACCGAGTTCGGCGCACAGCGATTCGAGGTGCCGCGGGTGCACCAGGCCCGAGCCGCTCGGTGCGCCCAGCACCACGACCTGCAGCCGTCCGGCCAGCTCGGGATCTTGTTCGAGAATCGCCGCGGCGTGGAGCAGGACGTCCGGCGCCTTGAGCGGCTGGATCCGGCCGACGAACAGCAGGTTCAGGGCGTCCTCGCGGAGACCCAGGCGGCGCCGCGCCGCCGCCGAGGAGCCCGGGGTGAAGAGGTCGAGGTCCACGCCCGGGGCAACCGTGCGGACGGCGTCCGGGTCGGCGCCGTAGAGATCGATCAGCTGATCGGCTTCGTCAGCGGTGGACGCGATCAGCCGATCCGCCTCGGCCACGACCTGCTCCTCGCCGATGACGCGCGACTTCGGCTCGGGATCGTCGCCTTCGGCCAGCAGCGCGTTCTTCACCTTCGCGAGAGTGTGGGCCGAGTGGACCAGGGGCACACCCCAGCGCTCGCGGGCCAGCCAGCCGACGTGCCCGGACAGCCAGTAGTGGGAGTGGATGACGTCGTACCAGCCGGGTTCGTGGTGGACCTCGGCGCGCATGACGCCGGCGGTGAACGCGCACAGTTGCGCGGGCAGGTCGTTCTTGGCCAGGCCCTCGAACGGGCCGGCGGTGACGTGCCGTACGTGCACGCGCGGGCACAGGGTGACTACGGCCGGTTGGTCGCTGGAGGTGGCCCGCGTGAAGATCTCGACCTCGACGCCGCGCTCGGCGAGTTGTTTGGCCGTCTCGACGATGTAGACGTTCATGCCGCCCGCGTCGCCACCACCGGGCGCGTCGAGCGGCGACGTGTGGACGCTGAGCATGGCGACGCGCCGCAGGGCGCGATTGATCGACTGCACAGCTCTCCTCTCGACGCGTGTCTGGAGCGCTAACACCGCTTCTTCGCGATTCATGCCCTGGTTGCCGAGCCGATCAACCGGTACCGGACAATTGGGGGTATGTCACGTGGGACAGCGGTCGTCACCGGCGCCAGCAGCGGGATCGGGGCGGCCACCGCCCGGCGGCTCGTGATCGAAGGGTACGACGTGGTTGCGGCGGCCCGGCGCCGGGATCGGCTGGACGAGTTGGCTGCTGCGGTGCCGGGAATTCGCGCGGTCACCCTCGACGTCACGTCCGCCGAATCGGTGGCCGGGCTGGCGGCGGAACTCGACGATGTCGCGGTCCTCGTGAACAACGCCGGCGGTGCGATCGGCACCGAACCGATCGAACGGGCCGACCCGGCGGACTGGCAACAGATGTACGAGACGAACGTCCTCGGCGTCTTGCGGGTTACGCAGGCGCTGCTTCCGGCGCTGGAACGCGGAGCGGGCGGGCATGTCGTCGTGACCGGCTCGATCGCCGGGCATCTCGTCTACGAGGGCGGCGCCGGGTACACGGCGGCCAAGCACGGCGCGACGGCCCTCGTCGAGACGCTGCGTCTCGAGCTGAACGGGCGACCGGTCCGGGTCACCGAGGTTGCGCCGGGCATGGTGCACACCGAGGAGTTCTCACTGGTGCGGATGCGTGGCGACGCGGCCGCCGCCGACAAGGTCTATGCCGGCGTCGACGAACCGCTGACCGCGGACGACATCGCCGACTGCATCGCCTTCGTCGTCACCCGTCCCGCGCACGTCAACGTCGACCTGCTCGTGGTGAAGCCGCTCGCGCAGGCCGCGCCTTACAAGGTTGCGCGCACCTGATCAGTGTCCGGGGCCGCGCGAGCCTCGCTTCACCAGCGCCATGATCGACAGCACGATTCCGGCGAGACCGCCCACGATGACGAGCCACAGTCCGAAGCCGATCGAGAACACCTCGGAGGGCAGCCCGCCGGCCGGTCCGTAGAGCTGGTTGAGGCTGCCGAGGTCGGTCAGGCCGATCAGCACCGTGAACGCGGCGAACACCAGGGCCACGATTGACGCCCACAGACGACCTTGGCGCAGGCCGATCACCACACCGGTGACGGCCACGGCGACGGCGCACACGAGGGTGAGCTTTCCGTCGCCGGCGGTGCCGTCGACATCCCGCGCCAGGCTCCCGAAGTGGATCCGCACCCACGGCGTCACGCAACCCGCACCGGTCAGTGCGGCCGACCCGAGCAAGAGCCAGCCGGTGAGCGGCGCGGAGAGCTTGGTCGGCGCCGGCTGCGGGTACCCCCCGCCCGGGTAGCCGTATCCCGGGTAACCCGGGTCGGGGTAGCTGTAGGCGGCCTGTCCATAGGCCGCCTGACCGTAGGGCCCCTGGCCGTAGCCCGGCTGGCCGTAACCCGGCTGGCCGTAACCCGGCTGGCCGTAACCCGGCTGGCCGTAGCCCGGCTGGCCGTAGAGGCCCTGGCCATGCCCCGGCTGGCCGTAGCCCGGCTGACCGTAGCCCGGCTGACCGTAGCCCGGCTGACCGTAGAGGCCCTGGCCATGCCCCGGCTGACTGTAGCCCGGCTGACCGTAGGGCGGCTGTGGTTGCCCGGGCGGCGGCGGGAGCGACATGCGACTCATCTAACTTGATCGTCGTGGCCGACCCGCACCAGCCGCGCCGCCCCCATGCGCGCCTCGCCGCCGGACGCGCCCGTGCCCTCGGCCTGCCCACGCGCGGCACGACCAACCCCAACCGATTGCGCCGGCTGGACAACTGGATCACCACGGTGAGCGCTGCGGTGTTGCGCGGCGCTCCCGATCCCCTCGTGATCGACCTGGGCTTCGGCGCCACGCCGGTGACCGCCATCGAGCTGGCGCACCGATTGGCCGTCGTTCGTCCAGACGTGCGCGTCGTCGGCCTCGAGATCGACCCGGCCCGGGTCCTCGCCGCACTACCCGCCGCCGAACCGCCGCGGCTGACCTTCGAGCGCGGCGGCTTCGAGTTGGCCGGACATCGTCCGGTACTCGTGCGAGCGGCCAACGTCCTGCGCCAGTACAACGAAGCCACTGCCGCGGCGGCGTGGGCAACCATGTGCGCCGGTCTCGCCCCCGGAGGCATCCTCGTCGAAGGCACGTGCGACGAGCTCGGCCGCCGGGGCTGCTGGGTACTGCTCGATCGGGCCGGGCCGGTCTCGCTCACGTTCTCGTGCCGCGTCGAGTCGATCGAACGGCCCAGCGACCTGGCGCAACGCCTGCCCAAGGCGCTGATCCATCGCAACGTTGCCGGCGAGCCGATCCACGCGCTGCTGCGGGCGTTCGACGCCGCCTGGGATGCCGCGGCCCCGGTATCGGCGTTCGGCGCCCGTCAACGCTGGATTGCTGCGTGCGCGGGCCTTGTCGCGGCAGGGTGGCGGGTCGACACGGCCCGAGCGCGGCACGGCGAACTCACCGTGCCGTGGGCCGAGGTCGCGCCCGGCGATGCCGGGCCGTCCGGTCAGCCGGCCAGCCGCTGACGCACCGATCCGAGACCGAGCGTCGCCGACTCGGGCAGGTACGTGTGCAGATGAACGTCGACGTCGGGCACCATCCGGGTCCGGCCGACGTCGATCATCAGCCGTTGGGCGGCGGCGACCGCCGTTGCCGGGTAGGCGATCAACTCGTGGAAGCCGGCCACCTGCGCCACGCCGGCGAGATGCGTGATCAGTTCGGTGCCGATCCCCAGCCGCTGCCATCGGTCCTCGACGAGCAGACCGACCTCGGTGCAGAAGTTGTTGTGCGCACGGTCGCGGGTCAGCGCGCCGGTAGCGACGACGTCGCCCTCGGCGGTCACGGCGACGATGCTGAACCGCCCACGGAGCGCGTGGTCGAGCGCCGCCACCGCGGGCGGGCGGCCGCCGTATCGGTAACGGTCGAGCAAGGCGCGGGCCGAGCAGCGGCCGTGCATCTGGGCCACGGCGGCAAGATCATGCGCGGAGCTCGGCCGCACCATGAGCGGCGTTCGTCCGACGCGCAAGATCCAGGGCTGCCGGACCAGCTCGGCGAGTTCGTCGTTCTCGGTGGGCCGCGGGTCAGCGGGCTGACCGCTGGTGATCTCTCGGACGCAGAGCGGGGTCGGTGCGGTTCGCATGGATCGACGTTCGCACCGGTGCGTTTCGCGTACGTGACGGACGTTCGACTTCCGTGAAACGCTTGTACAGCCGGTGATTCAGCCCGAGCACCACCGGTGTCGGCGTCGATGCCGACAGCGGTGGTGATCGCTGGCGTGCGCCGGCCGGTCAGCTGCAGGTGACCTGGGCCGCGGCCCAGTCGGAGTGGTCGTAGGTGTTGCCATTACCTCCGTCCGTGATCACCAGCCGCACGAAGCTCGCGCCGGTCAGGTCGGCCGTGAGGCTCTTCGCGGAGTCGGTGCCCTGCACGATCCCGCTGTCGGCGACCTTGGTGCCGTCCGCCCACACCTGGAAGTCGACGGAACCGTTGTTGCCGACCTCGTCGTCCAGCCCGACCTCGCTGCTGAACGAGGAGCACTGCCCGCCGACGTACACATCGACCTCGCTCGGAGCGTGCGCCCCGAGGCCCTTGGCATAGGTCTGCCCGCCGATCGTGATCGTGTGGCCGTCCGTCGCTCCTGTTTCTCCGTTGCTTCGGTCCCG
>DATAQD010000159.1:0-17161 GCA_036264855.1 Jatrophihabitans sp. | reverse complement strand
AACACACGGTCACGCAAGGTGACCGGCGGTTACTGATCGACGTCGACGTCCTCAGGGGGTGGGGTCGGTGACAGGTCGCCCGGGGCGGCAGCTGCCGCATCGCTTTGCCCGGCAGCCGCCGCTGTCGTTCAGCTTCCACCGGAGCCCCGCTCGCTTTCAGGAAACTGGAGGGGTCGGCTGGCCGATCGAGATCGATTACGCGATGGCTAGCTTGACGTCGTCGTGATGGAGGACGCGCGCCTGAGACCGAACAGCAGGCATCACAGTCCGTGTTGACCAGCCTGTGCCGTCGTGCCCTACACGAGGAGCAGCAGCGGTGCATGACGGTCAACTACGGTCACCACGCGGCCAGTAAAGTCGGGCGCTGCACCATCTGGAGGGCTCGCATAGTGGCCGAGTGCGGCGGTCTTGAAAACCGCTGTCGGGTGATCCCCGACCGAGGGTTCGAATCCCTCGCCCTCCGCCCAGCTGTTGTCCGTTCAACACCGAGGGCGTCGTTTCGGGCTGTGGACGGAGCCGGAAACTGTCGGTAACCATCATTAGCCTCGGGCCATGACATCCATGCCGCCGATCGTCGACGAGGCTGAGGGTTTCCTCCGCCAACTGGCCGGCGAGCTCACCCGGCCACGAGAGAACGAGTGCCTGTGTTGCTACGTCGCGCGCCTGCTCGACGAATTCCCCTGCGACGGCAGCCACCGCCACGCATTTCGCTATCGGGACACGATGGCGCCACGTGCTACCGCGCTTGCCGCGCGCCTTCGCCAACTCGGTGCTTGTTGTTGTGATTGCGAACTCTTCCTCAACGGGTACGAACTGCGTTCCTCGTCGCCCGACTACGCGGACAACGAACTCGTGGACGACGATGACGCTGCCTGTGGCGTCGATGCGCTGCCACGCTGCGAAGGGGTGCGCCGCGGGTCGGTGCAGCCATGCCGCAACTGGGTGCGAATCCGCCGACGTTGACGGCCACGCCGTTCGATCGGACTTGATCGAGGAAGACGTCGACCGTGGCGCAGCGTCGGGCTCCACGTCGATAGCCCTGCCGCGTCCCCAATGCCCGATGCCGGACGCTGAAGGAACTGCGGCGCCGGACCTGGCGCCGGGCCAATGCCTACAACAACCCCCACTGCCGGGCCCGCGCCACGGCGTCGGCGCGGGCATCGACGCCGAGCTTGCGGTAGATGCTTGCCTGTTGGGTGCGGATCGTGTTGTACGAGACCACCAGGGCGTCGGCGGTCTGCTGCAGGGTCAGCCCCGCTGCCAACTTCTCCAGGACGAGCTGTTCGCGCTGGCTCAGGGTCACGACCGGCACGCTCTCGGGAAAGACGTCGGGGTGCTGCGCCACCGGTTCGGCGACGAGCAACTCGGCGGCGGCCGGGACATCATCGACCAGCTGGAGCAGTTCGTGCCGGGGGACCGTCACGAGGGGCCGCAGCGCTCCAGTGGCCCGGGCCGCCTCGGCGACTCGGTTCAGCGCCTGCGTGGCGATGCTGCGATGGCCGCATCGGTGCGCCGCGACCGCGTGGATGAGCGTCAGCTCCTGGCGGCTGCGCATGCCGGCGCGGCGCTCCCACCGCGGATCGTTCGCGTAGCGCAGCGCGCTCGCGTGGTCGCCGGTGAGAAGCGCGAGCCGGGCGTGGCCAACTCGCAGGGCGGGGTGGTCGCGGTGCTCGCCGAACAGGACGGCGCGCGCCTGGTTGCCCCGCCCGAGCGCGAGGAGCAGATCCGCCTTCGCCGCGGCGAGCAACGCCCCGTCGTGCCTCCCCGCCACCGCGAGATCACGTTGCTCCGAACTGGCTTCGTCGAGTTCGTCGAGTTCGTCGAGCAGATCGGCGGTCGTTCCGTCGTGCAGCGCGAGCAGGGCGCGCCCGTACAGGTACAGACTGTGAAGTCGGTCGGGGAACAACGGCGGCGCGACCAGGTCGCTGATGCCCACGGCGTCCCGGATCGCCAGGCGGTCGAGCGCGCTCAGCAGTGCGGCGGTGGCGACGGCGGGCTCGAAGTACGTGCTGAGCCAGCTCGAGGTGGCCGGCGCGTCCTCGTAGCGCTGCAACCACAGCGATGCGCGGCGCAGGTCGCCGTCGAGGCCGTGGATGAACGCGATCTTGCTGGCGGCGTCGCGCGCGACGTAGTCGAAGGAGCCCTCGGCTGCGCGCTGGTACGCCTCGCGGTACGGGTCGAGAGCCCGCCCGCGATCGCCGGCCGCCAACAGAGCCGCCCCGACCTGAGCGAGGACGCTCGGGAACAGCTTCGCGATCGCCGCCGGATGTGCGGCCCGCGTCGCGCGGGCGAAATGGAGCACGCGAAGGGCGAAGCCGCGGGCGTCTTCGACCGAAGCGCAGTTGCGGAAGGCGACCAGGACCGCGAGCGCGACGTCGAGTTGCTCCGGTGCATTGTCCGATCGGCTCAGCACATCCAGAGCTTCGGGGGCTGCGGGCAGGACGTTCGTCGTCAGCATGCTGGAAGCGGGGACCTGCAGCATGACGTCGCGCATCGCCGTTGCGCGCCGGCTGGTCCGCAGGAACGACGGCGGCGTAGCAGTGATCGCGTCGTAGAGTCGCTCGCGATGCTCGACGAGCAGGGCGCGCCAGCCCGTATCGACGACGCGGACAACCAGCGCCCAGTCCTGAGCCTGGACGGCGTGTCCGATCGCCCATCCCGGGTGATCATCGAGGTAGGCCTCGGCGAGCCGGGCGTGCAGGGCTGCGATGCGCTCCGGCTGACGGCGGTGCAGTTCGGCCGCGAAGAGCCGGCGCGCAGCGGCCGGCCAGCGGTAGACCGGCTCACCGCCGCGCCGGTCGACGAGTAGTGCTCCGGTGCCGGCCCAGTGCTCCAGGTAGGACTTCGCCGCGCGGTCCTCCGTGAGCGCCTCGACGAGCGACACCGTCAGTTCCTCGGCGGCCGACGTCGTCAGCGCGAAGTCCAGTAGCCCCGCAGCGGCGGGCTCGCGACGGACACGGTCCCGCAGGAAGTCCCCGGCGATCTCGTCCACGATCGCGACGACCTCGGCCTCGCCAGCGGGCGGGCGGCGGTCGGCGATCTCCACCAGGACGGCCCGGGTCAGTGCCGGCGATCCCGCGCACTCCCGGTAGACGGTTTCGGCGGTGATCGCCGGCTGGGGCGCCATCAGGGCCGCAGCCAATTCCGTCGTCTCCTCGACCGTGAACAGCAGATCGGCCGCAGCGACGGTGGTGGTGTCGAGGTCTACGACCCGGCCGGCGCGCAACCGCCGGCCGCCGGGCAGGGTGATCAGCAGACGCAGCCGCGGCGCCTCGCGCAGCAACTGGACCAGGTGGTCGTCAACCGTGGGGTCGCTGACGTTGTCGAGATCATCGATGACGAGCAGCACCGGCGGGCCGTCAAGCCGCAGGGCAAGATCAAGCGCTGTCCTGGGCGCCGAGCTGGCGGTCACGCAGAGGCCCGCTCGGGCCAGGGCCTCGACGACCGCCGACCAGAAGACGTCGGGATCGTCGGTGGCCCGGGGGCGCAGCCAGGCGGTGATCTTCGTCGGCGCCGCGCGGTCGCGCAGCCACTGAGCGGCCAGCGTCGTCTTGCCGAAGCCGGGCGGGGCCCGCAGCACCGTCAGTGGCCGGCCGCTGTCGAGGCGGTCGCGAAGCTGAGGCCGCTCGATGAGGGGAGTGGCCAGCCGCGGCTGGCCGTGCCCACTCCGGGCCATCGCCGGGTCAAGGCTCGGACGCGGTCGTGGTTCACCGCCCCCCACCGCTCCCCCTCCGCTGCGCTTGGGCACCGCTCATCGCGAGCTTTGTGGTGACGTCCCGTGACCAAAACGGGCACGCAGTGTCACGGCAAGCTGAATGCGAAGGTTCGCCACCGACCGCCGATGCTTGATCATTTCGCTGTGAGCATACCCGTACGTATGGTGCCGTTTCCGCGGTCCGACAAGGGATTAGCGACGCTACGCCCCTGATGAACTGCCTGATGAAATTCGCGATCTCAACTGGAGAAGATCGACAGCGACGTAAAAACTTTGTTCGTCTCGATCCAGAGAGAGCCCGGCGAAGCCGCTGGGCACGGGGACTGGGTGTGGGGGAATCGCAAGTCCTGGTTCGACGACATTTGGAGGCCTCCGTGCCTGTCCGCCATCTCTCGGCGCCGTTCGCGCGCCGCCCCCGGCACGTGGCTCGCCACCGTCACGTCTTGCAGCGTTCGCGGCGCTGGACGGCTATGGGCAGCGTTCTTGCCCTCGTCGCCGCTCTGACCAGTGCCGCGATGCTCTCGAGCGCGACCGCCGAAGCGGGGACGACGGCCGCTTCGACGTTCAACAAGACCGGCACCAACCTCCGCAACGACTCAGTAGCGAATTCGGCCAGCGGCGCGCAGGGCACGGCGCAGCCGGGCGACACGATCAAGTGGGCGCTGAACTACAAGAACATCACCGGCGCCGACGCGACCGTCGGGATGACAGATCCGATCGCCAGCGGCCAGACCTACGTTGCGAACTCGCTGCAGACGCCGCCCAACCTCAGCGGGACCGTCTCCGGCTCGACGGTCACGGTGAACGGCACGGTGCTCAGCGGCGCGACGGCGTCCCAGTCGCCGAACTTCAGTGCCGCTGCGGTCAACTTCAGCACGCCCGGCGGGGACGGCTACTCGGTCGAGGGCTTCGGTAACAGCATCTACACCGTTTTCCACCACAACGCGTCGTCGACCGTCGTCTTCTGCGCGACCTTGACCAACCAGGTGTGCCAAGGCTGGCCGGGCTACTCGAGCTATGTCAGCCCGACTGCCGGCACCCCACTCGGCACCGGACCGGTGAGCACGTTCGGGAGCGACTACGTCAACGGGTCGTTCATCGCGGGCGGCCGGCTGTACTGGTCGGTCACCCAGAACGGCGCCACCGGCACGGACGTGTTCGGCATGCAGTGCCTGGACCTCACCTCGCTCGTGAGCTGCGGTTACAACCAGCTCGGCACGACGACGGTCGCCGGGTACGCGCTTTCAGGCGACGGGATCGCGGCGGCCGACGGCAACTACTACTACATGGACAACAACGGCTCCCTGCAGTGCGTGACGCCGACCGCGACGTCCTGCGGGGCGGTCGACGTGGCCGGCACCACCGTCGGACATGGCTCGATCATGGAGGTCGGCACTTACGGGCGGTACGTCTACGTGACCTACGACAGCCCGACGGCTCCCACTGCGTACCTCACCTGTTTCGACACCACCACGCACAGCAAGTGTGCGAACTTCCCGAAGCCGACCGGCCCGTTCTCTGGTGCCGCGGGGACCTTCGTCAGCGAAGTCATGCCGGTCGTCTCGTCGACGGGCGCCTTCCAGGGCGCGTGCGCAATCCTCCACCAGGCCTGCTTCGACCCGAATGGCAACGCCATCGCCGACCCGTGGGCCCTGACCGCGTACGCCTTCTCGCCCCTCACCAACGCCGGCTTCGGCACCGGCGTCCTCGTGGGGACGAAGTACTACACCGGCCATGGCACCGTGGTCGACTGCTATGACTTCGCGCGGCCCCTTGTTGGCGGCAAGGTCCAGCCGTGCGCCGCGTTCGCGACGCACCCGCCGGACGTGAGCAGCTACACGGTCCGCGCCCTCTCAAACCTCCCCGGCTGCATGGCGTCCAACGGTGACGGGGCGCAGATCAGCGTCTTCAACGCCGTCACCGGCGCGCCGTGCGCGTCGGCGTCCCAAACCTTGGCGCTGGACCCCAGCGTCTACTACTGCGACGGGCAGCCAGGTCACATCGACACCTGGGGCGCGGTGTCACTGCCGGGGCTGAGCGCGTCGGACTATGCCGGCGCGACGCTTACCCTGTTCGGGGCCGACGGCACGGCGCTGCCGGCCTGGACGAACGTGCCCTTCCCGGCCAGCGGCGCCCAGTCCATCGACATCTCGTCGATCCCGGTCACCGGGAACACGGCGAAGCTGACCGCTCAGGTGAACCTGGCCGCCGTGACCAACACCGCCGCGGTGAACGCATCGCGCGTGCGGGCGACCTGGATCGGTGACCCGGTGCAGGTCTGCTACGAGACCACCATCAATCCGGTGCCCTGCCTGACGACCGTCCCGGTGTCCAACACCGCCACCGCGGTCACCACGGCCGGCGCCGTCACCGACGCGCCGGCCGGCAACTCGAGCGGCCCGGCGATCTTCAACGTCACCCCGTCGGCGGCCCAGTGCATGTTGCATCTCGCGAAGACCGGCGCGCCCGATCCGGCCAAACCCGGGACAACGGTGACCTACACGATCACCGTGCAGAACACCGGGACGATGGACTACCTCGCGTCCGACCCGGCCACCTTCACCGACGACATCACCGACGTGCTCACCGACTCCTCCTACAACGCGGCGAGCCTGACGGCCTCGGCCGGGACGGCGTCGTACGACCCGACGACCGACGTCATCTCCTGGTCCGGGCCACTGGCGGCGAACGCGACGGCGACGATCACCTACACGGTGGTCGTCAACGATCCGGACGCCGGTGACCATTCGATGTTCAACCGGGTCGTCACCCCCCCGGGCACGCCGTCGAACTGCGCGGCCGCTTCAACCGACCCGGCGTGTGGCGCCGTCGTCCAGGTCCCGGACCTCAAGGTGAGCAAGTCCAGCAACCCCGCGGACGGCGCGACGGTCGTGGCCGGGCAGGTGATCACCTACACGCTGACGTTCCAGAACGTCGGCCAGGGCACGGCGGCGACGGACTACACCGACGATCTCACCCGGGTGCTCGACGACGGCTCGGTCACCAGCACGCCGGTCGCGTCGAACGCCAATCTGACGGCGAGCGCGATCAGCAACGGGACGTTCACCGTCACCGGTGGCGTGCCGGCCGGCGCGACCTACACGGTGACCTACCAGGTGACCGTCGGCCCGGACGGCCAGCGCGGCGACAACGACATGGTCAACTTCCTGTTCCCGACCGGTTCCACACCGCCGACCGCGTGTGTCAGCGGCGATCCGCTGTGCACCGAGCACAAGATCCCGCAGGTGAGCGTGGCCAAGACGTCCAACCCGGTAGACGGTGCGAGCGTCGCCTCGGGTGACGACATCACCTACACGCTCACGATCCAGAACACGGGGGCTGCGGCCGGCGGCCTGGACTACGTGGACTATCTGGCCGGCGTGCTCGACGATGCCACGATCACCACGGCGGCCGCGGCGTCGAACCCCAACGTCACGGTCGGCGCGGTCAGCAACGACCAGTTGCCGATCGCCGGGACGATCCCGGCCGGGGCCACCTACACGGTCACTTACACGGTCACGGTCAAGCCGTACGCCCAGCAGGGCGACCACAACCTGCTGAACTACGTCGCGCCCCCGGGCACCAACCCGCCGGGCGACTGCCTCGTCGCCGACAACTGCGTGGTGCACCCGATCCCGCACCTGTCGATCGACAAGAGCGCGTCCACCACCGCGCGGCCGGCCCCGGGTGACACCGTCAGCTACACCGTGGTCGTCACTAACGACGGCGGGACGGACTACACGGCGCAGAACCCGGCGTCGATGACCGACGACCTCTCCGACGTCCTCGACGACGCGACCTACAACGGCGACGCCGCGGCAACACGTCCCGGGACGCCGGCGGTGACCGGTTCGCAGCTGAGCTGGTCGGGCGCCCTCGCCGCTGGCCAGTCGGTCACGATCACATACTCGGTGACCTACACCGGCAGCGGCAGCACCGTCATGGTGAACACGGCCTGCGTCCCGAAGCAGGGCACCGACCCGCACTGCGACACCGTCTCGGTGCCGGCGGCGCTGATCTCGCCGAGCAAGTCGGTCGACCCGGCCGACGGCTCGACGGTCGTGGCCGGGCAGGTGCTCACCTACACGCTGACCTTCGCCAACAGCGGGCAGGGCGCGGGCGACATCAACTACACCGACGACCTGTCGAAGGTGCTCGACGATGCCACGATCACCGACGGCCCGACGGCCTCGAACCCGGCCCTGACGATCGGCGCCGTCACCAACGGCAGCTTCCAGATCACGGGGACGGTGCCGGCCACCACCACCTACACCGTGACGGTGAAGGTGACGGTCAAGCCGGACGGTCAGCGGGGCGACAACCGGCTGGACAACTTCCTGGTGCCCGCCGGCACGACGACGCCGGCCCAGTGTGCGGCCGGCGACCCGATGTGCACCCACAACCCGGTGCCGGAGATCGTCCCAACCAAGTCAGTGGACCCGACGTCGGGCTCAACGGTGCACGCCGGCGACGTCCTCACCTACACGCTGAGCTTCCACAACGTCGGCGCAGCGACCGGCTCGATCGACTACGTCGACCACCTCGCCGACGTCCTCGATGACGCGACGGTCACCTCGGCGCCGGTGGCGTCGAGCCCGGACCTGTCCGTGAGCCCGACCGCGAACGACCAGTTCGAGGTGACCGGGACGGTGCCGGTGGACGCCACCTACACGGTGATCTACCAGGTGACGATCAAGCCGGAGGGCCAGCGCGGCAACGACGAGGCGAACAACTTCGTCACCCGGCCGGGCGAGGACCCGCCGTCGTCCTGCACCGCGGACAACCCACTGTGCACGCGCAACCCGATGCCCGACGTCGTGTCGTGGAAGACGGTGGATCCGGCCAGCGGCACGCCGGTCGTTCCCGGCCAGACGCTGACCTACACGCTGCACTTCCAGAACAAGGGCACCGCCGACGGGGCGGTCGACAAGGTCGACGACATCAGCCAGGCGGTCGACGACGCGACCGTGGCCAGCCAGCCGGCATCGTCCGATGCGGCGCTCACCGCGACGGCCTTCGGCGCCGACAAGCGGTCGGCCATCGCCGGCACGCTCGCGGCCGGCCAATCGGTGACGGTGACATACGCGCTCAAGATCGACGATCCCGACCACGGTGACTCGATCCTGGCCAACTTCCTGCAGAATCCGACCGATCCGCCGCCCACGTCCCCGGACTGCACGCCGACGGACGCCCAGGTGCCGGACTGCACCGCCAACCCGGTCGGCGACCTGGCCGTCAGCAAGACGGTGAACCCGAGGAACTTCAGCAAGGTCGAACCAGGGGACACGCTGACCTACACGCTGACGTTCCACAACACCGGGAAGGGCACATACCTGGTCGACTACACCGACCGGATGGCCGGCGTGCTGGACGACGCGACTCTGGTCTCCGGGCCGGATGCCTCCGACCGTGCGTTGACGGCTGGTGACCTGTCCGGCGGCTCGTTGCCGATCACCGGCACGCTCGGCGCCGGCCAGACCGTCCGGATCACCTACCAGGTGAAGGTGAAGGCGTACGGCGACCAGGGTGACCACGAGCTCGGCAACTTCCTCCAGCCCACGGGTGCGCATGGCGTCGACAGCTGCGTCTCGACGGACCCGCTGTGCACGGACAATCCGGTGCCGTCGGTGGCGCAGGGCGGCAACGGCGGTGGGACGGCCAACACCGGCAGCAACACCGAGAAGACGTTGCTGGTCGGTGCACTGCTCCTGGGGGCGGGTGGCCTGTTGAGCCTGCTGGGTGTTCGCCGCCGGCGCGGCCGAGCGAGCTGATCCGTGGCGCTGCTCAGGATCGTCACCGCGGTCGTGGTCGCCGGGTTCGTCTCGGCGGCCCCGGCCGCGGGGGCGTCCGACGCGACGAGGCTCTCGATCAGCGTGACCGACGGCGTCTCACAGGTGAGGGACAAGGCGTCCGTGGCCTACGTCGCGACCGTCGTCAACGACGGCACGGCGGCGGTCAGTGGCCAGCTCGTGCTCGAGGTGCCGGAGTACGCCCGCTACGCCCGGGCCCGTGAGGCGAAGGTGACCAAGCAGATCGCGAGCTGGATCGTGCGGGTTCTGCCCCACTCGACCGTGGCCCGGCGGGCCACCGCCAAGTTCGGGACGATCCCGTCGGGCCAACTGCGGGTCACCAGCCTGGCCAGTCTGTTCCTCGGCCCGGTGGCAGGTGCGCCGGCGATCCGCGCCGCGGACAGCGACCGCATCGCCGGCGTCGTCGATCCACCGGCGACTCCGCTGCCGCAGCCGACGCGCCCGACGCTCCCGGCCGCGGCAACCGGACCCGGCGACGGTGGGTGGAGCGCCTGGGTGGTCGTGGGGCTGCCGGTCCTGGCCGCCGGGATCGCAGGTCTCGCCGGGCTGGTGTGGTGGCGCCGGCGGGCGGACCCGGTTCACGACGACGCCTAGTAACACGACGACGCCTAGTAACTAGCGGGGACCTACGGAGAGCTATGGGCAGCGACTCGGGGCCCCTGCCGTCACTGCCGGTGATCCGCGTCCGCTCGTCGCCGACCGGTCCGCCCCAGGCCGTGCCGCCGGTCCTGGCCACGGCGCTGCGACGGGCGCACGCCGCCGAGTCTTCAGCGACGGGCGAGCAGCGCATCCCGGCGTTCCGGCTCACCCGCTCACTGCTCGGCGGGGCACGAGCTGCGGGCATCCCGAACGCAACGCTTGCCCATTGCCTCGGGACCACTGTCCAATCGGTGCGGACCCGGGGTGGCAGTGACGGTTGGATCGCTGCGAGCACGTTCGCCGATCTCGCCGGCCTCCCCGTCGAGGTCGTCCGCGCCTGGGCAGCGGACGGGCTGCTGCCCCCGCGGACGGTCGACGTGCTCGGCAACGACTGCTTTCCGGCCAGCGAGCTGGTGCGTGCGCTGATCCGGTCAGCCGCCGCGGCCCCGTGAGCGGTCTCCTCGGAGCGCCGGCGCGAGAAGCGCGCGCCAGCACCCGTGCTGACATGGCGCCCTAGTAGTCGTAACGCACGACCGCGCGCCGAAGCGATGGCACGTGCACGACCCGGAAACCGGCAGCGAGGAAGGCGCTGAGCGCCCCGACGTGCAGCTCGCCCCAGGCGACGTCCTTGCCCGGAGCCGGCTTCATCGGATAGGCCTCGACGGCCCGGGCGCCACCGTCTCGGGCCACGTCGACCGTGCCGCGGGCCAGCGCGCGGCTCACGCCCTGGCGGCGGAAGCTGGCGCGGGTCACGAAGCAGGTGACCGCCCAGATGCTCGCATCGTCCCTATCCTCGTTGCGCCCCTTCCACGTCGTCTGACGCAGGTAGCTGTAGTCGCTGCGCGGTGCGAGCGAGCACCAGCCCACCGGCTCGCCGTCGACGTGGGCCACGAGTCCGTGCCCCTCGATCACCTGGTCGCGCAACAGCTCGCGACGGCCCTGGACATCGTCGGAATGCTGTGCGTACCAGCCCATCCGATAGCCCTGGCACTGGCAGCGGGCGGCCTGACCCCGGGTCCCAAAGATCGTCTGGACATCGTCGAACAGCGCCGCGCTGACCGGCTGAACGGTAATCGCCATGTACTCACCGTCGCAGATCCGCGACGGCCCCGCGAAGGTCGCTACCCGCCCGTTCGGTCGATGGACGCTGCGCTCGCCGTCGCGGAGGCCGCCCAGCTGGAGCATCCGATCTGCTCCGTCCCCGACCGGTCGGATGATCTTCAGGTCATCTGTGAACTCGACGGGCCCTTTCCGGTGACGGCCCATGGACCGCCCGCGCGATCGCGGAGCGTCAACGGAAGGTCGGCCCTGGACGCTGGGGCGTGGTGCTCGTTGGCCTCTCCGGCGATTCGGATACGCCCTCGTCGGCGTGGTGGCCTGAGGCCACCATGCCGTCGGCCAGCCGTCAAGTGGCGGTCCCACCCGACGGCGGCGACTCGGTCGTGCTCGCCTGCTCGCGGCGCTGCGCTTGTTCCTCGACGAGATGCTTCGCGCGAAGTTGGGCTTGGACCTCGGCGACGTCGAGGTCGGGATCGGCGAGTTCGCCCACGACCGGCTTGTCCTCGTGCTCGGCCAGCAATTCCTCGGTTACCCGTTGGACTTCGTCGGCCGGCGCCCCGACGGGTTCCTCATCGTGGGCCCGTGCTCCGTCCGAAGGCTCCTCCGCACGGGGTGGCGGAGCCGGATCATTGAGCAGTCGGCCCGCGACGGCGTCCAGGGAGGCAAGGCTGCGTTCGACCGACACGCGAACCTTCGAGTCCTCCGGGAGGAAGCGCGCGGCCAGTCCCCGATCGATCAGGACGAGCGGGGTCCGCGCCAGCAGGTACTCGACCTGAACCACCTTGCGGACCGCTGCATTCGTGAGCACGATGACGTGTCCCTTCGCTACCTCGAGGTTTGACGACCGACGCGGTGCTGGCGCCCGCCTGCCTGGTCCGGTACCCCCTGGACCGGGCCGGCCAAACACGGCGACCACTGCCGGGCTACCGATCGGCGACGCGTTCCGCGACCAAGTGCGAGCCGAGGCCGGCCAGCGTCGCCCGCACCTCGTCCCGCAGCTGGGGCGCGCGGACCCGGGCGAGCAGGGCCCGTCGCCAGAACGTCCGTGGACGGCCGACCCATGTCACGGTCAGTTCGGTCCGGCGTCCGGCGGACCGCACCGGCCACGTCCACAGCACGTACGACGGGTTCCGGTCGTCGCTGCGCGAGGTGTGCTCGAACCGGAGGTTGTCGCGATCGACGACGCTCGCGACGGCGCGGCTCGGCCACCTGGTGTGCATCGCGCGCATCTGCACAACCCATTCGCTGCCCGGACTGAGCGGCCCGCCGGCCGGGGCGATCACGTGATGGATGTGCTCGTTCCATTCCGGCAGCCGGTCGACGTCGGTGATGAGCGCGAAGACGGCCGCGGGCGCGGCGTCGAGCACTACCTGCTCGCTGCCGCTGAACTGGTCGACGAACATGGCGTCTCCTGGGAATCGGGCGATGCCATCGACTATCCGACCGGATGATCAGCCGGTCATGGGTAGTTCGCCTCATCTCGGTACTCGCCGCTCGGCCGGCGATGAAGCCCTCGACGATGGTCATGACGTCCGGCCCCTCCCCGAGCTCGCGGGAGGCTCCGAGTAGCCGATCCGCAGAACGCGACCCTCGTCCGCGCCCGGGCAGCGCGTCGGGCCGGTTAGGCCTACTCTCACCGCCATGGGCGACGACCCAGGCGTCGAGCGCATCCGCCTCGCGGAACTCGTCGCCGCCCTGTCGCTCGGTGTCGATCTCGGCTTCGGGCAGCCGATGGAGCACGTCCTGCGCCAGTGCCTGATCGCATTGCGGATGGCCGAGCGGTTGGGTCTCGGCGAGGACGAGCGAGCCGTCGTCTACTACACGGCGCTGCTGGTGAACGTGGGTTGCCACTCGGACGCGCACGAGCAGGCGAAGTGGTTCGGCGACGACATCGCCCTGAAGTCCGGGAGGTACGACACGGGCTTGCGGGCGGCGGCCGCGGCCGTCCGGTTGATCGGCTCGGGCAGTCCGCCGCTGCACCGCTTCCGGGTCGGTCTCGAGTTCGCGGTGTCCGGGCACCGCGAACTGAGCGGCATGATCGCCCAGCACGCGCGGCTGGCCCGCCTGCTGGCCGAGCAACTCGAGCTGCCCGACTCGGTGGCGGCGGCTATCGGCGCGGCCTACGAGCAGTGGGACGGGCACGGGTGGCCCGGTGAACTGCGGGCGGACGAGGTGCCGATCGCGTCGAGGATCGCGCAATTGGCCGAGTACGTGGAGGTCGCGCACCGCGTGGGGGGTGTGGCCGCCGCGTGCGCGCTGGCGCGCAAGAAGGGCGGCAAGCAGTTCGACCCGCAACTCGCGGCGCTGCTCGTGGCCGACGCCGAGACTCTGCTCGGGGGCCTCGACGAGGTGCGCACCTGGGAATCGGTGATTGACGCCGAACCCGCGCTCACCGTGCTGCTGTCCGGCCCGGAGTTCGATCAGGCGTTGCTCGCGGTCGCGAACTTCGTCGACCTCAAGTCCCCGTTCACGCTGGGGCATGCGCGTGGCGTCGCCGAGCTCGCGGCCGAGTCGGCGCGGCTGTCGGGTCTCGGCCCGGCCGACCAGCGGCTGCTGCACCGGGCCGGCCTCGCGCACGGCCTGGGCCGGCTCGGTGTGTCCAACGCGATCTGGGACCGGCCCGGTCCGTTGAGCGCCGGGGAGTGGGAACGGGTGCGCATGTACCCGTACATCACCGAACGCATGCTGCGGCAGTCGACTGCCCTGGCGCCGGTGGGAGCCCTTGCGGTGGCCCATCGCGAGCGGCTCGACGGCAGCGGCTACCCGCGTGGGCTGTCCGGCAATGCGATCGCTCCGGCCGCACGGATCCTCGGCGCCGCCGAGGCCTATCAATGCAAGCGCGAACACCGCCCGCACCGGGCCGCCCGCACGGCCGACGAAGCGGCCGCCGACCTGCGCGGCGAGGTCCGGGCCGGACGACTGGACGGGGCGGCCGTGGACGCGGTCCTGAAAGCGGCCGGGCACCGCGTCGCCCGCCGCCCGGAGGGGCCGGCCGGCCTGACCGCGCGCGAGGTGCAAGTGCTGCGACTGCTCGCCCGCGGCCTGTCGAACAAGGAGATCGCGCACCAGCTCGTCATCACGCCCAAGACCGCGGGCAACCACGTCGAGCACATCTACGCCAAGATCCAGGCGTCGACCCGGGCCGCGGCCGGCCTGTTCGCGATGCAGCACGGCCTGCTGCCCGAGGAGCACCTGCGCGCACCCTCGATGCACTGACGCCGGCCGCCAAGATGGGGTGATCGCCTCATCCCTTGACGCGTCGACTCTTCTAGCGTCGCTCTGATGCAGGGGACGATCGGTAGCGACGCCCGCCGGGCCCGGCGATGAGCCTCCGCGGCCGAGTGTTCGCGAGCGTCTACGAGCCGATGATGTCGCGGGTCGAGGACGTCGGACTGCACGCCGCCCGACGGCAGTTGCTGGCCGACGCGAAGGGTGACGTCCTCGAGATCGGCGCCGGAACCGGCCTCAACGTCGGGGTCTACGGCGCGGGCGTGGCGACTCTGACGCTGACCGAGCCGGAGCCGGCGATGGTGCGGCGGTTGGACACGCGGGCGGGCGCCGATCGGCCCGACGCGTTGGTGCTGCGCGCTCCGGCCGAGGATCTGCCGTTCCCCGACGACACGTTCGACGTCGCGGTCTCGACCCTCGTCCTCTGCACTGTGGACGACCAGCCCCGGGCGTTGCGCGAGTTGCGGAGGGTCCTGCGCCCGGGCGGCGAGCTGCGCTTCATCGAGCACGTGCGCGCGGACGAACCACGACTCGCGCGCTGGCAGGACCGGCTCAACGGCCTCAACCGAGTCCTCGGTTACGGGTGCAACTGCAACCGCCCGACCCTCGACGCCATCCGGGCGGCCGGCTTCACGGTGCGGACCGTGGAACGCCGGCCGCTGCTCAAGGCGCCGCCCCTCGTCCGTCCGCTCGTCATCGGCACCGCCGGCACCCGAGAGGCGCCCGAGTACTCCTAGGCAGCGGCTGACGCGGCGGACGGACGCCCTGCGCCGCCGGCGAGGGGGCCCGCCTCCTCGTTGTAACCTGTTCTAGTTTCCGAGCGCAGGGCAGGGGAGGGACCGCAATGGCCTTGGTCGCGGTGGTGACCGGCGCCAGCCGCGGCGCGGGTAAGGGCATCGCACTCGCGCTCGCCGAGACGGGCGCCACCGTCTACGTCACCGGCCGAACTCGCGATGACGGTGACTCCGATTTGCCGGGCAGCGTGTCCACGACCGTTCAGCAGATCGACGCCCGAGGCGGCACCGGCGTCCCGGTGGTGTGCGATCACGCCGACGACGCGCAGGTGGCCGCGGTGTTCGATCAGGTCCGCGACGAGCAGGGCCGCCTCGACGTCCTCGTCAACAACGCATTCACGATCCCGGACGGGATCGTCGCCAAGCGGCCGTTCTGGCAGAAGAGCCTGGACCAGCAGAAGGTGCTCGACGTCGGCCTGCGCTCGACCTACGTGTCCTCGTACTACGCCGCCCCGCTCCTGGTCGACGGCGGGCGCCTCGTCGTCAACACCTCGTCCTTCGGCGGCACGTGCTACATGCACGGGCCCGCGTATGGCGCGGTCAAGGCCGGCGTCGACAAGATGGCGCACGACATGGCCGAGGACTTCCGCCCGTTCGGCGTCGCCGTCGTGTCGTTGTGGATGGGCATGCTGCGGACGGAACGCACCGAGGCACTGTTTACGTCCACCGACCACCGCTACGCCGCGTTGACCGGCCACGCCGAGTCCGCCGAGTTCCCCGGGCGGGTCATCGCCGCGCTGGCCCACAGCCCGGACCGGATGGTCTACTCCGGCCGGGTGCTCGTCGGCGCCGAGGTCGCCGTCGAACTCGGCGTGGTCGACGTCGACGGACGGCAGCCACCCTCGCACCGTCCGGCGTTGGGATCGCCCCCCGAGTTCAGCCCGGCCGTCGTCCACTGAACGACGGGTAGGCGTGCACCCGCGCAGCGCGCGTCGGGTCCGCCCGATACGTTTCGGGTGTGGATCGGGAGGCGCGCTAGCCGTGTGCACCGTTGTGTGCCGGTGGACCGCCGGGGAGCCGCTGCGCATCCTGGCGCTGCGCGACGAGTTCGTGTCGCGCGCGTTCGACCTGCCCGGCGCGTGGTGGCCGGCCCAGCCGAGCGTCATCGGCGGGCGCGACCGGCGGGCGGGCGGGAGTTGGTGCGTTTCCGACGTGGCCACCGGGATCACGGCGCTGCTCGTGAACAGGCTCGAACGACGTGAGGGCACGCCGTCGCGGGGGCTGCTGCCCCTCGCCGCCGTTGCCGCCGGCGCCGACTGGGCCTCGTCCGTCGATCACCGGGCCATGGCCGCGTTCAACCTCGTCCTGGCTGGGCCGTCCGGCGTCGTCGTCTGGGTGTGGGACGCGACGTCGCTGGCCCGGGTGGAGCTGCCGCCCGGCGAGCACATGATCACTTCCCGGGGCGTGGACGCCTCGGATGCCAAGACGGATCGCTTCGCGCCCCAGTTCTCCGGCGGCGCCTGGCTCGACGTCGTGACGACGTGCGTGCCGTCGGCGGAGGAGTCCGCGCTCGTTGTCCGGCGCGAGGTCGAGGATCAGACCTACGCCACGGTCTTCGGGCAGTTGATCACCGCGATTCCCGGTCGGTTGCAACTGGAGTACTCGCGCACGCCCTGGGTGGACGGCTCGTGGACGTCTGCGTCCTGGTGAGCACGCCCGGCTCGCCCCGGACCACGTTTGCTGCTGCGCTGTGCTCGGGTGGAACCGGGATGCGGTCAACCCTGCATCCGAACGGCGAGCGCGTAAGCCTCGCGGCGGGGCAGCCCGGTGAGATCGGTGATCACCCGGGCGACGGCGCGCGTCGGCACGCCGTCCTCGATCAGGTGACCGACCGCCGCCCGGACGCCGGGGTCAAGCGGGACGGGCTCGGCGGCCGTGAAGCAGCAATGAACGACGTCGCGGCTCGGCAGCGGAGG
>DATAQD010000151.1:0-12667 GCA_036264855.1 Jatrophihabitans sp. | reverse complement strand
CCACGTAGATGTAGACGTGAGCTTGACGCTGCAAGCCGATGCGCCGGTCGCGCGCGGCGGGAGCGACGTGAAAACCGACGACGCGCAGTTGTTACGGGCGCTGCACGACGAGCACGGCCACGCATTGTGGGCCTACGTCGTCGGCCTGACCAACGGCGATCGCGCCCAGGCCCAGGACGTCGTCCAAGAGACGTTTCTACGGGCCTGGCGCAACCCCCAGGTGCTGCTTCAGACGACGGGGTCAGCGCGCGGGTGGCTGTTCACCGTGGCCAAGCGCATCGTCATCGACGAGTGGCGCACGGCGCGCAATCGCCGGGAGCGGGTTACCGCCGACTTGCCCGAACGGCCGGTACCCGACGCCACCGACCAAGCGGTCGACCGGCAGATCGTCGCGGCCGCGATGCGCACGCTGTCGATGGAGCACCGCGAGGTCTTGCTCGAGTGCTACTACCGTGGATCGTCCGTGGCCCAGGCTGCCGCGACCCTCGGGGTGCCGCCAGGCACGATCAAGTCGCGCACGCACTACGCCCTGCGAGCACTTCGCCTGGCGCTGGAAGAGATCGGAGGTGAGCTATGACGGTCGACCGGTTCGCGCACTACGACGGCGCGTACGTACTGAACGCGTTGGACGACCAGGACCGCGCCGAGTTCGAAGCTCACCTGGTCACGTGCGACGAGTGCCGGGCCCGGGTGGCCGAGGTCGGGCCGACGGCCGCCCGGCTGGCGGGCCTGTCCCCAGCGGACGTCGAGGGCGAGGCCGCGTCGGCCGGGCCGATCCCGGACACCCTGCTGCCCGGCCTGTTTCGCCGCGCCGAACGCGAGCGGGCCCGTCGCCGCCTGGTCAGCGGATCGATCGCTGCGGTTGCCGCCGCCTGTCTCATCACGCTCGTGGCCATAGTGTGGCCGGCCTCACCGTCGTCCACGCCACCCAGGGGTCAGGCCCTCACCGCCGTGCGGCCCAGCCCGGTCACCGCGACCGCCGCCCTGGTGTCCAAGCGGTGGGGCACGGAGATCGACGTGAGCTGCCGGTACTCAGAAGCCGTCGGGGGTGGCATCCCCTACGAGCTTCGGGTCGTGGACACGGCCGGCCAGTCGCACAGCGCCGGAAGTTGGACGCTGGCCCCGGGGCCTGCGATCACGTTCAAGGGCGGCACCGACGTCCCCCGCGCCCAGATCGCCAGGGTCCTGATCACCTCGTCGAACGGCACGCCGATCCTGCAACTGACCCTCTGAGCGGTTCAGGGCTTCGGGCCGAGCAGTTCGTCGACGAACGGCGCGAGCATCCGGCCGACGCCGCGGGCCACCACGCTCGGGTCCCCGCTCGGCACCAGCGCATGGCTGATCGCCAGCCGGACCAGCGTGTCCGCGACCAGCCGGGCATCAGCGACGCCGACCTGCGGCCAGACCTCGGGAATCAGGTGCGCGATCCGCTCGCTGGCCAGCGCCTGCCCCAGCCCGGTGAGCAGTCGGTGGAGTTCACCCTCCGCGGCGTCGGCCACGATGATCTGGACGACCGGCTCGTCGGACGCCAGCTTCAGGAAGAGTGTGAACGCGGTGCGCAGGGCGCGGTGGGCGTCGTCGGGGCTGGCCCGCACGGCGGTCGTCACGTGGGCCACAAGGGCCTCGATCTCGCGCGCGATGTAGGCCTCGACGAGGGAGGATCGCGAGCCGAACTCGTTGTACAGGGTCTGCCGACTGACGCCGGCGGCCTCGGCGACGTCGGACATCGTGGTCGCCGTCCAGCCCCGGGACCGGACGAGGTCGTCGACGGCCGTGAGGACCGTGTCGCGCAACAGGGTGCGGGCGGCCGCCTGGTAGGGGATCCGGACGACTCTCGTGGCCACCGGGTCACCCCGCCGAGTGCTGCTCGGTGGCGGCCGGGACGAAGTCGATCTTCTCCCGGACCCCGCAGTCCGGGCAGCACCAGTCGTCTGGGACCTCGTTCCAGGCCGTGCCGGCCGGGAATCCCTCGCGCGGTTCGCCCACGGCTTCGTCGTAGACGTACTCACACACCTCGCAGCGATACCTGCCCACGGTCTGATCTTGTCAGGCTGCCGAGGCCCGGTCGGCGTCCGTGGGGGTGGCGGCGCCGTATTTCGCCAAAATCCTGGCGCGCTGGCGGGGCTGGATGTTGGCCAGGGTGACGTCGCCGTTGTAGTGCGCGAGTACCCGCTTGTCCATGACGCGGCGCCACAGCGGCGGGACGTAGGCGAGCAGCAGCATGGCGGCGTAGCCAGCCGGCAGCTGCGGCGACTCGTCGAAGTGCCGCAGGGACTGGTAGCGCCGCGTCGGGTTGGCGTGATGGTCGCTGTGCCGCTGCAGGTGGTACAGGAACAGGTTCGTCGTCAGGTGGTTGTTGTTCCAGCTGTGCCGCGGGGTGACACGCTCGTAACGGCCGGTCGGCAGCTGCTGACGGCGCAGGCCGTAGTGCTCCAAGTAGTTGACCCCCTCGAGCAGGCTGAAGGCGAGCACGGCCTGCAGCAGTAGGTAGGGCGCAATCCCGACGCCGAAGAGCAGGATCAGCGCGGCCCAGAGCACGACCGTCATCGCCCAGGCGTTGAGGACGTCGTTGCGCAGCGTGTACGGCTTCTTGCCCATGCGGCGCATTCGGGCCCGCTCCAGCTTCCAGCCGTTGACGGCGCTGCCGACGACCGTCCGCGGCCAGAACCCCCAGAACGTCTCGCCCAGGCGGCTCGAGGCGGGGTCCTCCGGGGTTGCCACCCGGACGTGGTGGCCGCGGTTGTGCTCGATGAAGAAGTGCCCGTAGCCGCACGGCGCGAGCGCGATGCGGGCGAACCAGCGCTCGAGGTGCTCCTTCTTGTGACCCAGTTCGTGCGCGGTGTTGATCGCGACGCCGTTGAGCATGCCGAGCGTGGTGGCGATGCCGAGTCGGTCGACGACCGGGAGTCCGCCGTTCCTGGACATCAGCCAGAAGGCCGCGAACAGGGTGGCGAACTGACAGGGCAGGAACAGGTACGTGACCCAGCGGTAGTACCGGTCCCGGTCGAGCCAGGCGACGACGTCCTCAGGGGCGTTGCTCGGGTCGTCGCCGATGACGAGGTCGAGCAGCGGGATCATGACGTACAGGACGATCGGGCCGATCCACCAGAACAGGCCGAGCCCGGTGAGGTTCACCAGCCCCCAGCCGGCGAACAGGAACAGCGGCACGACGGTCCCCAGCAGCCACAGGTACCGCTTGCGATCGCGCCAATCCGGCCGGTCGCCCTGGGCGACCACGCGCCCGGACAGGTTTGCCGACAGCGATTCGTTTCCCATGGCGGCCACCTCGTGGCCTCGTCGGCCGGTTGACACGGAGCCCCTGTCGGTCCGATTAGTTGACAAAAGGATCCCGCATGTAAAGCAGATGCGCAAGCAAATGGAGCCGCGGCGGGCGGGAACCATGCGGGCGCCGGCCACGGGGCGCGGATAGGGTGGACGAGTGCACAAGCGCATCCTTGGCATCGAGAACGAGTACGGCGTCACGTGCACGTTCCACGGCCAGCGCCGGCTTTCGCCGGACGAGGTCGCGCGCTACCTGTTCCGCCGCGTCGTCTCGTGGGGACGCTCGTCGAACGTGTTCCTCAAGAACGGGGCCCGGCTCTACCTGGACGTCGGCAGCCATCCGGAGTACGCGACGCCGGAGTGCGATTCTCTCGAGAGCCTGGTCGCCCATGACAAGGCCGGGGAGCGGGTGCTCGAAGGCCTCGTCGTCGACGCCGAGAAGCGCCTGCACGACGAGGGCATCGCCGGTGACATCTACCTGTTCAAGAACAACACCGACTCGGCCGGCAACTCCTACGGCTGCCACGAGAACTTCCTCGTCGGCCGGCACGGCGAGTTCAGCCGCCTCGCCGACGTGCTGATCCCGTTCCTGGTCACCCGGCAGCTGATCTGCGGTGCCGGCAAGGTGCTCCAGACTCCGCGGGGTGCCGTGTACTGCGTGAGCCAGCGGGCCGAGCACATCTGGGAGGGCGTGTCGTCGGCGACGACCCGCAGCCGGCCCATCATCAACACCCGCGACGAGCCGCACGCCGACGCCGAACGCTACCGCCGCCTGCATGTCATCGTCGGCGACTCGAACATGAACGAGGCCACCACGCTGCTCAAGGTCGGTTCGGCCGATCTGGTCCTGCGCATGATCGAGGACGGCATCACCTTCCGCGATCTCACCCTCGAGAACCCCATCCGGGCGATCCGCGAGATCAGCCACGACCTCACCGGGACCCGCGCGGTGCGCCTGGCCGCCGGGCGCAGCGCGTCCGCCCTGGAGATTCAGCGCGAGTACTACTCCAAGGCGGTCGACTACCTGGCCCGCACCGGCGATGACGCCTCGTCCAAGCGGGTACTGGAACTGTGGGGGCGCACCCTCGACGCCGTCGAGAAGCAGGATCTGTCGCTCATCGACCGCGAGATCGACTGGGCCACCAAGTACCAGCTGATCGAGCGCTACCGCGCCAAGCACGATCTGCCGCTGTCCTCGCCCCGGGTGGCGCAACTGGACCTCGCCTACCACGACATATCGCGCACTCGCGGCCTGTACTACCTGCTGCAGCGCAAGCACGCGGTCGAGCGGGTGGTGTCCGACCTCACCATCTTCGAGGCCAAGAGCATCCCGCCGCAGACGACGCGGGCCAAGCTGCGCGGCGACTTCATCCGGCGGGCGCAGGAACGCCGGCGGGACTTCACGGTGGACTGGGTGCACCTGAAGCTCAACGACCAGGCGCAACGCACCGTGCTGTGCAAGGACCCCTATCGGAGCGTCGACGAACGCGTCGAAAAGCTCATCGCCTCCATGTGACGCCGCCCGGCGGCGCCGCGCGCCGGGAAACGGCTTTCGCACCACTCGACCGACTCTGCGAGGATTTCCGACGTGACCACTGCGCCCTCAGGCTCGCGTGCTTCCGCACGCAGAGGACGCGGGGGCATTAGTTTCGAGGACATGGCGGCCCGGCGCGCGGAACGACTCGTCAACCTTGTGATCTGCCTGCTGTCGACGCGGCAGTTCCTGACCGCCGAGCGCATTCGGGACGCGGTTCCCGGCTACGAGGGCAGTGACGGGTCGCGGGCCACCGACGAGGCCTTCAAGCGGATGTTCGAGCGGGACAAGGCCGAACTGCGCGAACTGGGCATCCCGCTGGAGACCGGCCGCAACAGCCACTTCGACGCCGAGGACGGGTACCGCATCCGGCGCGGGGACTACGAGTTGCCCGAGATCGAGTTCGACGCGGCCGAGGCCGCCGCCGTCGGCCTCGCCGCCCGCCTGTGGCAGTCCGCGACCCTCGGCGAACCCGCCCGGCAGGCATTGATCAAGCTGCGCGCGGCGGGCACCGAGATTCGCGCGGCCGACGCGCCCGGCGCCATACCGCACCTGGATGCGAGTGATCCCAGCCTGCCGACGATGCTCGAGGCGGCTCGCACGGCTAGTGCGGTCACCTTCGACTACGTCAAGTCGGGGGCGGCCGCGCCCGAGCGCCGCACGCTCGAACCGTGGGGCGTGCTGTCGTGGCGCCGCCGGTGGTACGTCGCCGGCCGCGACCGCGACCGCGGCGAGCCCCGCAGCTTCCGGCTCTCCCGCATCACCGGTGCCGTCGCGACGGTGGGCAAGCCGGGTGCCTTCGAGCGTCCTGAGAAGGTCGACCTGCTCGAGATGGTCGCCGGGCGGGGCCCGGACGACGGCCGGCTCGCCCTCGTGCGGGTCTCCGGGTCCGGAGCGGGACAACTGCGCCGCCTCGCCCAATCCGAGGTCGACGGCGTCCTGACGATCACCTTTACCGAAACCCATTGGCTCGCCCGGATCATCGCCAGCGCCGGATCGGGCGTCGTCGCCCTTGAGCCGCCCGACCTGGTCGACGCCGTCGTCGAACGGCTCCGCGCCTCGGCCGGAGCGACGTGATGGCCCGCACCGCGAACGAGGAGCGCCTGCCGCGGCTGCTCGCCCTCGTGCCCTACCTGCAGGCCCGACCGGGGATCACCGTCGCCGATGCGGCGGCCGACTTCGGGGTGACCGAGGCGCAGCTGCGCCGTGACCTGACCCTGCTCTGGATGTGCGGTCTGCCTGGGCACGGGCCCGGCGACCTGATCGACCTGTCCTTCGAGGGCGACACCGTGTCGGTCGTGTTCGACGCAGGCATGTCCCGTCCGTTGCGGCTGACGACTGACGAAGCGCTCGCGCTCGTGGTCGCCCTGCGGACGCTGTCCGAGACTCCCGGCCTGGCCGACTCCGACGCCGTTCAACGGGCGCTGGCCAAGGTCGAGTCGGCGGCCGGCGGAGTGGTCGACGACGCGACCGTCGCGGTCGAACTCGATGCCACCGAACGACTGGTCCCGGTCCTGCAGCGCGCGGTCGACGAGGGGTATGCGCTGCGGCTGCGGTACTACAGCGCATCTCGCGACGAACGCAGTGAGCGGACCGTCGATCCGCTGCGCGTCTTCGAGGCCGACGCGCGCAGCTATCTCGAGGCATGGTGCCGGCAGGCCGAGGGCTTGCGGGTGTTCCGCGTGGACCGGATCGACGACGTCACCCCGCTCGCCGAGCCGGCCTCGATTCCCGCGGGCGTGCAACCGCGTGACCTGTCCGAGGGCGTGTTCCAGCCCGCGTCCGAGCATTTGCTGGTCGGGCTTCGGGTCGGTCCGGCCTACGCGTGGGTCGCCGACTACTACCCGGCCGAGGACGTCGCCGAGGACGGCGAGCGACTGCGCGTCAGCCTGCGGGTCGCCGACCCGGCGTGGGTCCGTGCGCTGGTGCTGGGTTCCACCGGGCAGGTCGAGGTGCTCTCGCCTGACTGGCTGGCCGAGGGCATCCGGGCCGAGGCGGCGCGGGCGCTCGCCGGCTACGCCGCCAAGTAGAGTCGGGCTCGTGGGCGAGCGCAGCGAGCGAACAACCGGGTGTCGGCCGTGAGCTGGGTCCCGCTGATTGCCTGGCTGGCCGCGTTGTTGGTGGCCGCCGTGGTCCTGGGCTTCTGCGGGTACGAGATCATCTGGAAGGCCAAGCGCCTACGCGGCGACGTGCAGGCATTGCAAGGCATGGCCGACCAGATCGCCGACCTGCGCGGACAGCTCGCCGCGGCCCAGGAGCGCATGGCCGCCGCCGGTCTTCGGTGAGCGGGCAGTGGTCAGTACGAGCCGGCTGAGACGGCGGCGCCCGAAGAACCCCGACGGGCGCATGCCCGTTCTGGATCACCTGCGGGAGCTGCGGCGCCGCGTCATCATCATCGTCATCCTCATCGCGCTCGGAGCCGTGCTCGGCTGGTACCTCTACAACCCGACGATCGCGTTCCTGAAGCACCCGTACTGCAGCATCAACTACCGGCACCGCTTCCCGGGAAACGACCCGAACCGCTGCGACCTCATCTACACCAACGTCCTGGACGGATTCACCACGCGCCTCAAGGTGGCCCTGATCTCCGGCGCGGTATTCACCGGCCCGCTATGGCTCTACCAGATCTGGGCGTTCATCACGCCGGGGCTGCGCAGCAAAGAGCGCAAGTACACGATCATCTTCATCGTCACCTCGACCGTGCTGTTCGTGCTGGGAATGGGGCTGGCCTACGTCGTCCTCGCCAAGGGCCTGTCGGTGATCATCGGCGCCTCGGGAACGGGCATCCAGTCGCTGCTCACCGTGAACGCCTACCTGTCGTTCGTGACGCTCATGCTGGTGATCTTCGGTGCAGCGTTCGAGTTGCCGTTGCTGGTCGTGATGGCGAATCTTGCCGGGGTCCTTTCGGCCAAGGTGCTGATCAAATCTCAGCGCATCGCGATCTTCCTGATTTTCCTGTTCGCGGCAGTCGCGACGCCGAGCACCGACCCGTTCACGATGTGCGCGATGGCCGTGCCGATGGTGGTCTTGTTCGAAGGGGCCGTCGTGCTGGCGGTGTTCCACGACCGGCGCAAGGCCCGGCGCAAGGAGGCCGAACGCAGCCAGGAGCACCTCGACGACGACGTGCCGTCCTCGGTCGACCCATTGCCCGAGGCCATCACGGACAGCACCTGGGCCGACACCACCTGAGGGCCGGAGTCTCACGGATCGCCGTTCGGACCCTGCGCGGCGGCCGGGGGGCGGCGCCGCGCAGGGGGCTTTCCGAAATGCACTCTGACCGTCGCGTCGAGTGCGCCCGAGCGGGTTCGTCGCCCGGGGGACCCGCAAGCCGTCGCCCTCGCGGGTGAATCCGCGCCAGCATACCCGCGGGTACGTTCGCGGTCCATCCTGGATAAGCCGGCAACCCCCAGCGGACGGGGCCAGCGGTGGCGCCCACGCGCGAGATGCTTTCCGGCGCCGGCCCTAGTGTGGACGTCATGTCCTCGCCGAGTGAGCGGTACGCCGCATCGCGCAGGCGCGCACTGCGGCCGGTGCTGGCCGACTTCCGGGCCGGCTACCCGTTCGCCCTCGATCCCTTTCAGGACGAGGCGTGTATCGCACTCGAGGACGGCTACTCGGTCCTCGTCTGCGCGCCGACCGGAGCCGGGAAGACGGTGGTGGGTGAGTTCGCCGTGCATCTCGCGCTCGCCGCGAATCAGAAGTGCTTCTACACGACGCCGATCAAGGCGCTGTCGAACCAGAAGTACAACGATCTGGTCGACCGCTACGGGCCGGCCAGCGTGGGCCTGCTGACCGGCGACAACGCGGTGAACGCCGATGCCCCGATCGTGGTGATGACCACCGAGGTGCTGCGCAACATGCTCTATGTGGGCAGCCGGTCGTTGACCGACCTTGGTTACGTCGTCATGGACGAGGTGCACTACCTGGGCGACCGGTTCCGCGGCGCGGTCTGGGAGGAGGTGATCATTCACCTGTCCGCCGCCGTGCGGCTCGTCTCGCTGTCCGCGACGGTCTCCAACGCAGAGGAGTTCGGCGAATGGCTGGTCACGGTCCGCGGGGAAACGAAGGTCATCGTGCACGAGGAACGCCCGGTGCCCCTGTGGCAGCACATTCTGGTCGGCAGCCGGATGTTCGACCTCTTTGCCGGCGACGGCGCGTCGATCGATGCCGAACTGCTCCGCCACGTGGCCGACCGCACGCGTTACCTGGATCCGATCCCCGGTCGGCGCGGATCCCGATCGCCGCGCGGTTGGCGAGCGCCGAATCGGCCCGACGTCATCACCCGCCTCGACCGCGACGGGCTGCTGCCCGCGATCACGTTCATCTTCAGTCGAGCCGGGTGCGATGCCGCCGCCCGGCAATGCGTCCAGTCCGGCATGTGGTTGACGACCGAGGACGAGCGGGCCGAGATCGACCAGGTCGTCGAACAGATGACGGCCCACGTCCCGCCCGAGGACCTGGACGTCCTGGGCTACTGGGAATGGCGCGACGCCCTGCGGCGCGGGGTTGCCGCACATCACGCGGGGCTGATCCCGCCGTTCAAGCAGACCGTCGAGGAGCTGTTCGTCCGCGGCCTCGTCCGCGCCGTCTTCGCGACCGAGACCCTCGCGCTGGGCATCAACATGCCGGCCCGGACGGTCGTTCTGGAACGGCTGACGAAGTTCAACGGGGAGAGCCACGCCGACGTCACGCCGGGGGAGTACACCCAGCTCACCGGCCGGGCCGGCCGGCGGGGCATCGACGTCGAGGGGCACGCCGTCGTCGTGTGGACGCCGGAGGTCGACCCGCAGCGGGTCGCCGGCCTGGCATCCACCCGGACGTACCCGCTCCGCTCGTCGTTCCGGCCCTCCTACAACATGGCCGTCAACCTCGTCGACCAGATGGGCCGGCCGGCCGCGCGCGACCTGCTCGAATCGTCGTTCGCGCAGTTCCAGGCCGACCGGGCGGTGGCCGGGCTGGTCAAGCAGATCCGCCGCAACGAAGAGACGCTGCGCCAGCACGAGGCGCAGCTGCAGTGCCACCTCGGCGACTTCACCGACTACGCGAGCCTCCGGCGCCGGCTCAGCGAGCGCGAGGCCACCCTCGCCCGGGAGGGTGCCCGGGCCCGGCGCGGTGCGGTCGCTGCATCGCTCGAGGGGTTGAAGCGCGGCGACGTGATCCGGGTTCCGCGCGGCCGCCGGGCCGGGCTGGCGGTCGTCCTCGACCCGGGCGCGCACCCGCACGACGATCCGCGTCCACTCGTCGTCAGCGAGTCGCGGTGGTCCGGGCGGTTGTCGCTCACGGACTTTCCGGTCGCCGTCGACGTGCTGGGCACGGTGCGGGTTCCCAAGCACGTCAATCACCGGTCCCCCCAGGAGCGCCGCGACCTCGTTTCCAGCCTGCGGGCCCTGGACCTGCCGGAGGCGAAACCCGGCCGGCGGACGCCCGGCGGGACCGATGAGGATGACGAGGTGTCGCGCCTGCGGCGCGAGCTCCGCGCGCACCCGTGCCACCAGTGCCCCGACCGCGAGCAACACGCCCGATGGGCCGAGCGGCACGACCGGCTGGCCCGCGAGAACGACGGGTTGCGCAAGAGGATCGAGGGCCGCACCGGGTCACTCGGACGGATCTTCGACCGGATCTGCCGGTTGCTCGACGAGCGTGAGTACCTGGCCGGTGACGACACCACGCCGGCCGGGCGCCAGCTGGCCCGGATCTGGTCCGAGGCCGACCTGCTCGCCGCCGAGTGCCTGCGCGACGGCGCCTGGGACGGGTTGGCTCCCGCCGAGCTCGCGGCAGTGGTATCGGCGTTGGTCTACGAGCCGCGCCGGGACGAGACGCTCGTGGACCAGATGCCCTCGCCGGCGGTCCGCGACGCGCTGGCGATGACGGTGCGGATCTGGGCCGACCTCAGCGAGGACGAGGCCGATCTGGGCCTGCCGCTCACCCGCGAGCCGCAGCTCGGCTTCGTGTGGGCCGTCTATCGGTGGGCGCGCCAGGAACGCCTCGACAAGGTGCTCGCGGCCGCGTCCAATCGTGGGAACGAACTGTCCGCCGGCGACTTCATCCGGTGGTGCAAGCAGGTGCTGGACCTGCTGGACCAGCTAGCGGGCGCGCCCGGCGCGGGGGCGGATCGGGCCCCGGTCGCGTCGGTGGCGCGGGCCGCGTCGGCCGCGCTGCGTCGCGGCGTGGTTGCGCAGAGCATGCAACCGTGAGGTGGTCCACTGGGTTCTCCTTGGCGTCACCTCATCCCGTCACAAGGGTTTCGCAGTAGCTTTATCCGAGCCTGGGCCGAGGCATGCTGTACCGGCCTGCAGAGACGACACGTGAGGTGCTTATTCCATGACCGAGAGCGGTAACCCGGGCGGCAACCCTCCCAACCCGACCCCTCCGGGCGGACCTGGCGGCGAGCAGCGGCCCGGCTACGCCCCGCCGCCGCAGTCCCCGGGGCCGCCCCCGCCCGCTCCGGCCGACGATGGGCAGGACAAGCCGGAGGCAGCCGGGCCGCCCCCGCCCGGGCCCGGCCAGGGTCAGCCCGGCCCGGACGCCCAGCAGCCCGGCCGGCCCTGGGGTCAGCCCGGCCCGGGCCACGGACAGCAGTCCGGTCAGCAGCCGCAGCAGCCCTGGGCCCAGCCGAGCGAGGGTCAGCCGGGCGCCGGCCCCCAGGGCTATGAGCCGCAGTCGGGCGAGCCGGGGTACCGGCCGCCCCCCGGTCCGGGCGCGCCCGGCGGTCCGGGGCCGGACGACGGCTCGTCGGCCACTCAGGTGCTGCCCGGCCTACCCCGTGACCCGGGCGGACCGTCGGACGATCAGCCCACGACGACCTTCGGCTCGGGCGCACTCGGACCTGCGCCCGGCGCGGCGTCGCCCTACTCGCCGCCAACGGCAGGGGGCGGCGGCTACGGTCAGCCGGCCTACGGTCAGCCCGGTGCCGGCTCGTCCCAGCCTTACGGCGGGTATGGCCCGCCGGCGGCTCAGCCTGGGTACGACCCGCCGGCGTACGGCTCGGCGGCGGGCTACGGGCAACAGCCGCCGTATGGCGGGTCGGGGTACGGGCAGGCGGGGTACGAGCAGCCGGGGTACGGGCCGCAGTCCTACGGCCAGCCGGGATACGGGCAGCCGGGATACGGCCAGCAGTCCTACGGCCAGCCGGGATACGGGCAGCCGGGATACGGCCAGCAGCCCTACGGCCAGCAGCCGTACGGCCAGCCTGGATACGGCCAGCAGCTCGGGTACACCCAGCAGCCCGGATACGGGCAGACCGCGGGCTATGGGCAGCCCGACCATTCGGCCAAGAAGAGCAAGAAGGGCCTGTTCATCTCCCTGGCCGTGCTCGTCGTCGCGGCCGCAGTCGCCGTCGTACTGCTCCTCGTCCTCACCAGCAACAAGAAGCTCAGTCACACCGCCGTCGAGAAATACATCACCGACACCACCGGCGCCACCAACGTCAGTTGCAACAACGGCCAGGACTTCACCATGAAGCAGAACGGCGCGTCGTTCATGTGCACCGCGGCCGGCGGCAAGACGTTCACCGTGACGATCCAGAACAAGGACAACGGCCAGTACGAGGTTCGGTAGGCCGACGTTGGCCGGGCCGATTGCCGCCGCTCAGGCCAGCGCGGCGGCAATCGCCTCCTGCAGCCGCTGCACCGAGTTGGATACCCCGAGGGCGCCGGCCAGCTCGCTGAGCCGGCCGGCGTCGCGCGGCTCGAGGTAGAGCCGATCGTCGATGACATCCAGAGGTACGTCCACCCGGCCGCGCACCGCGGCCGGGGCGACGGCCAGGTAGTCGCTGGCGGCGCGCACCTTGCCTGCGGCGCCGGCCGGGAATCCGTCGTCGCCGGCCCGCGCCGCGACCAGGATGTTCTCGAT
>DATAQD010000138.1:0-1609 GCA_036264855.1 Jatrophihabitans sp. | reverse complement strand
TTGCGGAGCGACCAAATGTGATCGGCGCGCCGAAGGCGCGGTTGGGCCGACGACGGGCCCGAGCGCAGCGAGCGGCCCCGAGGAGGTCCGATGAGCGACGCTTGCGGAGCGACCAAATGTGATCGGCGCGCCGAAGGCGCGGTTGGGCCGACGACGGGCCCGAGCGCAGCGAGCGGCCCCGAGGAGGTCCGATGAGCCAGGCCCAGGAACTGGTCGACACCGCGCTCAGCACGTCGACGGCCGATGGCTGTGTGGTCATCGCGTCCGAGCACACCGAGACGAACCTGCGGTGGGCCGCCAACTCGCTGACGACGAACGGGCAGATGCGATCTCGCTCGCTCACGGTGATCTCCACTTTCGACCGCCCGGGCGGCACGAGCGACGGCGTCGTCACGCGCGCGGTGACGACCCTCGAAGAGGTCGCCGACCTCGTCCGCGAGTCGGAGCAGGCCGGGCGCGACTCGGCCCCCGCCGACGACGCCTCACCGCTCATCGAGCCCTACGACCACGACGACGAGTGGGACGCGGACGCCGCCGAGACCAGCGTCGAGGTCTTCGCGCAGTTCGCGGCGGCCCTGGGCCCAGCACTGGAACGATGGCGTGCGGCGGACCGGCTGATGTTCGGCTACGCCGAGCACCAGATGACATCGCACTTCCTGGCCACCTCCACCGGGCTGCGGCGCCGCTTCGACCAGCCCGACGGCCGGCTCGAGGTCAACGGCAAGTCACCCGATCTCACCCGGACGGCGTGGTCGGGCCTGCATACCCGCGACTTCACCGACGTCGACGTCGACGCCGTGACCGGCGCGTTGGAGCAACGACTCGAATGGTCGAACAAGCACATCGAGCTGCCCGCGGGCCATTACGAGACCATCCTGCCGCCCACGGCGGTTGCCGACCTGATGATCTATGCGTACTGGACGGCCTCGGCGCGCGACGCCGACGAAGGACGCAACGTCTACGCGTCCGGCAAGGGCGGCACCCGGATCGGCGAGCAGCTGTCCACCCTGCCGTTGGCACTGCGCTCGGACCCGCACGAGCCGGGCCTGCAGTGCGCGCCGTTCGACCTGGTCCCCGAGTCATACGCCGGGCTGCAGTCCGTCTTCGACAACGGTCAGCCGGTCGGACCGACGTCCTGGATCGACGGCGGCGCGCTGGCCGATCTGGTGCGGACGCGGGCCTGGGCGCGTCAGTCAGGCGCGAACCCGCGGCCGTTCGTCGGCAACCTGATCCTCGACGGCGGCGACTCCGCGGCCGGCCTCGAAGAGATGATCGCCGCGACCGAGCGGGGCCTGCTGCTGACCTGTCTCTGGTACATCCGCGAGGTCGACCCGCAGAACCTGCTCCTGACCGGACTGACTCGTGACGGTGTCTATCTGGTCGAGAACGGGAGGGTGCAGGGCGCGGTGAACAACTTCCGCTTCAACGAATCGCCCATCGACCTGCTCGGGCGGCTCAGCCAGGTCGGGCGCACCGAGCACACGATGTCGCGCGAGTGGAGCGACTACTTCCGGCGGACCGCGATGCCGGCGATTCGGGTCCCGGACTTCAACATGTCGACGGTGAGCAAGGCGTACTGATCGCCGGCTGATGCCCATGAGGCGAACGG
>DATAQD010000048.1:0-24156 GCA_036264855.1 Jatrophihabitans sp. | reverse complement strand
CGAGCGTGTCGCGGCTGGAGTGCTGTGGTCGCCAGCCCAGGATGTCCTTGGCTCGGCTGGTGTCCATGATCACCGAGCTGCGCGCGACGTGGATCCACTCCGCCGCAGCCGGCACCATCGGTAGCCGGGCCAGTACGGCCGAGGCGGCGGCGGCCATCGCCTGCGGTACGCGTACGGAGCGGGTTCCGGTCGCCGTGGCGACGTCGGCCAAGGAGATCTCGCCGTCGGCCGCGAGGTTGTAGGCGCCGGGCTCACCGGCGCCGGTCGCGGCCAGCGCGATCGCGGATGCGACGTCATCGTGGTGCACGAGCTGCAGGGGGATGCCGGGATCGGGCATGAGGGGCAGCACGCCCTGGAGCAGTCCGGTTGCGCTGCGCAGCGCGACCGGCATCTTGTCTCGCACCTGGCGCCACGGCATCGAGTCGGCCAGCGCCGGCGCCTTCGGCCCGGCGACGATGCACGGCCGCAGCACGTAGACCTCGAGCTTCGATCCGGCGGTGACCTCGCGCAGCACCGCTTCGCATTCGGCCTTCTGTTCGGAGTAGTAGTGCTCGGCCGAGCCACGCGCGGGCGTGTCCTCCGTCAGCGGCACGATGTTGTCGGCGTGGTAGCCGTACGCGGCGACCGACGACGTGTAGACGAGGCGCTGCGGACGGTCGGCGGCGACGGCCGCCTCGAACACGTTGCGGGTGCCCTCGAGGTTGATGCGGCGACTCTCTTCCCGCGAGCCCATGATCAGGTACGCGAGGTGGACCACCACGTCGGCGTCGGCCACCAGCGCATCGACGGCCGCTCTATCGAGGATGTCGCCCTGCCGGTACTCGGTCTTCGTCCAGCCATGGGCGGCCGGGTCGAACGCCCGCCTCGCCATCCCGACGATGCGCCCGACGGCCGGGTCACGCTCCAGTGCGTCGACGGCGGAGATCCCGATCTCGCCGGTGGGTCCGGTGACGGCAACGGTGAGTGTCATGGACCGAGCCTGCCCTAGCTCGTCCGGCGCAACGATCGGCGCCGACGTCGCGCCGGTGCGGGAGGCGGTGGGGACGCCGGCGGATCCGCCGCCGCGGCAGCGCGAACCGCCCGCCACTGCGTGACGGCTGCCTCGACGTCGACCGCTCGGACTCGCAGCGGCGGTCCCACCTGCGGCTGGGCATGGGCGCGGGCGATGCGCTCGTTCAGATCCTGGACGAGCTTGCGCACGCGCGGCTCGGAGCGCTCCCGCTGCAGCCGCTGCGGCAGCGTCTCGACCTCCTTGGCCAGCGCGAGGGCCGGGGGGAGGACGTCGCCGACGTCGACGTTCTCGCGCCTCAGGTAACCGGCGACCCACGCGAGTTCGTGCTGCGGCCGGTCGATGTCGGGGATCGGCTTGCCCGCGCCGCGCAGGTTCTCGAACGCGCCCGCGGCCTGCGCCTGGCGGATCTGGTGCTCGACCCAGCTCGGGAACGACACGTTCGGCGGCTTGCGCGACGTCATGCTCGGTACCCCTCTTCTCGCCGATCGGAGGACGCGGTACTCGAGGTTCGACTCTACAAAGCCGTTCCCGATCCTGTGCTGGTGGCTGCGTGGGGACGCGGGATGGTGCACAAGATCGCGGATGGGTCGGGGCCCGCGCTTGGGCCTGGCTGGTGATCTTGTGCTGGTGATCTTGTGCTGGTGGCTGCGTGGGGGCGCCGGTTGGTGCACTGATCGCGGGCGGCGGGGCCCAGCTCGCGGTCTCGGTCGTCGAACCGCGGTGGGACGGCCTATCGCCCGCTCCAGCGCGGATGGATCAGGCGGGTGGCGCAGCCGTGGTGGCGGTCCCGCCCTCATCGGCCGCAACGGCCGGCGAGGGCGACGCGTCCCGTGCTGCGTCGAGGATGGCGGTGACCGCGGCCGAGCGGTAGAAGGGCTCGAGGCGCTTGCGGATCTGCGCGGCCAGGACCCCGTCGGTCTTGGCCGCCTCGATCACCGGCCGCGCGAAGCGGAGGATGTCAGCAACGAGATCATCGCGCTCGAGACCGAGTTCGGGCAGCAGCGCCGCGACGTCGTGCGAGCCGTAGCGATCGAAGAAGACGTCGATGCCCGCGTCCAGGAGGTGCCCGGCGTAGTCCTTGTTCCGGGCATCCACCAGGATCTCGTGCAGGAGCTGCGCCAGCTCGCGCAGCTCGTCCTTGGTGACGTAGTCGCGCAGCCCGCTGATCGGCTCGTCGGCGTGCAGGTCCCAGAACTCGAGCGCGGCCTCGTGCAGCGGCGCATCGCGCAGGAGTTCGCGCATCGCGCTGTTCGTCCGCCGCACGGCGTATTGGGTGCCCTTGCCGGCGGCGTCGCCGAGCAGGTCGTCCAGACGCGTGGCGCTGCGCACCTTGGACGCCGCGCTGGTCCCCATCGACAGCAACGACCCCATCCCGGGTAGCCGCTCGGCGCGGGCCCGGTTCTGCTGGACGAAGTCGGCGATGATGATCGTGACGAACCGCGCCGCTACGACGGCGACGAGCGGACTCTCGGTCAGTCGCTGCAGCGCGCGCTCGTGCAGCGTGTCCATGCTGAGCAGCTTCGCGACCAACGCCCCGACGGGTTCGCGGGCGATGACGTCGCCGAGGTTGTACTCCTCGCTGGCAGCCAGGTCGTAAACGGCGTCGGCGAGCGCAGTCAACAGGTCCTCGACGATCGGGCTCACGCCGACGCGGTCGACCAGCCGACGGGCGGTCGCCTTCACCTGACCGGCGTCCACCAGGTCGGAGACGATCATGGTGCCCGCGACCGCAAGCACGTCGTCGACATCGCGCGCGACCACCTTCGCGAGCCGCTTGCCCGACAGCTCGGCGAGGACGAACTCCACCTGCGCGTCCAGCAACTGCCCGGCGGGGTCGTCGGCGTCCACGCTCATCCTCGACTCAGCTCCGTCGGCTCGGCATCGGTTGCGTCCCCATCCTTGCCGACGGTCAGATCGCCGCAATGCGCGGCCACGGGGATGCCGCTTCGATCTCGAACGCCAGCTCGAGCAGCGTCCGCTCGGCGCCGTGCGGGCCGGCGAGATGCACGCCGATCGGCAGGCCGGCTGCGCTCAGACTCGTCGGCAACGAGATTGCCGGGCTGCCGCTCGCGTTGTTGAGTGGGGTGAAGGAGACGAAGCGGATCAGCCGCTGCATGAGCTGCTCGAACGGCTGCGTCGGCGCGAGGTATCCGATCTCCGGCGTGGTATGGCCGACCACCGGCGAGAGCACCACGTCACAGGTGTTGAAGATCCGGGCGTACGCGACGTGCGACCGGCGCAGGCGGCGGACCAGTCCCGGAGTGTGCCGCCAGTTGCGCCGGAAATGCGCCGCCAACCCGACCGTGAGTCCGTCCAACGCGCTGCGGTCGAAGCTCGAGCCGAACAACCCCCGGCCGGTCGTGCTCAGCGCAAAGGCCAGCAGCCCCCAGTAGTCCTCGAAGTCCTGCGCGAACTGCTCGGTGACGGGTGCCTCGATCGGAGCGACCTCATGGCCCATCCGGGCGAGCAGCTCGCCCGCTGCCGTCGCGGCGGCGCGGGTCTCGTCGTCGGTCGGCGTGCCGGTCACCGAGTCGAGGAACAGGCCGACGCGCAGCCGGCGGGCGCTCGGTCCTTCAACGAGCCCGATAGGGGGCAGCCCCTTCGGCCGCCAGTCGAGTTCGGTGCCGGCGTAGACGTGCGCGGTGTCCCGGACGCTGCGCGTCACGACGCCCTCGCACACGATGTTCACCGGCAGAACGCGTTCGAGCGGGTTCGGCCGGAACCGGCCCCGCGTCGGTTTGAGGCCGACGAGTCCGCAGCAGGCGGCCGGGATGCGGATCGACCCGCCGCCGTCGTTGGCGTGCGCGATCGGGACGACGCCGGAGGCGACGAGGGCCGCGGCGCCGCCGGACGACGCCCCGGCCGAGTACGCGCGATTCCATGGATTGCGGGTGGGCGGCAGGTCCATGTACTCGGTCGTCGCGCTGAACCCGAACTCGGGCAGCGTGCTCTTGCCGAGCACGATGAGGCCCAGACCGCGCAGTTGCTGCGTGATCGGCGCGTCGCGCTTCGCCGGCTTCGGTCGGAACGCCGAGGAGCCCTGCCCGGTCGGCAGCCCGGCCGCGTCGGTGTTGTCCTTGATGAACGTCGGCACGCCGCTCAGGGCGCCGGTGGCCGAGCGCCGCGCGGCCCCCGTCAGTGCCCGCTCGAAGTCGGCGAGCTGCACCGCGTTCAGCTCGGGCTGGATCTTCTCCGCCCGGAGGATGGCGGCTTCGATGACCTCGCGTCTGCCTACCTTGCCGGTGCGGATCAACTCCGCCAGCGCCACCGCGTCGTGATCACCCAGCGCGTCGTCGCCAAAGGCATGGATCGCGATGCTCACGTGACGAACCTACTGGACGCTTGGTCGATCAGCATGCGGAGCTGCGCGGCTCAGACCAGCCACGAACCGGCGCGCATGAGCGTCCGGCCGCCCAGCTCGTTGGCCTCCCGCCAGGCCTGGATCCGCTCGGGTCGCAGGACGAGGAACAGGTACCCGTCGCCAGCGGTCCGCGGATCCCACTCGGCCTGGTCGGCATAGCGGTCCGCGAATGACGGCGGGGCGTCCGCCACGTCGATCGCGCCGTCCAGCACGGCGTCGATGATCACGACGTCGCGGGTTGGGCCCACCGCGAGTCGGGCGGTTGCGGACCCGGTGACATTGCGAGCGGTGCGCGACGCCGCCTCCAGCGCCACGACCACGCGCCCGTCGATCCAGGCCAAGGACAACGGCACGACGTAGGGCCGGGGGGCGCCGTCCTCGGACACCGACGCCGACGCCACCCACACATCGCTACCGCGGACATCGAGCTTGGCCAGGGTGTCCGCCTTACGCTGGGCCGCGCTGCGCGCCGGTGTCCGAGTCATGCCGGTCATGGTGCCTGGATGAGCCCGATCATGTTGCCGTCGGCGTCCTTCGCGGTCGCGACGAGCTTGCCGCCCCCGACGTCCTGGGGTCCCTGCACGGTCGTGGCGCCCGCGCCGACGAGGCTCTGGAGGCTCTTGGCGATGTCGTCCACGTGCCAGTACGGGACCGCGCCGGTCATGCCCTTGGCGTGCCCGTTCGGGTCCAGGCCGACGTCCTGGCCGGCGACCTTGAACCCGACGTAGTACGGCTCGTCCATCTCGGGTTCGACGCCGAACAGCGCCACGAGTGCCGCCTTGGTTGCGGCGAGGTCCTGGACGGGGTAGATGATCGTTTGCACTCCTGCGGTCATGGTGCGGTCTCTCCTTCGCGTCACATCGATCGGGTTTCGATCGTCGATAGTTATGACGGACCCCGACAGAGGATTGTGACCGTGGACGAACAAGACGTGCTGGCCCAGCGGTTCGAGGCCGACCGCCCCCATCTGCGCGCGGTCGCCTATCGCGTGCTCGGCTCGATGACCGAAGCCGAGGACGCCGTGCAGGAGGCGTGGCTGCGACTGCAACGCTCCGACACGGCTGCGGTCGACAACCTCACCGGATGGCTGACGACGGTCGTGGGGCGAGTGTGCCTGGACATGCTGCGGGCGCGGCGGTCGCGGCGCGAGGAGCTGATCGAGACGCAGGTCTGCGAGCCGGTCGACGTCGTGGATCCAGAGCACGAAGCGGTGCTGGCGGACTCGGTCGGTCTCGCGCTCCTCGTGGTGCTCGATGCGTTGACGCCGGCCGAGCGGCTGGCCTTCGTCCTGCACGACATGTTCGCCGTGCCGTTCGACGAGATCGCCACCATCGTCGGCTGTTCGTCGCCCGCTGCTCGCCAACTCGCCAGCCGGGCCCGGCGACGAGTCCAGGGTTCCACCCCGGAGCGGGCCAGCGGCCGCGGCCGCCAGCGCGAGATCGTCGACGCGTTTCTGGCGGCCTCCCGCAGCGGTGAATTCGACGCCCTGCTCGCGCTGCTGGACCCGGACGTGGTGCTGCGCGCCGACGCGGCCACGGTGGCGATCGGTGCGGCTGCGGAGGTCGTCGGTGCTCGAGCGGTGGCCGGGACCTTCGCCGGTCGCGCGCGGGCCGCGCAGCTCGCGCTCATCGACGGGGCGGCCGGGCTGGTGTGGATGCAAGGCGGCAAGCCGCGGGTCGTGTTCGCGTTCACGGTCGTCGGGGCGAAGGTCGTCGGCATCGAGATGCTGGCCGATCCCGATCGGCTCGATGAGCTGGATGTGGTGATGCTCGATGCCTGAGCTGCGGGTGATCGGGCGGGTGGAGTCCTCGCTCGTCGAACGCGCGGAGGCGCCGAAGCAGGGTGATGAGGGCGCGCCGGACGCGTGGCTCGTCTTCGATTCGGAGCTGCGACCGGCGTTGCGCGATCTGGTCGTCGGCCGCGACGTGATCGTGTTGACCTGGCTCGACCGCGCGGCCCGCGACGTGCTGGTCGTGCATCCGCGAGGCGAGCAGAGCAATCCGCCGCGCGGGGTCTTCAGCACCCGCTCGCCGGACCGGCCGAACCCGATCGGGCTGCACACCGTCCACATCGTCTCGATCGAGGACCTGCGGATCCAGGTACGCAACCTCGAAGCTCTGGACGGGACGCCGATCATCGACGTCAAACCCGTCCTCGAACCCCGAGGCAAACGCTGATCCAGCGACGAGATCGCGACCCCGCGCTAGGTCGACTGGTTCAACAACCGCAGGCACTACGAAGCGAACGGCGACATCGCGCGCCGAACTCGAGCAGGGCCTGGTGCTTTAGTGGCGCTTGTGGGTGACGGTGTAAATGGACACGGTGCCGAGCTGCACGACGCCGATATGCACCACGACGACCGCCGTGGTGTAGCTGCGCGTGAGGCGGGGATTGTGCGCAAGGGTGCGCCAGGTGCTGTGGCCCAAGGCCTCGTCCGGGTGCACCAGGACGAACGCATCGCCAGACAGCAAGTACCTTTGCAGATCGGCCTGCCACTTTTCGTTTTGCCGTCGTGACGGAGTGTCGACCCGGTCGACGCCATATGTGCGTCCGTAGGAGTCGACCCACTGCCGGCATCCGTGGGCGAAGTTGCGACTCAGGACATTCAGCTCGATCAGCGCCATCGGAGTGATCGAGGTGACGCAGCGGACCTGCGGTAGGTTCGCGGCGAGTTGCCGGGTAGGAAACGGCGTGATCACGATGTCCGGGCGGGCAAGAACGCCCGACGCGGTGATCGCCGTCGCCCCGGCCACCACAGCGGCGATCACCGCCTGCGCCGAGCGCGCCCCGATGCGCCTGTGGGCCGCCGCCGCAACGGTCAGCGCAAGCGGCGGAGCAACATAGTCCAGATACGTTGCGAAGAACGAGGGTGCGGCCACCAGGATCAGCAGGTGCGCCACTGCGAGCACCACCACCAGCCGCGCCGCAGAGACCCGCCACGCCAATGCACAGACACCGACGAACAACGCGGCGAAGCCGAACGAGACCAGCGCGGAAGCCACGCCGCGGATATGCCCCACCCCCACCGCCACGGGCAACGTCGAAAACGTCACGAACCGGGCCGTCAGCGATGCCTCATAGGGACGGCCCAGCTGGTCGAGCACCGTCATATGCACCATCGCCCGCGGTGCGACCAGGAAGAACGGCCCGTCGACGAGCGCCACGACCCCGGCCGCACCGGCGAGGTAACCGCGGACCCGGCGCCGCGCATCCGGTCCACGCGCCAGCCACACCGCGACGATCACCAGCGGGGCGAGCCACCAGATCTTGACGCAGAACGCGAACGCTAGCGCCGCCCCAGCCAGCATCGCGCTGCGGCGGCTCCGATCGGCCCGGCTGTCGGTGAGCGCGAGCATGCCGCACAGGAAGGCAAAGCTGCCCAGCGGCTCAAGCCGGCTGGACACCTCGACGAACACCGCGCCCGCCCAGACCGCGTAGAACGCGCCGCCCAGCCATGCCGCGCCGGCCGACAGCCCCAGCCGGCGGGCGACAAAATAGACCAGCACTCCGTTCGCCGCACCGACGAGCGAGAACGCGACGTTGCCAGCGACGAAGCCGGTCATATCGGACGTCGCGTTACCCAGCGCGGCGAACGGGGTCAACACCAGCATCACGCCCGGCGGGTGCAGCAGCACGAAGTCCTGGTAAGGCATCCGGCCGTGGAGGAACGCATCGGCGGCCGTGAAGTAGACGGCGGGGTCGTACCCATAATTGCCGCGGAGCCCACCAGTACTGAGCGCCATCGACCCGATCCGGGCCAGCGCACCCAAGGCGAAGATCGACACCGAGGCGAGTACCACCACCTGCCGCCCGCGCGGCGACGGTGGCGTCTCCGGGCGGGTAAGCGTGGTCGACACGATGCCGAAGTATACGAAGTCCGGCCGGATCCCCCGCGCGCCACGGGCCCACCAATTGGCAGCGGTTGGAAACGGCCACCGGGGCCAACGCCGGTGGCTCTGGGCAGCCGGTCAGGTGGCCATGAACCCGGTACACCGACCGCATCGGGGGCCGGCCTTCACCGCATGCCTGCTGCGGGCGTCCCGTCTCCTCCAGCTCGGCGCTTGACCAGTCCCGGTCGCCGAGCGCGCTGACGGTAGCGTGTCCACGGCAGTTGACGAGTCTGAACAGGTGGATCAGTGCGCATCGGTCACACGGCATGACCGCAGCTATCCCCGAAGCCCGGGCCGACCTTAGTTCCCGTACTGCCCGCGGCGCGGCTGTGGCTCGCACCCTCCGTAGGTGGGCGACAGGCGGCATCGCTCGCCAGGTATGGCTCGCAGGGGCCTACATCGCGTTAGGCCTGGTGGTGACCTGGCCGCGAATGGCCTACCTCGCCGGACGGTTGCCGAACACCCGCGACCAGGGCGCGTACGCGTGGGACATGTGGTGGATGGCTCGTCAGGTCACGCACCTCGGCAATCCGTTCAGCACCAACATGATCTATGCACCGGTCGGTACGCCGCTGGCCTACCACCCGATGATGCCGCTACTTGGTGTCATCATGGTGCCGATCACGCTGGTCGCCGGCGCGGGATTCTCGGCAAATATCCTGTCCGTGCTCGTGCCCGGGTTGGCGGCCTACGCGATGTATCGGGCCGCGCGGTTGTGGCTGCCTCCGGTGGGCGCCTTTGCGAGCGGGGCGTTGTTCGGCATGTCGTCGATGCTGACCTGGCGCGCCTGGTTCCATCTCAATCTCGCGGCCGGAGCGGTGTTCCTACCGATCACGTTGGAGGCCGCAGTCCGATTGCGGCGTGACCCGTCCGTCGCTCGCAGCGCTGTGCTCGGCCTTGTGGTCGGGCTGTGCCTGCTCGTGGACGCCGAGTCGACGATCCTTTGTGCCATCGTCGTCGCCGCCGTGCTTCTCCCGTGGGTCTTCTCGCCGCCACGCCGACGCAAATGGGGACTGCTCGGCCTGGCCGCGATCGCCGGCGTGGCAGTCGCCTCCGTCCAGATCATCGCCATGCTGCGCCAGACGTTCGTGCTTGAGCAGAACCCGGAGACGATCGCTGGGGCCGAGGTCCGCTTCGGCGTGTCCCTGACTCAGATATTCGCGCCGTCGCCACGGGTAGCTGCCTTCGGCCTTGACGGGCTCGGCAACGCCTATTTCCATGGCATCAAGACAGAGGGCATGCCGACTTTCGGGGTCACCCTGACAGCGTTGGCGCTGCTCGGCGTCGCCGCTAGCTGGCGGGGCTGGCAGGCGCGGACGTGGCTGTTGCTCTGGCTTGCCGGGAGCGTCGTGGCGCTCGGACCGGTGCTCTACATCGGCACCCGTCCATACACGCCGTTGCCACTGCATGATCATGGGCAGACGCTGTCCGGGATCATGCCTTACACGTGGTTGACCCGCCTGCCCGGGCTCACCTCGTTCTACGAGGCCAACCGTTTCACCGTTCTCGCCTTGTTGCCCGCATCTCTTCTCGCCGGCCGCGCCATAGCTTGGATCAGGAAGCGGTTCGCGCCCGCCCTTGTGATCGTCGCGGTGCTCGCGGCAACCGAACTTGGCTGGTCGGGCCCGCAGCCCGATGGCCCGGTCCCGCACTTCAGCCTTTCGACCCGAGTCCCGGACGGAGCTGCCATGGCGACCGACATGCCTGCGGTCGACCGAGCGCTCAAAGCCGATCACTCGGGCTCTCTCGTAGTCGACGTCCCGCTCGGCTTCCGCAGCGGCACCCTGGAGTTCGGGGCACCGTTTCCAGGAGAGGCGCTCGTGCTCGCAACTCAGGACAACCATCCTCGCGCCGTCGGCTACGTGGCTCGGCTGCCGAGACACACCATCGAGTTGCTCGCGCAGCATCGCTTCTACACCGCGCTGCTCCAGGTTCAACGCGGTGGCAATCTCACACCCACGGGCGTGCAGGAAGCCGGCGCCGACGCGCGCGCGATGCACGTTGGCTGGGTGGTGGTGTGGCAACGCGTCACCCGACGTCTGCGCCGGTTTCTCACCGAGACCGGGTTCCAATTCGACTATCGCGCGGCCGGCGTTTCGGTCTATCGCGCTTGACCGACCCCGCGTACGCGACCACGGCGACGCTGCTGTTCGGCACGTCCGCGTCTACCACCGGCTGACCTGGGTCCGCGCGGCCGAGCGATCATGAAATGTGTGGACCACTCCACGATCTTCGTGTCCATCGCCGGGACCTACACCCCGATCGCAGCCCTTACCCCGCCCCGCACCGCGGCGCTCGCCGTGGGCTGGACCGGTGCGCTGTTCGGCGTCGTGGCACAGACGGTCAGCTGGGCATGTCGGCGAAGCGGCTGTAGCGGCCCTGGAAGGCCACGGCGACGGTCGCCGTGGGGCCGTTACGGTGCTTGGCAATGATCAGGTCGGCCTCGCCCGCGCGCTCGGTCTCGGGCTCGTACAGATCCGGGCGGTGGACGAGCAGCACGAGGTCCGAGTCCTGCTCAATGCTGCCGCTCTCGCGAAGGTCGGACAGGAGGGGCTTCTTGTCGGTGCGCTGTTCGGGACCGCGGTTGAGCTGCGACAGCGCAACCACCGGCACGTCCAGTTCCTTGGCCAGCAACTTCATGGCCCGGCTGAACTCCGAGACCTCCTGCTGGCGCGATTCGACGCGCTTGCCGCTCGTCATCAACTGCAGATAGTCGATGATGATCAGCTGCAGGTCGTGGCGCTGCCGCAACCGACGCGCCTTGGCGCGGATCTCCATCATCGTCAGGTTGGGCGAGTCGTCGATGAACAGCGGCGCCTCGGCGAGTTCGGACGAACGCAGCGCGAGCCGTCGCCAGTCCTGATCGCTCATATGCCCCGAGCGCATGTTCTGCAGCGCGACGCCGGCCTCGGCGGCGAAGAGCCGCATCATGATCTCTAGCTTGCCCATCTCGAGGGAGAAGATGGCCGTCGGCTTCTGGTGCTTGACCGCCGCCGACCGCGCGAAATCCAAGGCCAGGGTCGATTTGCCCGAGCCCGGGCGCCCGGCCACCGTGATCATCTGCCCGGCGTGCAGGCCGTTGGTGATCTCGTCCAGCTGCTGGAACCCGGTGGGGACGCCGGTGCCGATGCCGCCGGTCGCGGAGATCTTCTCGATCTCGTCCAGCGTCGACTGCAGCAGGGTCTCGATGTGCACGTAGTCCTCGGACGTGCGCCGCTCGGTGACGTCGTAGATCTCGGCCTGGGCCCGGTCGACGACGTCGTCGACGGTGCCGATGACGTCGTTGGCCCCGGACGACGCGTCGTAGCCCATCTGCACGATCCGGGTGCCCGCCGTGACGAGCCGGCGCAGGGTGGCGCGGTCGGCGACGATCGCCGCGTAGTAGCCGGCGTTGGCCGCGGTCGGCACCAGCGAGATGAGCGTGTGCAAGTAGGACGCGCCGCCGACGCGGGTCAGTTGACCGTTGCTGGTCAGCTCGGCCGACACCGTGACCGCGTCGGCCGGCTCACCGCGCGCGTAGAGGTCGAGGACCGCGTCGTACACGAGCTGGTGCGCGGGACGGTAGAAGTCGCCCGGGCGAATCACCTCGACGACGTCGGCGATGGCGTCCTTGGACAGCATCATCGCCCCGAGTACCGACTGCTCCGCCTCCACGGCTTGAGGCGGCGTGCGGTCGAACTCCCCGCCACCGGTGCGGGCCGGGCCGCGGGTGTCGTCAACCAACGTCATCGACGCGCTTCCCTCCCGACCGGATCTTCCACTATTCGCACGCAAGAACACTTACCCAGGAGGTCCGACATTTCCGGCTGAGACGCTGTTTTCGGCGGCGGGAGGGACGCTAGGCCCAGCGCGGTCGCCGGCACAAACCGGCCTGTGCACGAAGCTGTGCGCGAGCCTGTGGGAATCGCCGGTCAGGCTGTAGACGAACTGTGGGCAGAGCTGTGGAGGATGCGCCTGAAAACGTATACAGGCCCCGGAACTCGGCGCCCTCATCGTCCGTCGCCTGTGGACGAGAAATACTTCGCGACGAGTTTTCCTGGGCCGCTCTCAGCTTCCGGGCCCGGACAGCGAAGGACCCGGCAACCCCAATGAGCCGCCGGGTCCCCCGGTGGTGGTGCGAGTGCTCAGACCGCTTCGACGTTCACCGGGACGGAGGCCACCACATCGGGGTGCAGATCCACGGTGATGGTGTGCGTCCCGACCGACTTGATGTGGCCGGCGATCTGGATCCGCTTGCGGTCCAGCGTCGGGCCGCCGGCCGCCTTGACGGCCGCCGCGACGTCCGATGCGGTGATCGAACCGAACAGCCGACCGTCCTTGCCGGCGCGGGCGCCGAGGGAGACGCTGAGCTTTTCGAGGTCGGCCTTGATCTCGCGGGCGTGGCCGAGGTCGCGGATGTCCCGCGCGTCACGGGACCGCTTGATCTGGGTGATCTGCTTCTCGGCGCCCTTGGTCCAGGTGATCGCCGCGCCGCGCGGCACGAGGAAGTTGCGGCCATAGCCGTCAGCGACCTCGACGATGTCGCCGGCCAGACCCAGCCCGGCGACCTCACGGGTGAGGATGAGTTTCACGGTAGGAACCTTTCTCAGCGCGCGGTCGAGGTGTACGGCAGCAGCGCCATCTCGCGGGCGTTCTTGATCGCCTTCGCGATCTGCCGCTGCTGCTGGGCGGTGACGCCAGTGACGCGACGAGCGCGGATCTTGCCGCGGTCGGAGATGAACTTGCGCAGCAGCGCGGTGTCCTTGTAGTCGATGTACTCGATCTTCGCGGCCTTGAGCGGGTTGGACTTCTTCTTCGGCTTGCGAATCGGGGGCTTGGGCATTTTCGTGTGCTCCGTGATCTGTATCCGTGTGGATCTTCAGGCCCGGACGCCGTCATGACGTTCTGGACGCAGGAAGATCGCGAAAGGCTGAGGGTTGGTTAGAAGGGGGGTTCGTCGCTGAAACCGCCGCCGGACGCGGGTGGGGCCGAGCCCCACGGGTCGTCCGACGGGCCGCCGCCACCGCTCGCCGTAGGCCCGGCGTCCGATCCGGACGAACCGAATCCGCCGCCCGAGGTGGAGCCGCGCTGGGTGCGGTTGACCTTGGCCGTGGCGTACTTCAGGGACGGGCCGACCTCGTCGACCTCCATCTCCACCACGGTGCGCTTCTCGCCCTCACGGGTCTCGTAGGAGCGCTGCTTGAGCCGGCCCTGGGCCACGACCCGCATGCCGCGCGTGAGCGACTCGGCCACGTTCTCGGCCGCCTGCCGCCAGATGGAACAGCGCAGGAACAGCGCCTCGCCGTCCTTCCACTCGTTCGAGTTGCGGTCGAAGGTGCGTGGCGTGGACGCGATGGTGAATGAGGCCACCGCGGCGCCCGAGGGCGTGAACCGCAGTTCCGGGTCGGCGGTCAGGTTGCCGACAACCGTGATGATCGTTTCGCCGGCCATGGCTTACCGCTCGTCCGGGCGCAGGACCTTCGTCCGCAGCACCGACTCGTTGAGGTTCAGCTGGCGGTCGAGCTCCTGCACGGCGGCCGGGTTGGCCTGCAGGTCGACGACGGCGTAGATGCCCTCGACGTGCTTGTTGATCTCGTAGGCCATCCGGCGGCGGCCCCAGACGTCGACCTTCTCGACGGTGCCGCCGTCCGTTTTCACCACCGACAGGAAGGCGTCGAGCGACGGGGCGATCGTCCGCTCTTCCAGGGTGGGGTCGAGGATGACCATGACTTCGTAATGGCGCATGAGTGTACAAATCCTCCTGTGGACTGATCGGCCGCGGACGGTCCGCGGCAGGAGGGTGTTCGTGTCCGACGACGACCATGCGGCACCCTTGCGGCCACAGACCAGGGAACGACGAACCCTGCCAATGTACCGGCCGCGCGTGCCTATCCTGAAATCGTCCCCAGGACCGGGACCCGCTCGCGCAAAGAGCGCGGCGGCGCCTTAGGGCGTCTTGCGCAGCAGGAACAACCGCGCGTAGGTGCCGGCCACCAGGACGAGGGCGATCATCGCGAGTACGGCGAGAATCACCGGAATCTGCGAGGACGCGGCCCGGCCGGCGGCCAGGTCGATGGTCTTGTTCTTGCCGGTGCTGTTCTGCTGGGCCGGGCCGTTGCTCGGCTGGGCCGACGTCGGGGTCACGGGCAGCAACGGCGAGAGGTTGCCGAGTTGCGACGAGACGTCGGGCAGTGCTCCAGGGGCGTAGTTACCCGCACCGACGTTGCCGAAGACGCCGTCACCGGAGCCCTGCGGCACCACCCGAGCCGGAACCGGCAGCAGCGGCTGACCGGCGCTCGTGCTCGTGCTCTTGCCCGGCTTCGGAGCCTCGCTGGTCTTGCCCGGCGGGCTCGGGTTCAGGTCGGGAATCGACGGCAGGCTCGTCGGCACGGTGATGCCCGGCACGGTCACGTTGATCGGCGGCACCGTGACCTTGATCGGCCCGACGCTGATCTGGGTCTTGGGCGTGCCCACGCTCAACTTGCACTGGGGCGCGTCGTTGGTGACGTGGATGACGCCGGACCAGCTCAGCGAGGCGCCGGACTTCAGCGCGCCGACGCTCAGCGGCAGGTTGAGTCCGGTGAGGAGCGAGACGCCAGTCGCGGTCCAGGCCAGCTTGTGGTCGCCCGCGGCGAGAGGCTGCCCCTTGGTGCCGGGGAAGGCCGTGGTCTTGCCGCCGGCGACCGAGAAGGACTGCTGGTGATCGGTGCCGCCGTCGATCACCGCGTTGACGTTGAGGCCGGCGATGGCGCCGATATGCACGGGCAGGCCGGCCAGGTTGAGGCCGACGAGGGAGGAGTCGAACTTGATGGCGTCGCCCGGCTTGATCCATATCTCGGTGCCGCCGGTGGAGATCAGGCAGTTGCTGTCGAGCACGCCCAGTACGGTGAAGGTCGCGTCGTCCGAACCCGCATGGTAGCTGGGCGTTGGTGCGGCCGCGGCCGAGTCGGTCGCGGAGAACGCCAGGACGGTCGCTCCGAGCGTGGCCACGCCGGCGGCAGCCGCGGCGAGCCAGGACGGCCCCCTACGGCGGCGCGAACGCGCCGGCTGCTGCTGGTGACGACCCGGCATCGACACTCCTGACGGCTAAACCCGGCGGATTTGGGCGCGAGACAGCACGAGCTTAACGCACCCCTTACCTGTCCAACGAGTTCGACCAGTCTGAGTTACGAGCCCCGCGGGCGCCAGTGGCGGTGTCAGCGTCCCGTCGTAGTGTCGTAGCGAACGAAGACCATTGCACGCCGGGGAGCAGCGCATGCCCGTCATCGGGGCTCACGTCGATTCGAGCGATCCGCTGGCCGCGGCCGAGAAGACCGACGCCGCCGCGGTGCAGTTCTTCCTGACCGACCCGCAGGCCTGGAAGGCGCCCACCGAACACGCGCACGCCGACGCCATCCGGGCAACCGAGCTCACGGTCTACATCCACGCCCCCTATCGGATCAATGTCGCGACGACCAACAACCGCATCCGCATCCCCAGCCGCAAGCTGCTCGCCCAACACGCGGTCGCGGCCGCCGGCATCGGCGCGCGGGCGATCATCGTGCACGGCGGGCACCTCAACGCCGACGACGACCCGGCGATCGGCGTCGACAACTGGCGCAAGACCTTCGCGCGGCAGGCCGACGAGGGCGGCTTCCCGCTCCCGGTCCTGATCGAGAACACGGCGGGCGGCACGAACGCGGTGGCGCGCCGCTTCGAGCGCCTGGCCCAGTTGTGGGACGCCATCGGCGAGTACGGCGTCGGATTCTGCCTCGACACCTGCCACGCGCACGCCGGCGGCGAGGACCTCTCCGGCATCGTCGACCGCGTCCTGTCGATCACCGGACGGATCGACCTCGTGCACGCCAACGACAGCCGCGATGCCTTCGACTCCGGCGCCGACCGGCATGCCAACTTCGGCACGGGCCAGATCGACGCGTCGGTCATCGCCGGCGTCTGTCGGGCGGCCGGCAGCGACGTCATCGTCGAGACGCCGGGCGGACCCGACGGTCAGGGCGCCGACATCGCCTACTTGCGCAAGTCGATCTGACCGTCACCCGGCGGCTCGTCGGGCTCGCCCAGGCCGCCGGCGTACTCCACCGCCAATTCGTCCGGCCCGTCGACCATCCAGGGATCCTCGGCCTGGTCGAAGACACCACCGCCGGGATCGTCGGCCCCGCCGGCCCGGACGACGTCCAGCCATGGGCACCACATCTCGCGAACCACGAGCGCGGCGAGTCCGAGCAGCAGGGCGTCCCGGATCAGCAGGACCAGCACCAGCCAGCCATAGCTGATGCCGTGCGCCTGGACGGTGAACCCGAGGAGCAGCGTCAGGGTCAAGAACCAGACGACGATCTCGGTGAACTGCCACACCAGGGTCAGGCGCCAGCGGGGACGGGCCAACGCGATCAGCGGGACGAGCCACAGTGAGTACTGCGGGCTCCACACCTTGGTCGTGAGCAGGAACGCGAGCACGCACAGGAACACGAGCTGCGCGAGGCGGGGACGGACCGGGGCGGCCAGGCCGAGGGCGGCGACGAGGAGCAGGGCCGCGATGAGGGCCAGCGCCACGGCAATGCCGGGCGGCGTCCAGACCGGGGCGTCGCCGGCGTTGATCGAACCGGACACCAGGGACTTGCCGATCGCCCAAATCGTCGACCGCTCCGCCGGCCGGTCGATGCTGAACTTGTAGAACTCCCACCAGCCGTCGTGGTACGCGATCGCGACCGGCCCGTTGACCGCTAGCCACACGAGGACGGCGGTCACCGCGGCCCAGCTCGCCTCGGCGAACTTGCGGGTGCGGATCGCCAGGATGCCGATCGCGACAAGCAGGAACACCGGATAGAGCTTCGCCGCGGTCCCGAGCCCGATCAGCGCGCCGGACAGGACCGGTCTTCGCGCCCCCCAGGCCCACAACGCTCCCGAGGCGAACGCCATCGCGAGCAGGTCCCAGTTGGAGAACGCATGGAAGATGAGCAGCGGCGACAGGGCGAAGATCGCCGCGTCGTAGGGCCGGCCGCGGGCGGTCTGGGCGGTGGCCGCGGTGATCACGAAACCGCAGAGGGACAACAACAGGGCGGTGAGGACGCCGAACACGACGAGCTCGGACCAGCTGGACGCGATGGCGTGCACGCCCCGCGTGAGATCGGCGGTCACCCACATGAACGCGCCGGTCAGGACCGGGTACTCGACGGCGGTGTCGCGATAGGGAACGGCACCGGTGTCCAGCCGCTCGTCGCTCCATAGCGGGACGACGTCGGAGTAGCAGAAGTGGGTGTACTGCTTGGTGCCGGTCCAGTTGCCGCTCGTACAGGGCGACTTCTCGGCAAAGCCGAGCAGCAGCGTCACCGCGGTCATCACGAGCAACCAGCGCACGGGGGTCCACCACGACCTCCGGGCCACGCCGGCGTGCCGGCCCCACGGCCCGCCCAGCGGCGCCGCGGCCCGCCATGCGGTCGGGTCCGCCCGGCTCGGCAGCCGGGCCGGATACTCGGGCGGGGGTGACGGGCCGTCGGCTGTCGAGGGACCGGCCGCGCGACTCACCGGCTCATCCTGGCATGCCGGCGGCGGCAGACCGGCTCAGGGACGGCCGACCAGGTCAGGGAGCTGCGGGGCTGCTGCTGCTCGAGCTCGGGCACGGAGAGAGCAGAGTGCCGCACTTGTGCGTCTTCGTCGGGGTCGGGGTCGGGGTCGCCGAGGACGACGTCGGTGGCGGCGGCGGCAGCGTCGTAGACGGGATCGCGGACGTGGACGGGAAGCCGGTGTGGATCGTGAACGTCGGCTTGGGCGAGGAACTCTCCGACGGCGTCGGGGTGAAGGTTGGCTTGGGCTTGGGCACGCTGCCGTCCGCGGCGATCAGCTGCTTGGTGGCCAGCTGCTCGTTGGGTTTGCCGGCCAAGTAGGTGTCCATGAACGTCTGCCACGCCTGGGCGGGCAGGTCAGCGCCGTACTCGGGCAGCCCGTCGGAGTTGAAGATGGGCTTGCGGGCGCCCGTGCCCGTCCACACCGCCGCACTCACCTGGGGCGTGTACCCGACCATCCACGCGTCACTGTTGTTGAGGGACTTGGGCGACACGCCCTCAGTGCCGGTCTTGGCCGCGCTCATCCGGCCGCCGGAAAGTCCGTTGCCGGCATCGGCCGCAACCTGCTCGAGGGTGAGCGTGACGTCGTTCGCGACCTTGGGGTCGAGGACCTTCTTCGGCGACTTCTTGTGTTCATAGACGACCGACCCGTCCGAAGCTGTTGCCTTCTGGACGAGGAACGCGGGATTCTGCACTCCGTCGTTCGCGAGCGTTGCGAAACCGCTGGCCTGGTCGAGCACGGTCACCGGGTAGTCGCCGATGCCGATGCCGAAGCTGGTCTGGCCGTTCTGGTCGACGAGGGTCTTGCGTCCGGCGCTGTCGGTCGCGGCCACGCCCATGGCGTGCGCGGTCGCCGCGACGTTGTCCGGGCCGGCTTCGGACGCCAGGTAGTCGAACGTCGTGTTGAGGGACACCCGCATGGCATGTTTGATCGTCACGGACGCTCCGCTCACCGACGCGTCACCCGGGTCGTTGCAGATTCTCACGCCTTCGATCTTGCTGCAGAAGCTGCCGTCGACCCGGCTGTCGATCGCGTAGTGCTTGTGGTTCTTGTCCTGGTCCAGGGTCTGGGTGAGCACGGTGGCGAGGGTGTACGGCTTGAACGACGAGCCCGGCGGGTTGGCTCGCTGTTGCGCCCAGTCGTTGTAGTTGATCGTGCCGTCGTAGCCCTTGACGCCCGGTCCGGTACCGCCGTAGTACGCCAGCACGGCCCCGCTGGAGGGTTGGACGGCGACCAGTCCGTTCTTGAGATTGCGCTGCTGCTTGGTGAGGTGCGAGAAGGTCTGCTTGATCGCGCTCACCGCGGCCTGCTGCGCCTTCTTGTCGATCGTCGTCCGGATCGTCAACCCCTTGGCGTTGACCTCGTCGGCCTTGATGCCGTGGGCCTCGAGCTCGGCCAGCACGGCGTTCTTGAGCAGGTACTTCCACCCCGACACCCCGAGGCCCGTGCCGGTCGGCGCCACGGTCTTGGGGAACTTCATCGCCGCCTTCTGGGCGGCGGTGAGATGGTTCGTCTTGACCATTCCGTCGAGGACGTACTCCCAGCGGGCCCGAGCCTGACCCGGGTTCACCGCCGGGTCGTAGTAGCTGGGCGCCCGTAACAGGCCGGCCAGCAGCGCCCCTTGAGCGACGGTGAGCTGCTCGACGTTCTCGCCGAAGAACGCCTGTGCGCCGGCCTGGATCCCGTACGCGCCGCGGCCGAAGTACACCGTGTTCAGGTAGAACTCGAGAATCTGGTCCTTGGAGTACTCGCGGGACAGCTTCACCGCGATCATCAGTTCCTTGAGCTTGCGGGTCAGCGAGGTCGCGTTGTTGAGGTAGGCGTTCTTGACGTACTGCTGCGTGATGCCGGACCCGCCCTGCGTGTTGCCACCGGTGAGGTCGGTGAGGGCGGCGCGGACGGTGCCGCGGATGGACACCCCGGGCTCGCTGTAGAAGCCGCGGTCCTCGGCCGCGAGCACGGCCCACCGGACGTGCGCGGGCACCTGTTCGAGGTGCACGATCGTCCGGTCGACCGTTCCGATCTTCGCGAGGGTGGAGCCGTCGGAGTACTCGATCGTGGCCACTTGTGGCAGCGGCAGATCGTTGGGCCGCGGAACGTCGGTGAACGCGAAGTACATGACGATCGCGGCAACCATGATCGTTGCGATCAGGCCCAGCAGCCACGTCCCGGCGACCATGAAGCGACGGGCGACCCGGCGCCCGCGCGACATCGCCGCGATGCGCTCCTTCTTGCGCCGCCGCCGCTCCTGGCGCCGGTGCCATATCCGCTTGAGCCGGCCGTCGTCCTCGTCCCCGGTGTAGGTCGACGCGTGCGCGGGCTTGGTCGAGCCGCTCGCGCGCTCGCGCCCCAGGCGCAACCGTTCGCTGTCGTCAGTCATGCGGGCAACCCCTGAAGAGCGTCGACGTGGCGGCGATTGGTCACCGCGCAAGGCTACTGAGGTGTACCCGTCCCGCCCGGTATCTCTCAGGGCACCCTTGAGACGCCGGACACCGGCTCAGCTCGTCGACGCCGGCTCCGGGTCGGGAGCGGGGTCCGGGGATGGCGTCGGTTCGTCCGTTTCGAGCGCTTCCGGCGGGGCCCCCATCGACTGGTGCAGCAGCTGGGCCACGTCGAGGACCTGGACGTGGTCCTTGGCCGACCCGTCACCCTTCTTCTCGGCTACCGCGTCGGACAGCATCACCATGCAGAACGGGCAGGCGGTGCCGATCACGTCCGGGTCGAGGCCGATGGCCTCGTCGGTGCGCTCGCGGTTGATCCGCTTGCCGATCTTCTCCTCCATCCAGAACCGCGCGCCGCCGGCGCCGCAGCAGAAGCCCCGGTCCTTGCAGCGGTGCATCTCCTGGGACTTCAGACCCTGGATCGCGCCCAGCACCTCGCGAGGCGGCGTGTAGACCTTGTTGTGCCGGCCGAGGTAGCACGGGTCGTGATAGGTGACGTTCTTGTCCACCGGCTCGACGGGCGTGAGCCGGCCCTCGTCGACGAGGCGGCTGAGCAGCTGCGTGTGGTGGACGACCTCGAAATCCCCCCCGAGCTGCGGGTACTCGTTGGCCAGCGTGTTGAAGCAGTGCGGGCAGGTAGCGACGATCTTGAGCGGGGCGGCCCGGGTGATCGAGTTCAGGGTTTCGACGTTCTGCATGCCCTGCATCTGGAACAGGAACTCGTTGCCCAACCGTCGCGCCGGGTCACCGGTGCACGACTCGGCGGAACCGAGGACGGCGAATTCCACGCCGGCCGTGTGCAGCAGCTCGGAGAACGCGATCGTGACCTTGCGGGAGCGGTCCTCGAGGGCGCCGGCGCAGCCGACCCAGAACAGGTACTCGATGTCCGCGTCAAGCCGGGTGCCGGGGGTGGCGCGGCGCACCTCGAAGGACAGGTCGCTCATCCAGTCGTCGCGGCCCTTGTCCGACATTCCCCACGGATTGCCCTTGTTCTCGATGTTGCGCAGCATGACGCCGGCTTCGGACGGGAACGCGGACTCGATCAGCACCTGGTAGCGGCGCATGTCGACGATGTGATCGATGTGTTCGATGTCGACTGGGCATTGCTCGACGCACGCACCGCAGGTGGTGCACGACCACAGCACATCCGGGTCGATGACGCCGCCCTGCTCGGCCGTGCCGACCAACGGGCGCACGGCCTGCTCGATCGTCGAGCCCGGCACCCGCTCGAAGCCCGACTCCGGCACGCCATGGACGTGCTCGACGCCCTCGTCGGAAAAGTTCGGGCTCGCGTCGTCGGGCACGTCCCGGTCCCCGAAGATATAGGGCGCCTTGGCGAAGAGGTGGTCGCGCAGGTTCATGATCACGAGCTTCGGCGAGAGCGGCTTGTCGGTGTTCCACGCGGGGCACTGCGACTGGCAGCGTCCGCATTCGGTGCAGGTGGCGAAGTCGAGGTAGCCCTTCCAGGTGAAGTCCTCGATCTTGCCCTTGCCGAACACGGTGTCCTCGGACAGGTTCTCGACGTCGGCGAAGTCGATCGGCTGGCCCTCGTCGTCGGTGACCGGCAGCAGCGGGCCGAGAGCGTCCGGCTCACGCTTGGTCAGGACGTTGAGCGGGGCGGTCGCGATGTGCAGGTGCTTGGAGTACGTCACGATGATCGTGAACCCGAAGATCACGGCCATCTGGGCGAGCAGGAAGAACGTCTCGAGGCCCTGGTTGTACGCGCCGTTGCCGAGCGCTTGGGCGACGAGGTAGGACGCGAACGCCCACTTGGACTGTCCGAACGGGAAGTGACCGGTGTTGTACTGCGCCCCGCGGTAGAGCAGCAGGGTCACGATGACGAGGGCGATCATGCCGAGGATCACCCACGCCGGGCCGGTGTGCGAACCGTAGAAGCGGCTGTCGCGCTTCTTGCGCTCGGGAGCGTTGCGCACCCGGTTGATCGCGAAGTAGGTCAGGCCGGCCAACACGGCCACGGCGAAGAAGTCCTCGAGGAAGCCCAGCCATTGTGCGTGCCCGAAGATCGGGAACGCGAAGTCCTTGCTCAGCACGAGCGCGCCCATGGCCTCGACGATGGTCAGGCCCAAGATCACGAATCCCCAGAACGTGAAGAAGTGCGCCAGGCCGGGTGCGTTCCACTTGAGCAGCTTCTTCTGCCCGAACACCTCGATGACCTGGTCCTTGACCCGCTCCTGCAGGCCGTCGGTGCGTCCCTCGTCCTTCTTGCCGGAACGGATGAGCTTGACCAGCCAGAGGATGCGGCGTCCGGCGACGGCCACGGTCACGACGAGCATCGCCAGGGCGACTGTCAGGCGCAGCGCGCCCGGGAACGTCCACTCCCAGTCGATGATCACCCCGTGCGCGACGTTCTGCTGCACGTGCTCTCCTCAATGTCGAGATCAGTGTGGAGCGAGCCTGGCGTAATCGACTGAGAGTATTCAGCATCTGTGCACGGCGCCGAATCGCCTCGCTCGATGTGGTGGCGCCCACTGCCGCCTCCGTCGGCCCGGAGTCGACAGCGGGCGGGGGACGGGCTATGAATCGGGCGTGGCGAAGAAGGCCGAGGGCTCGCGGATCCCGTCCGCGGTCGGGGCGATCCCCGTCGTCGGTGAGCTGATGAAGTCCGCCGACGCGCAGGCCCAGTGGATGCAGGAGCTGCTCGAGCAGAACGCCCGGTTGGTCGGGCAGTTCCCGGCCACTCTCAAGGCGTTCAACGACTCGCTCGACCGCTTCAACCAGACCGTTGGCCGGCTCGACCGGGCCGTGAACCAGATGGAGGCGGCGAGCAAGCAGCTGACCGGCCCGCTCGAACGAGTTGTCCGGGCGCTCGACCAGAAGAGCGTGCGCGACATCCCGCAGGTGCTGGAAGCGCTGCGCCAGGAAGCGCTGCCGGCGCTGCGGGCGGCGAGCGACACCCAGCGGCAGGTGGCGGTGCTGCAGTCGACCATCGAGCGAGTCCTGGCAGTGATCAACGACCTGCCCGGCGTCGGGATCGTGCGTCGCATGGCGCGACCTGATCCGCCGTAGGGCGGATCTTCGTCTTGAGCACTCGTTGGGCTCGGGCCGATCCTCACCTCGACGCCGACTCCCGGATCACGGCGGTGGCGCTTGTCACGGCGGGGTGTCGATTTACCGGTTTCCTGACTCGTGCGGTCGCCATTGTCGGTGGCTTGTGGTTGCGTTGCACGCGATGGCACTGCGCTGCCACTCGATGAAATCTCGGGGAGGTGCTCCGTGACCGCGCTCGCCGCCGCCCGGACGTCTGCGGCTTCGACCCGCACGGTCGAGCGTGCGCTCGACCTGCTGGCCGGCGTCTGTGCCCAAGGCCCGGTCAGCCTGACCGAGTGCGCCCGCCTGGCCGGCCTGCCCCCCAGCACCGCGCTGCGCCTGCTACGCACCCTCGAATCGACGGGCTTCGTCGCCCGTGACGACGCGGGAGCCTTCCGGGCGGGGCCGCGGGTGATTCAGCTCGGCGCCACCGCGCTCGGCCGGCACTCGCTCGTCGAACTTGCTCAGCCGGCCCTGCAGCGCATCGTCGAGCAGACCGGCGAGTCGGCCTACCTCGTCGTGCGCGGCACCGGCGACACCGCGCTCTACCTCGCCATGGCCGAGGGCACCCACGCCGTCAGGCACACCAGCTGGGTCGGTCGAGCGATCGAACTCGCCGACCTCGCCGTGGGCGCGGCCCTGCGCGGCGACGTGCCCGACAGCGGCTACGTCGCCCAGCGCGACCGGATCGAACCCGACGTCACCGCGATCGCGGCCCCGGTCCGGCGGCCCGGAGGAATCGCGGCGGCCGTCAACCTGCTCGGGCCCACCTATCGGATCGACGAGGAGACCAGCCACGTGTACGGCCGGATCGTCTCGCACGAGGCGGCCGTCATCGGCGAGCAGCTCGGGGCCGCAGCGCCG
>DATAQD010000195.1:0-20953 GCA_036264855.1 Jatrophihabitans sp. | reverse complement strand
CCGACGATCATGAGCACGCTGAAGCACACGACGATCACCGGATAGGTGAGCGCGGACTTGATCTTGGCTCGGAGGTTCGCGTCCTTCTCGAAGTTGATCGCGACCCGGTCCAGGGCGCCGTCGAGGAAGCCGCCCGTCTCGCCGGCCGCGATCATGGCGATCATGAGCCGCGGGAAGATCTTGTCGCGCTTGGCAAGCGCGCCGGACAACGAGGAACCGCCCTCGATGTCGCGGCGCACGTCGCGGATAGCCGTCGCCAGCTTGGGCTTGGTCGCCTGCTCCTCGAGGATGGCCAGCGATCGCAGCAGCGACAGCCCCGACGACGCCATGGTCGCGAACTGGCGGGTGAAGATCGCGAGATCCTTCAGGCCCACCTTGCCGCCGCCCAGGCCGGGGATCTGCAGGTCCTTGTTCAGGCCCTTGCCGGCCTCGGTGAGCAGCAGCGGTGTCAGACCCTGCTGGCGCAGTGCCGACGCGGCGGCCCCGTCCGTCGTCGCGTCGACCTTGCCCTTCGTGCGCTTGCCGTTGGCGTCCAGCGCCTCGTAGTCGAAGCTCCTCGTCAGCGTCGCGGTCATGACGTCACGCTTGCCCGGCGAGGCGCTTGAACTCTTCGGGTTCGTGGCACAACCCGAGCGCCTGCTCGTAGTTGATCACGCCTTCGGCGACCCGGGTCGCGAGGTGCTGGTCGAAGGTCAGCATGCCCGCCGAGCCCGAGGACTGCATGAACGACGGGATCTGGTGGTTCTTGCCCTCCCGGATGAGGTTGCGGATTGCCGAGGTGGCGAACATGATCTCGCAGACCACGGTCCGGCCGGCGCCGTCGGACCGCTTGACCAGCGCCTGGGTGACGACGCCCTGCAGCGCGGTCGACAGCTGCGCGCGGATCTCCTGCTGCTGGTGCGACGGGAAGATGTCGATCACGCGGTCGATCGTCTGCGCGGCCGACTGGGTGTGCAGCGTGGCCAGGACGAGGTGGCCGGTTTCCGCCGCGGTGAGCGCGGTCGACACGGTCTCGAGGTCGCGGAGCTCGCCGACCAGGATGATGTCCGGGTCCTGCCGCAGCACCCGTTTGAGGGCCTCGGCGAATCCCATCGTGTCCACGCCGACCTCGCGCTGGTTGACGACACAGCGGCGGTGGTGGTGCAGGAACTCGATCGGGTCCTCGATGGTCATGATGTGGTCGCGCCGCTCGCTGTTGGCGAGGTCGAGCATGCTGGCCAGCGTCGTTGTCTTGCCCGAGCCGGTCGGTCCGGTGACGAGAACGAGCCCGCGGGGGAGCCGGGCGAAGTCGGCGATCTGGTCGGGGATGCCCAGCTCGTGCAGCGGCTTGATGAGGTGCGGGATGGCCCGCATGACCGAACCGTAAGCGTTGCGCTGCTGGAAGCAGTTGACCCGGAAGCGCGAGATGCCCGGCAGGTCGTAGGCCAAATCGATCTCGAGGTCGTGCTCGAAGCGCTGCCACTGGTCGTCGGACAGGACCGAGCGGACGAGCAGCGCGGTCTTCTCAGGGGTGAGGTTCGGGTAGTCGGGAAGCGGGCGGAGGTCGCCGTGAACCCGGATCATCGGCGGTGAGTTGACCGTCAGGTGCAGGTCCGAGCCGCCGTGCTCGACCAGCGCGGCCAGCATGGCGTCCAGGGACTCGCGCATCTCGGAGCGCGAGTCGGAACGCATCGCGGGTGCGTCCAGTACTGCGGAGAGAGCGTCCACTTCTTGCCCTTCGGCGAAGTGTCGCTGGCCCCGCAACCAGTCGACTATTTCGGGAGTGTCGCCGGTCCCCACCGTTGACGCTTACGGACTTGAACTTCACAAGGAACATACACACGGACCCTCGGAAATACAATCCGTGTTAGGTAGAGAGTTTTTCGACGGTCATCAGGGACGGACGGCTGAGCGAATCGGGACCTTCGTCTTGCGCCCCCCGCGTCGATCTCGCGGTCAGACAGCGACGCGCAGCACCTCGGCGAGCGTGGTCTGCCCGGCAGCCGCCTTGCGCAGGCCGTCGGTACGCAACATGTCCATGCCCTCGGCAATGGCGACCCGCTGGATCTCGTGGGCGGAGGCCCGCTCGACGGCCAGCCTCTCGACTTCCTCGCTGACCTGCATGACCTCGTGGAGGGCGATCCGGCCCCGGTAACCGGTGCCGGTGCACGAGCGGCAGCCGACCGCCCGCCACAGCTCGCTCGGCGCGTCGACGACACCGAACGGCCAGCGCGCCGCCCCCAGCTCGCTGCGGGTCGGCGAATACGGCTCCTTGCACCACTGGCACAGCCGGCGGGCCAGGCGCTGCGCCATCACACAGTCGAGCGACGAGCCGACGAGGAAGGGTTCGATGCCCATCTCGACCAGCCGGGTGACCGCGGACGGCGCGTCGTTGGTGTGCAGGGTGGAGAGCACCAGGTGACCGGTCAGAGACGCCTCGACCGCCAGCTGGGCAGTCACCCGGTCCCGGATCTCGCCGATGAGCACGACGTCCGGGTCGGAGCGCAGGATCGCCGGCAGCACCTCGGCGAAGGTAAGGCCGGCCTTGTGGTTCACCTGAACCTGGTTCACCCCGGCCAGCCGGTACTCGACCGGATCCTCGACGGTGATGATGTTGATCTCGGGCTTGCTGATCTCGGTCAGTGTCGCGTACAGCGTCGTCGACTTCCCGGAGCCGGTCGGCCCGGTAACCAGCAACATGCCGTGCGGCTTGGTGAACGACCCGGAGAAGCGGGCGTAGTTCGCCTCGGTGAAGCCGAGCTTCTTCAGCTCCAGGTCGATGCCGCCCGTGTCAAGGACGCGGAGCACGATCTTCTCGCCCCAGACGGTCGGCAGGGTGGCGGCCCGCAGGTCGACGTGCCGGTTGTTGAGCTCGACGGTGATCCGGCCGTTCTGCGGCACCCGCCGCTCGCTGATGTCCACGTTGGACATGATCTTGAGGCGGCTGATCAGCGCCGATTGCAGCGCCTTGGGCACGGTGTCCACCTCGTGCAGCACGCCGTCGATCCGGAACCGGACCCGCAGGTCGTGCTCGGTCGGCTCCAGGTGCAGGTCCGAGGCGCGGTTCTCGATCGCCTGCTCGATCAGCCCGTTGACGTAGCGGACGATCGGGGCTTCCTCGGTGACCGAGTCGAGCGCGCTCAGCAGGGTGGGCATCGCATCGGCGGTGAACGTGGCGGCGACATCGCCGAGATCGTTCTCCGAGCGCTGGAAGCGCTCGATGGCCTTGAGCAACTCGTCGCGGGCCACGACCACCGGGCGGACGGAGAGCCCGGTGGCGGCCCGGACGTCGTCGAGGGCGAGGACGTCGCCCGGATCGGAGATCGCGACGACGATCTCCTCGTCGTCGATCGAGATGCCGAGCACCCGGTGCCGCCGGGCGAGCGCGAGCGGGATCTTCGCGGTGGCGGCCGCGTCGATCGGGTATCCCATCAGCTCGATGCTTTTGAGGCCGTAGGCCAGGGCGAGCGCCTCGGCCAGTTCGACCTCGGTGACGATGCGGTCGTCGATCAAGACATCGCGCAGGTTTCGCCCCGATTCGTCCGAGGCGGTGACGGCCGCCGACAGCACGGTCGGGCTGACGCCGCGCACGCGCAGCGCCTCCAGAATCGGTCCGTGCGTCTGGTACATCGGAGCTTCCGGGTCGCCGTGAGATCCAGGTGAACCGAGGGTAGCTCAGGTTCGGTCAACCCGAGATGTACTGCTCCAGCTGGCCGCGGTCCTTTTCCAGCTGCCGGATGCGGCTGGAGACGACGTCGCCGATGGACACGACCCCCACCAGGACCTCGTCGTCGATGACGGGCATGTGCCGAACCCGCCGCTGCGTCATGGTCTCGGCGATGCTGTCGACGGAATCGCCGCTCGAACAGCTGATCACCGACGTCGTCATGATGTGGTCGATCGTGGTGTCGAGAACCGCCGCGCCGAGCTCGGCCAGACGCCGGACGACATCCCGCTCGGAGACGATGCCGACGACCCGCTCGCCGTCGACCGCGATCAGGGCTCCCACGTTGTGCTCGGCGAGGGCGGCCACCAGGGTCGCAACGGTGTCGGTCGGCGCGATGGTGACGACGTCCGCGCCCTTGTACCGCAGGATGTGCGAGATATTCACGCGAGCTCCCCTCAGCCGGGCTTTCAATGAAGCGTGCCGCAGTTGAGCCGGACGCGCCACCGTCCGGTTCGGTGCGGTGGAGAAGCGGCCCCTACCTGACCCGGGCTGCCGACGAACGTCGGGCGATGCCGGCCCGCGCGTACAGGAGCTCGACGTAGCGCGCCGGTGCGTAGTCGCTGGACGCGTAGCGGCGGAGGTAGTCGGCGTGCAGGTCGGGGTCGGTGGTACTCAGCCAGTCGAGGAAGTGCTCGCGCACGCCGGGGCGCAGGTGCAGCGGGCCGATGCCCAGCAGCCGGCCGCCGGCGCCGTCGATCGCCGCGACAACTTCTCGCAACTGCCTCTCGCCGTCGCTCAGGCCGGGCAGGATCGGCGCCACGAGCGCGCCGGTGCTGATGCCGGCCGCGGACAGCCGGGCCATCGCGTCGATGCGCCGCCGTGGATGCGGTGAGCCTGGCTCGGTCGCCCGCCACACCCGCTCGTCCAGCGTGCCGATCGAGAAGTTCACCGACACCGTGGCCCGCCCGGCCGCGGTCTGCAGTACATCGAGGTCGCGGGTGACCAGCGGGGACTTGGTGAGGATCGAGAACGGGTTGGCGTGCTCGGTGAGCGCCTCCAGAACGCCGCGGGTGAGCCGGTACTTCGCCTCGGCGCGCTGGTACGGATCGGTGTTCGTACCCATGGCCACCGGCTCGTGCTGCCAGCGCGCATCGGCGAGTTCGGCGCGCACCTTCTCCACCGCGTTGATCTTGACGACGATCTTGCGATCGAAGTCCTCGCCGGGGTTCAGCCCGAGGTACTCGTGGGTCGGCCGAGCGAAGCAGTTGTGACTGACCACGCCGTCGGCGATGAAGTCTCCGGTTCCGGTGGTGATGTCATACATCGGAATGTCGATGCCGAGGTCGTCGACGGAGACGACGCGCAGAGCGGCGTCGAGGTCGAGCGGCCCGGGTCCGGCGCGCTGGTAGCGGTCGGGCGCCCGGCCGGCGTGCCCGCCGGTGCCCAGCAGCGAGTCGTCGGCGGTGAGGTGCGGTCGTTGGGCGGGTCCTGGTGCGTCGGTGACGAACTTCCAACCGTGCCCGGTGAGTAATCGATGGTCGCCGCTCGCAACCAATCTCGCGCCGTCCTCGACCGTGATGCGGTAGGCCCGCTTGACCGTGCGCCAGTGGTCGAGCACCTCGGTGGGCACGTATCGGCGGGAGGAGCCGTCCAGTTCGGTGCCATAGACGCGGTCGCCCGGGCGGAGGTCGGCGATCGGTTTCGTGCGCCCGTCGCCAAGTAGGACGGGGGTGTCGCCGGCCAGGCAGTAGGAGCACGCGTGACTGCAACCGCGATAGACGTTGATCGTCCAGTTCGCTGGTGCGCGCGAGCCGGCGGGGACTCGGTTGAGGAGCCGCTTCGTCGTCACGTGCAGGAACTCCAGCCCGGACAGCCGGCCCGTCCCGAGCTCGGGCACCAACAAGTCGTCGATACCGAACAGGGCCGGCTCGCCGTCGTCGGCCAACTTCCATCTGAATCCCCCGGGGGCGGATCCCGGTCTCGACCGTTCGCTGCGCTCGGGTCGATCCCGCCCTCCGCTGGGCGACTCCGTCGCGCCCGCAAGCTCGCTGCGCTCACGCGGCGGCGGACTCTTCGCGCGAGCGCTCATCGCGTTGTGGTCATCTCCGCTCACCGGAAATCTCGGGATCTTGTGTGCAGGCCGAGGTGGAGTCGCTCGAGGTGCTCGGCCACGACGTTGATGACGCCGTCCGTCGTGTGCTCGAGCATGCCGCGGATCAGCAGCCCACCGGATTCGCGCGCCACCCGGCGGTGGCGTTGCCACACCGTCTCGTCGACGATCACGTTCACCATGCCGGTCTCGTCCTCGAGGTTGAGGAAGGTGACTCCGCGCGCGGTGGCCGGTCGCTGCCGGTGCGTGACCACTCCGCCGATCGTCACCCTGGTGTGGTTCTCGATCGAGTGCAGGCCGCGGGCGGTGATGATCCCGAGCCCGTCGAGGCGAGGGCGGATCAGCGCGGTGGGGTAGATGTCGGGAGTCATGCCGGTCGCCCACATGTCGGCGATCAGCTGCTCCGGCTCGGTCATCTTCGGCAGCGACGGTGGCACCGTCTCGTCGAAGGTGACGACGTCGAGCTGCCCGGGACGGGCGGTCGCCGCGGCGCCGGCGCCCCACAGCGCATCGCGCCGGCTGACGCCGAAACCGTCGAACGCGCCGGACGTCGCCAGGGCCTCGACCTGGTCGGTGGTGAGGCCGACGCGCCGGGCGAGGTCGGCCATCGAGGAGAACGGCCCATCCGCGGATCGCGACGCGACGATCGTCTCGGCCAGCTCGGCGCCGATGGTGCGCACCGACGACAGCCCGAGCCGGACTGCCGGTTGGGGCGCGTCGAGGCACGGGCACGGGGACGGGCAAACTTGCGATCCCGCCGGGTCACCGGGCAACGGGCTTCGCACGGCTTCCAGCGCGGCGTTGGCCAACGAGTCGACCAGGGACGGTTTGCGTACCTCGATGCCGTGCCGGATCGCGTCGTGGATCAGCGACTGGGGCGAGTAGAAGCCCATCGGCTGAGCGTTCAGCAACGCCGCGCAGAACGCCGCCGGGTAGTGCAGCTTCAACCAGGACGACGCGTAGACCAGCAGCGCGAAGGAGATGGAGTGCGATTCGGCGAAGCCGAATGCGGCGAAGGCCTTGATCTTCTCGTAGATCTGCTCGGCGGTGCGGCCGGTGATCCCGTTGGCCGCCATGCCGTCATAGAGCCGGATCCGCATGGCGTCGATGCGTTCGACGCCGCGCTTGGAGCCCATCGCCCGGCGCAACTGATCGGCCTCGGCCGGCGTGAAGCCGGCCACCTCGACCGCGATCTGCATCAGCTGCTCCTGGAACAGCGGGATGCCGAGCGTGCGTTCGAGCGGCTTGCGCAGCTTCGGGTGCGGGTAGGTGATCGCCTCCTCGCCGTTCTTGCGCCGGATGAACGGATGCACCGAGTCGCCCTGGATCGGCCCGGGCCGGATCAGCGCGACCTCGCAGGCAAGGTCGTAGAAGCGGCGCGGCTTCAGCCTCGGCAGCGTCGCCATCTGGGCCCGCGACTCGACCTGGAACACGCCCACGGAGTCGGCCGCGCAGAGCATGTCGTAGACGCACGGCGCCTCTTTGGGGATCGAATCGAGGTCGTAGGTGATGCCGTGGTGCAGGGTGATCAACTCGAAGCAGTACTGGATCGCCGAGAGCATGCCGAGCCCGAGCAGGTCGAACTTCACCAGACCGATCTCGGCGCAGTCGTCCTTGTCCCACTGCAGGACGGTCCGGTTGGGCATCCGTCCCCACTCGACCGGACAGACCTCGATCACCGGACGGTCGCACATCACCATGCCGCCGGAGTGGATGCCGAGGTGACGCGGGGCGTTCTGCAACTCGGCGGCGAGTTCGACGACCTTCGCCGGCACGGCTGAGACGTCCGCTTCGACCTCGCTCGACCAGTAGTAGCCGCGCTCGATCTCCTTGCTCCACGCGTCCTGCTGGCCCGGGGAGTAGCCGAGCGCCTTGGCGATGTCACGCACGGCGGACTTGGGCCGGTAGGTGATGACGTTGGCGACCTGCGCGGCGTGCTCGCGGCCGTGCAGGTCGTAGACGTACTGGATCGCCTCTTCGCGCCGGTCGGACTCGATGTCGATGTCGATGTCCGGCGGTTCGCCGCGTTCGGGCGCCAGGAAGCGCTCGAACATGAGGTCGTAGTAGACGGCGTCAATCGCGGTGATCTTCAGCGCGTAACAGACTGCCGAGTTCGCAGCCGACCCGCGTCCCTGGCACAAGATGCCCTGCGACCGGCAGAAACGGGCGATGTCCCAGACGACGAGGAAGTAGCCGGGAAAGTGCAGGTCTTCGATGATCTCGAGCTCGTGCTCGATCATCGCGTAGGCCTTCGCCTCGTGCGGCTTGCCCTTGAAGCGCTCCGCGGCGCCGAGGTAGGTGAGATGCCGGAGATAGCTCATCTCGTCGTGGCCGTCCGGGCACGGGAACGGAGGCAGATCCGGCGCGATCAGCGAGAGCGGGAAGGCGATCTCTTTCGCCAGCCGGGCGGCGTTGTCGACCGCGCCGGGCCATCGGGCGAACCGGGCCGCCATCTCTTCACCGCTGCGCAGGTGCTGTCCGGCCCAGGACGGCAGCCACCCGTCGATGTCGTCCAGATTGCTCCGGGCGCGGACGGCGGCAAGCGCGGTGGCGAGCGGTCGGCGCGGCGGCCCGTGATAGTGCGCGGCGGTAGTGGCGACGAGCGGCAGGTGCAGTTCCTCGGCCAGCACGGTGAGTGCGTCGTAACGCTCGTCGGCCAGCGGGTCGAGTTCGTGGCTGAGTTCGACGGCGACGTTGTCGCGGCCGAAGAGGTGGACGAGTTCGGCGAGCGCGCTTCGGGCGGACGCGATCCCGCCGCGGTCGAGGGCCTGGCGCACCGCACCTTTGCGGCAACCGGTCAGCACCAGCCAGTGCCCGTCGGCCTCGGCCGCGAGCGTCTCGAGATCGTCGTAGACCGGACGTCCCTTGGCGCCGCCGCGCAGGTGTGCGGTGCCGATCACCCGGGACAGCCGGGCATAGCCCTCGGGGTCGCGGGCGAGGGTCAGCAGGTGCGTGCCGGGCGGATCGGGGACGCCGACCCGCGCCGCGATCGACCGTTCGGCCTGGGTGCGGGGCATCGCCACGGCCAGCGAGAGTTCGGCGCCGAACCCGGTGGCCAGCCCGAGCTCGCGCGCGGCCTCGGCAAAGCGGACCACGCCGTACATGCCGTCGTGGTCGGTGATGGTGACGGCGTCGATTCCGAGGCGCACCGCCTCTTCGGCGAGCTCCTCTGGAGCGGACGCACCGTCGAGGAAGCTGAACGACGAATGCGCATGCAGCTCGCCGTAGGCCACCGCAGCGCTCGGGCGGGGGAGCGCGGCGGCCGCATAGGCCGGTCGCTTGCGCGACCAAGCCGGCGAGTCACCACCATCGCCCACAGGCCGCGCGCGGGACTGGTCCATAAGCGTCGGCGAGTCGCCGCCGTCGCCGTGCGGGTCAGGCGGGGCCGGCCGCCCGGACAGCCGCCGCTCGAGCTCCCGCCACGGGATCTGCGGATTCTCCCAACCCATCCGTCCAGATTAGAACAAATATTCGAGATCGGCCAGGAGCGGTTGGGTGCCTCGAGCGGTCTCAGTCGAAGTTGACCGAACCGGTGCTGACCGTCCCGGCCTGCCGTCCGGGAGCGGCGTGGTTGCGCCAATAGAGGTTGGTGTGCTCGATGACCTTGTCCGGCGGGGGTGCGCCCCACGGGGTGAGGTCTTCGGTGGTGTGGGCATCGGCAACCAGCGTCGCGTCGTAGCCCCGGACGATCGCTCCGTGCAGGGTGGACCGGATGCATTCGTCGGTCTGCGCGCCGGCGACGATCAGGCGCCCGGCCTTGCGCTCGGCGAGCGTGGCCTCGAGGTCGGTGTCCTCGAAGGAGTCGGGGTACCGCTTGTGGACCACCGGCTCGGATTCGTCCTGCGTGAGCTCGGGAACGTAACGCCAACCGTCGCTGCCTTCGGGCAGGTCGTCGGAGGAGTGCTGCACCCACACGACGGGCACGTTCCCGGCCCTGGCCTTGTCGACCAGCACGGCGATATTGGCGATGACATCGTCACGGTTGTGGGTGCCGGCCATGACGCCGTTCTGGACGTCGATGACGAGCAGCGCGGTGTTCGGGCGGTCGGTCAGAGTAGTCATGACACTCCTCAGCGCTGGCTTCTGCGTGACCCCACGTTAGGCGCGACCACCGACAACCTGCGAATGCCTTTGCCCTGCAGTAGCGCGGCCAGGCCCGCGCTAATGCGTGTCGAGGCGCGACGCCCGGCGGGTCACCGCGTACGCCGCAACGCCGAGCGCCAGCACGCCCGCGCCGCTGGCCACCGCGGCCAGCGGCAGGCTCACCGCCAGCACGACGCAGCCCAGCGCACCGAGTGCCGGAACCCAGCGCGGCGGCCGACGCTCGGCGGCGGTCAATGTCCATGCGCTCGCGTTGGCGATCGCGTAGTAGCCGAGGACGCCGAAGGACGAGAACCCGATGGCCGCCCGCAGGTCGGTCGTCAGCACCAGGACCACGACGACCGCCGCCACCGCGATCTCGGCCCGGTGCGGAATCCCGAACCGCGCGCTGACCGCCGCCATCGGCGCCGGCAGGTAGCGGTCGCGGGCCATCGCGAACGTCGTCCTGGACACCCCAAGCAGCAGGGCGAGCAGCGAGCCGAGCGCCGCCACCGCGCCGCCGACCCGCACGGCCGGACCGAGCCAGCGCAGGCTGCCCGCCTCGACCGCCGTTCGCAGCGGCGCCGGCGAGCCCGCGAGCGCCGGAGCGCCGACGGCTACCAGCGCCGACAGCGCCACCACCGCGTACACGACCACGGTCACGGCCAACGCGATCGTGACCGCGCGGGGAATCGTCCGGGCCGGATCGCGCACCTCCTCGCCGAGGGTCGCGATGCGGGCGTAGCCGGCGAACGCGAAGAACAGCAGGCCGCCGGCCTGCAGCACGCCATGGACGCTCGAGCCCGGGAATGGTCGCAACGTGGCCGACTGCCCACCCGCCAGGCAGCCGACGACGGTCGCGGCCAGCACGACGAGCACCACGACGACGATCAACCGCGTTGCCCAGGCCGACCTCTGGACGCCGCGCAGGCCGAGCGCGGTCAGCGCGACGACTGCGAGCGCGCCGACCAGACGGGCGTGGGCCGGCCAGACGTAGGACGCGAAGGTGAGGGCCATCGCCGCGCAGCTCGCGATCTTGCCGACGATGAACGCCCACCCGGCGAGATAGCCCCAGAACGGTCCCAGTCGCTGCCGGCCGTACACATAGGTGCCGCCGGATTCGGGGTAGAGCGCGGCCAGGCGGGCCGACGAGGTCGCGTTGCAGTAAGCGACGACCGCGGCGATGGCGAGCCCGAGCAGCAGTCCGGATCCCGCGGCCCGCGCGGCCGGGGCGAAAGCGGCGAACACCCCCGCGCCGAGCATCGAGCCGAGCCCGAGGACGACCGCATCACCGACACCGAGGCGGCGCTGCAGGGTCGTCACAGCACCTGAGTGTGCCGTCCGTAGGTGAACGCTCACATAACGGGGCATCTGCGACGCTGACGGCACTCCCTGCCGATTCGCCCCCCACCGCGTCGGCGACGACGCGTGGTCCTCCCGCCCGAACCGTCAGGTGGTTGCTGTGTCCGCTAACCCGCCGTTGCGCCGCCGAGCCTTTGCCGCCGCGCTCACCGTCGCGCTGTCGCTACTCACGCTGACCGTCATCGCGGTGCCACCGGTCGGCGCGGCGCCGGCCGGCGTCACCCGCGTCCTCGGCTCGCTGCTCGACTTCGGCTGTGCGAACCCGGCCAACCGCACGTCGCCCACCCTGCTGCCCGCAACGCGCAGCCACGCCAGTTCCGGCGTCAGGTGCTTCGGCAAGGTCGTCTCGTCGAACCGCCGAGGGCCGTTGGTCACCAAGGGCCCGGTCGGCTACGGCCCGGCCCAGATCCAGTCCGCGTACAAGCTGGCCGGGCTGCAGTCCGGCGGGCGGACGGTCGCGATCGTCGATGCCTACGACAACCCCAAGGCCGAAGCCGATCTCAAGGTCTACCGCGCCGCATACGGCCTGCCGCCATGCACGACGGCCAACGGGTGCTTCCGCAAGGTCAATCAGAACGGTGCCGCCGGCCCGCTGCCCAAGGGCGACTACGGGTGGGCCGAGGAGATCAGCCTCGATCTGGACGCGGTGTCAGCCGCCTGCCCGGACTGCCACCTCCTGCTCGTCGAGGCGAACGCTCCCACGGACGTCGCGCTGATGACCGCCGTCGACACCGCCGTCCGGCTCGGGGCCACGTCGGTATCGAACAGCTACGGCGGCACCGAGGACGGCACGATCCTCGCCAGCGACGCGCATCTCAACCACCCGGGCGTCGCGATCACCGCCTCTACCGGCGACAGCGGGTACGGCGTCTCGTGGCCGGCGTCGTCGCCGTACGTCACGGCCGTCGGGGGCACCACCCTGAAGGCGGCCACCAATGCGCGTGGGTGGACGGAGACGGTGTGGTCGGGCGCGGGCAGCGGCTGCTCGGCCTTCGAGCCGAAGCCGGCCTGGCAGACCGACACCGGCTGCGCCAAGCGCACCGTCGGCGATGTGTCCGCGGACGCCGATCCGGCGACCGGGCTCGGCGTGTACGACACCTACAACAACTGCTCGATCGCCTCGCTGTGCGACACCTGGTATCCCTCGGCCTGGCCAAGGGGCTCAACGGATGGGCCCAGGTCGGCGGCACGAGCCTGTCCTCCCCGCTGGTGGCTGCGGTGTATGCGCTCGCCGGCAACTCGGTGACCGCCGGGTCCTACCCGTACGCCCACGCCGGGGCGCTGTTCGACGTGACCTCGGGGTCGAACGGCTCGTGCGGCGGGTCCTACCTGTGCACCGCGAGGCCCGGTTACGACGGTCCGACCGGTCTCGGTACGCCGAACGGGACGGCGGCCTTCTAGCCGCGGACCGTATCGAATCGGGTGGCGGGCGGTTAATCCAGCATGGCCCGCCGCCCCGTCACGCCCGCTGGCCGCGTCGCCGCGGGCCTGGCCGTCGCCGTGACCGCCCTGGGTCTGGCGGTCGCGGTGTCCGTGCCCGGTGTCGATGCGTCCACCCTGGCCCGACTGTTGCCGTTCGGGTGCGCCAACCCGGCCGGCCACGCGTCGCGCTCGCTACTGCCCGCCGCCCCCGCGGCCGCCGGGTCGGGCGTCACCTGCTTCGGGACGGTGTTCACGCCGAAGACGAGCGCGGGGCCGGTCGGCTACGGCCCCGCGCAGCTCCAGTCCGCCTACAAGATCGCCGGCAAGAAAGCCGGGGGGCGCACGGTCGCGGTCGTCGTGGCCTACGACAACCCGAAGGCCGAATCGGACCTGGCCGGCTACCGCGCGGCCTATCACCTACCGCCGTGCCCGACCGCGAACGGGTGCTTCCGCAAGGTCAACCAGAACGGCCTGGCCCGCCCGCTGCCGGCCCGCGACTACGGGTGGGCCGAGGAGTCGAGCCTGGACCTGGACGCGATGTCGGCCACCTGCCCCGACTGCCGCCTGCTGCTCGTCGAAGCCGATTCACCGACGACCGGCCCGCTGATGACCGCCGTCGACACCGCGGTCCGCCTCGGCGCCGTCGCCGTTTCCAACAGCTACGGCGGGGTGGAGGACGGCACGATCCTGGGCGCGGACAAGCACCTCAACCACCCGGGGGTTGCGATCACCGCGGCGGCGGGGGACGAGGGCTACCGGGCGGAATGGCCGGCGTCGTCGCCGTTTGTCACGGCGGTCGGTGGAACGACGCTCAAGCGGTCGAGCACCGCTCGTGGCTGGACCGAGACGGTATGGTCCGGCACCGGCAGTGGTTGTTCCAGGTACGAGCCGAAGCCGACCTGGCAGACCGACAGCGGCTGCAAGAGACGCACGATCGGCGACGTCGCGGCGGACGCCAACCCGGCCACGGGTCTCGGCGTGTACGACACGTTCAACAACTGCCTGCTCGCGGTGTTGTGCGACGGGCTGATCGCGTCCGGTGCCGCGCAGGGTCTCAACGGGTGGGCCCAGGTCGGCGGCACGAGCCTGTCGGCGCCAATCGTCGCCGCGATCTACGCGTTGGCCGGAAACAACGCACGCCCGGCGTACCCGTACGCGCACCGGGCCGCGTTCTTCGACGTCCGCTCCGGCTCGAACGGCGCGTGTGGAGGCTCGTACCTCTGCACGGCCAAGATCGGGTACGACGGACCGACCGGGCTCGGGACCCCGAACGGACTCGGCGCGTTCTGACCGCCATTAGGTTGGTCGGGTGCCCGTCCTGCTGGTCGTCCACCACACCACGTCGCCGGCGTTACAGCAATTGCTCGAGGCCGTGCTGGCCGGCGCCGCCGCGGACGGCATCGAGGGCGTCGAGGTGCGCGTGCGTCCCGCGCTCGCGGCCACGTCGATCGACGTCCTCGAGGCTGACGGCTTCGTGCTCGGAACGCCGGCGAACATCGGCTACCTGTCCGGCGCGATGAAGCACTTCTTCGACGGCGTGTACTACCCGTGCCTCACGGCCAAGATCGGGGCGCCTTACGGCCTTTACGTCCACGGTAACAACGACACGACCGGGGCGATCCGCGCCGCCGAGTCGATCACCAAGGGGATGGGTTGGCAGCAGGTCCACGCCTCCGTGACGATCGTCGGGGCGCCGTCGAAGGACGACACCGAGGCCTGCTGGGATCTCGGCGCGACCGTCGCGGCGTCGCTGATGAGCTGACCGCGGTCACTTGTCCGGTAGCACGGTCGGCAGGTCAAAGGCGGCGAACAGGGCGACATCGCGGAACGCGTAGATGTGGATGACGTGGTCGCCCACGGTTTCTAGAACTTGAATGGTGTGGGCATAGGTGCCATCCGACTCCCGGTGCTAGGTCGCCGCGGCGGGGCACCCGTTCGCCCGGGTCGTGACCATCCGCACCGGGTCGCAGGCGAATACCCGCTGGGCGAAGAACCCGGCGACCGCCTCGCGTCCGGCGGACCAGGTCGCAAGCCCGGTGACGAACAGCCGCCGCCGGCCGTAGCAGTCGCCCAGGGCCGCCCCGGTGATGAGCAGGACGGCGAAGCTGGGGCTGTGGGCGTTGACGGTCCAGTTGAGCGTCGCCAGCGAGGCGTGCAGGTCGTCGCGAATGCTCGTCCGCGCGGTGGCGACGACGAGCTGGTCGAGCGCGCCCACGAGCGCGCCGGTCGCCGTGAGGGCGAGGACGCAGCGCCGGGCGGTGGACGAGGGGTTGTGGTCACGGTGCCTCCGATCGGTGCGAGCACTAGTACCGACCGGCGGGCCCGGAACTCATCGCTCGGACGCGATGAATTTCGTCGGGTGGAGGAGTCTGCAGTACCGAACCTAGATGAGGAGGACCCGATGAGCGATGCCGTCGTGGTGCGCTACCGCACCAGTCCCGAGGCCGCCGAGGAGAACCAGCGGTTGGTCGAGCAGGTCTACGCCGAGCTGGCGGCCACCGAGCCGGAGGGCTTGCGGTACGTGACACTGCGCCTGGCCGACGGGGTGTCGTTCGTCCATGTCGCGTTCCGGGATGGGGACACCGACGTGCTGTCGGGTCTGCCGGCGTTCCAGGCCTTCCAGCGCGAGTTGGGCCTGCGGTTGGACGAGGGCCCGAACGCGTCGCCGGCAACCGTGGTCGGTTCGTATCGGGTGGTTCAGTCGTAGATCGCGTCGACCTGCCATCGAGGTGGCTCGTCCATCGTCCCGGTGACGAGGTAGGCCCGGCCGCGCACGTCGACGATCTGGCAGCGCACTACCCGCCGAGCTGATTCGGGGCTCCACCAGCGCTCGTCCACCGGCCACGGGCCGGCCCAGGACGTCACCGCGGTGACGTTGCCGCCGATGCCGAAGAAGGCCGGCGGCGCCGGCATCGCGCCGCGCTCGGTGACCACGACCGGACGCCGGGCGTTGTCGAGTACCTGCGCCGGCTGCGGCGGGTCGAGCAGTACCGACGGCGCGGGCGCTGGTAGCTGCCCCGGCCATGGCTGCTCCGGTGAGCGCAGCGGCACCGGCTCGTCGCCCCACGGCACCAACCGGGTCCGCTGCCCGGGATCGCGGCCGCCGTCGAGCACCGGCGTCAGCACCGACCCGTGGCCGAGCAGCGTCTGCACCCGCGCGAGCGCGCGGGCGGCGCGCTCGTCCTCGTCGCCGGACCCGCCCCACAGCGCCTGTTGGTGCGCGCCGGTGGGCACCGCCTCGATCGGGACGAGCCGGATGCGACTGACCCCGCCGGTGGGCCGCGGCGGCACGTGCGGGTCGCGAGCCCCCCGCGGTGCACCGGACAGCCAACCCTCGAGCTGCCAGCGCACCCGGTCGAGGACGTCCACCGTCGACAGCACCCCGGCGTGCCGCCAGCGGCGCACCGTCTCTTCGCCGTTCTCGCTCAGCGCCTGCAGTTCCAGGCAGGTGCAGGCCAGCCCGTGCGCGGCGAGGTCACCGACGAACTGCTCGGCGATGCCGCGGGAGGAGAACGTCACGGTGTCGACGCGGTCGACGGGCGGTTCGAGATCGAGGGTGACCGCGAACTCGACGGGCGGACGCCGGGCCGACAGCGGGCGGTCGTCGCGGCCGCCGGACTGCCGGTGCGCCCACACGCCGTCCGGACCGAAGCGGGCCAGCACGTCGCGGACCGGCAACGCGGCGAACGCCCCGAGTGTGCGCAGGCCCAGGCGGCGCAGCAGGTCGATCAGGGGGGAGGCCCCGGACGGGTCGAGCGTCTCGATCGGCAGGTCCTTCAGGAACTTCGGCGAGTCGCCGGGGTCGACGACCACCCCACGGCGGGCAGCCTGCTCGGCGGCGAACGCGCCGTCGGCTATGCCGATGAGCAGGTCGGCGCCTCCGAGCGCGGGGATGTCGGCCACTCCGCGGGACAGCGCGTGCAGCACCCCGGTCTCGCCACCGAAATAGCGGGTCGGACCGCGCACGCCGATCGCGGCCAGCCCCGGGCGGGTGATCTCGACTCCGGGCGCGATCGCTTCGAGCGCCGCGACCACCGGCTCGAAGGTGCGGGCCTCGGCGGACTCGTCGCGGGGCAGGACGTGCAGGTCCGGGCAGTGCGCCTGCGCCTCGCGGCGCCGCAGCCCGCGCCGCACCCCGTTGGCCCGAGCCGCGTGCGAGCAGGCGATCACCCGGTTGGCGGTGACGACCGCGATCGGCGCGTCCGGGGGAAGACCGGCATCGATCCGGGCGGTGGTGACCGGCCAGTCCGGGAGCCAGATGCATATCCTTCGATCCGCCGAGGGCGGCGAGCGCTCATCGCGTTCGTGGTCACCTTCCATCTCGGCTTATCCGGCGAGGTCGATGACGGGGGCGAGCGGGGTGGCCGGTTCGATGCCGCCGCCGTCGGCCGGCAGCCAGAGGCTCGCCGACTTCGTGCGGGCTGCCGGGCCGCGGCCGCCGACGGTCACCTCGACCTGCCGCGCGCGCAGCCGTCCGGTGCCCTCGCCGATGCCGGACCAGACGCCGTCGCGGGCGTGCAGCCGGACGTCGGCCCCGGGCCAGGCCGCCTCGGCGACGTATGGGACGAGCACGGCGTCCTTGGTGCGGGCCCGGGCGGCGAGCCGTCGGATGTCACCAGGGGCCAGGCCCCGTCCGCCCGGTGGGCGGGCGGCCACGATGTCGACGGCGTCGAGCAGGGCACCGACCGCGGTGGTCCACCCCTGGCCCGGGTCGGGGACGAGCGCGAGGCGACTCAGGTCGGCGCCGTACTCGCGGGCCGCCTCGGCGCTGATCCGCGGGAAGCCCACCAGGGCGCACCAGGCGCCGTCGGCCGAAGCCGCCCCGAGCAGGGCCAGGAGCAGCGAGATCGATCCGCTGACACTGACCGTGCTGCCGCGGCGCAATCCGTCGGGCAGGATCGTGCGCAACGCCGGAGCAACAGGAAGCGGGGGAGTGCTGCGCAGCCCGACGTGCTGCCAGTCGACGGCGGTGCTGCCGTCGGGCTTGCGGATCGCTACGTCGAGCATCCGCCCATCATCGAACAGACGTTCTAATCAGTCAATCCCGGATTGACACCCACGGTTGTCTCAGGACATCGCTGACACGGTTGTCTCACGACATCGCTGACATGAGCGTTGTCTTGGGTGATGGCGAGTGTCTAGTGCGTGGCCGGTCGCAGTGGCTGGTAGTTGCGGGTGGGGTCGGCGTCGAGGGCGCGGATGAGGGTGTTGCCGGTGAAGATCGCGATGTGGTCGCCGTCGGCGATGACGGTGACGGGCATTTGCTTGTAACGGCCGCCGATTCGGTCGCGCGGCGACGAAGCGCCGATACGAGCTGCGCGGACGCTTACGCGATTGCGGGCGCACCTGGCCACGACGAGCCAGAATGCGGGCGATCGTGGCCGGCGAGGGCACCGGCGATGCGCCCTGGGCGGCGAGGCGATCGGCGATGCTGAACCGGCCGTTGAACTCGCCGGCGTCGGCGAGCTGCTTACGCACCCGCACGATCGCCTCTTCGACCTCGACCGGCGTCATCGCCGGGCTCGCTGCGCGGCGCCGCGACCGGTCCCGCAGCCCGTCCAGACCCGCACGCTCGAACCGCTTCGCCACTTGTAGTAGGTCTGCCGGGAGATCCCCTGAGCGCGACAGAAGGCCGCCACATCCCCGACACCGTCCGGCAGTCCAGCCGCCATCCGAACATCCATCGCCGTCACCTTCCAGGCCATGAGCACAGCTCACAGCACGATCAGGTGTCAGCGATGTCCCGAGACATCAATGCGTCAGCGAAGTCCTGAGACTCGACACCCGGATCGACACCCGGATCGGCGCGCCCGCGGGCGACCACGATCGGGCCCCGGACCTTTCCGCACGAAACCGCGAGTGCTCCCACCCGCGGCGCGCCGGCTGCACACTGGCCGGATGCGGATCGCCGTCCTGTCCGACACCCATTCTCCGCGGCGCTGGAAGCAGTGTCCGGCTGCGGTAGCCGCGGCGCTGACCGGCGTCGACGCCATCCTGCACGCCGGCGACGTCTGCACCGCCGCCACCCTGGACGAGTTGTCCGCATGGGCGCCCGTGTATGCCGTGCTCGGCAACAACGACGGCGCCGACGTCGAGGCGTGGGGTGCGCCCGAGACCGCGCAGCTGGAACTCGGCGGGGTTCCGATTGCGATGATCCACGACAGCGGACCCGTGACGGGTCGAGCCGCTCGACTGCGCTGGCTGTTCCCGGGCGCCGCTCTCGTCGTGTTCGGTCACTCGCACATACCGCTGGACGAAATGCACGACGGCCAGCGCATCTTCAATCCGGGGTCGCCGACCGACCGGCGCCGGCAACCGCGGGGGACCATGGGCGAGCTGATCATCGAGGGCGGGCGCCTGCACTCGGCGCGGATCTTTCCGGTGACCTGACCGCCGGCGCCGCGTCAGGCCGCCGGACCGGTCGGCTGGCGGAAGTACCTCGGGAACCGGGCGGCCGCCCGCCGGTCCCCACTGATCGTGAGCGCGCCGGCGTCCTCGGCCGCGCGCACGCCAGTGCCCAGGAAGACCACCATCCGCAATGTGGTGATGTCCGTGCTGATCGTCGCCGTCGGATCGGCTGGGCGACCGCGGGCGATCTCAATGCGCCCCTCGGCGATGTGGACGCCGAATCGTTCCCCCGCCAGGTCCAGTGCGTAGGTGACGCGCGCGTTCGGGTCGGCGGCGAACATCGTCTTGAGCGCCATCAGCATCGAGGCAACGCCCAGCTCGCGGCCGGCCACCCGGGCGGTGCCGCTGCCCCACCGACCCAATTCGAGCAGGATCGGCTCGAGGGCGCGGCCCCGATCGGTGAGCTCGTAGACCGCGAGACTTGCCGGCGGCTCCAGCGTGTAGCGCCGGACGATTCCGTCCTCCTCGAGCTCGCGCAGCCGTTGGGACAGCACATTCGGGCTGGCATCGTGCAGCCCCGCCCGCAACTGGCCGAACCGCCGCGGGCCGAGCATCAGCTCGCGGACAATCAGCAGGGCCCACCGCTCGCCCACGATGTCGAGCGCGCGGGCGATGCCGCAGGGATCGGCGTAGCGCCTCCGTTCGGTCTTCATGCCGGGGCAATCTACTCCTAATTTCTAACTAGCACTTGTGTTTCAGGATGTGTGGTCCTAGCTTAGGACCGTGAGGACCGAAACTGTGCTGGCCACGCTCGACTTTCCAGGGCCGCGTCCGCGGAGGGCTGGTCGCGGCCGGGCTGGCCGGTTTGTGCGATGACCACCTTCGTACTCATCCCCGGCGCCGGCGGCGACGCTGAGTACTGGAAGCGCCTGGTGTCCGAACTCGAACGCCGCGGCCATGAGGCGATCGCCGTCGACATCAAGCAGGACGATCCGTCGCTGGGACTGCCGGAATACGCCGACATCGTCCAGCGCGCGATCGGCGGCCGACGAGACGTCGTTCTCGTCGCCCAATCGCTCGGCGGCTTCACCGCGCCGATGGTCGCGAGCCGGGTGCCCGTCGCGATGATCGTGCTGCTCAACGCGATGATTCCGCTGCCGGGCGAGACGCCGGGCGCCTGGTGGGGCAACACCGGCTCGAGCGAGGCGCGGTACGCGGCCGACGAGGCCGCGGGACGCAGCGGCGAGTTCGACGTCGAGACGCACTTCCTGCACGACCTCTCCGACGAGACCAAGGCCGAGCTCTACGCGAGCGTCCCTCGCGAACCGGCCGACACTCCGTTCGGCCAGCCGTGCGAGTTCGAGCGCTGGCCAGACGTCCCGATCAGGGTGCTCGTCGGCCGCGACGACCGCTTCTTCCCGGCCGAGTTCCAGCGCCGCGTCGCCCAGGACCGCCTCGGTCTGGACGTGGACGAGCTCGACGGCGGGCATCTCGTCGCGGTCAGCAATCCGGCCGGCCTCGCCCAACGCCTGATCGACTACGACGCCGCGAGCTGACCGCCGGCCCGCTGCGCCCATACTGGGCCGATGGACCCGCGGGAGATCTTCGCTGCCTGCGCTGAGCACCGGCGGGCCTTCGCCGATCTGATCGAGACCCTCGACGAAGCCCAGCTCGCCACGTCGAGCCTGTGCGGCGAATGGGACGTCCGCACGGTCGCGGCGCACCTGACCGTTCCGTTGCTCGTGTCGACGCCGAAGTTCGCGCGCGCCGCCCCGCGCCACCGTGGCAACTTCGACCGCACGAACGCGGCACTGGCCAAGCAGATGGCAACCACTCCGATCGCGCGTGTCGCGGCCAATCTCCGGACGAACGCCGAGAGCAGGTACACGCCGCCGATCGGTGGACCGCGGGCTCCGCTGTCCGATCTGCTGATTCACGGTGGGGACGTCCGGATTCCCCTCGGGCTGCCGTTCGCCCCGCCGGTG
>DATAQD010000193.1:0-10058 GCA_036264855.1 Jatrophihabitans sp. | reverse complement strand
GCGGCTGGGCGAGGAGCTCGAGGACTGGGCCCGGTTCGGCGTCGAGGGGCACGGCGAAGCGCGACGGCCATGGGTCTCCTACCACGAGCAGCTCCGCGGACCGGCGGCCCGGCTGGTGGGTGCCGAGCCGTCCGAGGTCGTGGTGATGAACTCGCTGACGGTCAACCTGCACCTGATGATGGTCAGCTTCTACCGGCCGACCGCCGAGCGGCACGCCATCGTCATCGAGAACAGCGCGTTCCCGTCCGACAGCTACGCCGTCCGCAGCCAAGCCGCCTTCCACGGCTTCGACCCGGACGAGGCCGTGATCCGACTGCAGCCCCGGCCCGGGGAATCGGTGCTGCGCAGCGAGGACGTCGAGGCGTTCCTCGCCGCCGAGGGCGGGCGGGTGGCCCTCGTCCTGCTGGGCGCGGTGAACTTCTACACCGGCGAACTGCTCGACATTGAGTCGATCACCGCGGCCGGACACGCCGCCGGCGCCGTGGTGGGCTGGGATCTCGCCCACGCCGCCGGCAACGTCCCGCTGCGCATGCACGACTGGGGCGTCGACTGGGCGGCGTGGTGCTCGTACAAGTACCTCAACAGCGGACCGGGCTCGCTGGCCGGCGCGTTCGTGCACCAGCGGCACCTCGCCGATCGCACGCTGCCGAAATTCGCAGGCTGGTGGAGCACCGATCCGGCGACCCGGTTCCAGATGGGGCCGACCGTCTCGCCGGTGGACACCGCCGACTCGTGGCAGGTTTCCAACCCGCCCATCCTGGCCATGGCGCCCGTCCTCGCCTCGCTCGAAATGTTCGACGAGGTCGGCATGGCCGCGCTGCGGGCGAAGAGCATCCGGCTGACCGGATACCTCGAGTCCCGGCTCGACGCGGCCGGCGCCGGGCGACCGTTCGAGGTCATCACGCCGCGTGACCCGGCGCGGCGCGGGGCCCAGCTGTCGGTCCGCGTCCGCGGTCTCGAGGCCGGTCAGGTGAGCGGGCACCTGCGCCGCGGCCACGGCGTGTACGCCGACGCCCGCCGGCCCGACGTCATCCGGCTGGCGCCCGCGCCGCTGTACAACACGTTCCACGACTGCTGGCGGGCCGCGGGAGCGCTGGCCGCGGTCCTGGACGACCATGGCTGACGAGTCGATCGCCGTCGTCGGTGCCGGGCTGGCCGGCTGCCTGCTCGCCACGCTGCTCGGCCGCCGCGGGCTCGAGGTCACCGTGTACGAGCGGCGGGCCGATCCCCGGCGGGCCGGGGCCGAGCGGGGCAGATCGATCAACCTGGCCATCTCCGCGCGCGGTCTGGACGCGCTGCAGCGGGTCGGCCTGCAGGAGCAGTCCCTCGGCCGGGCGCTGCCGATGCACGGGCGGATGGTGCACCCGATCGAGGGCGGGCCGAGCTTTCGTCCGTACAGCGCCGACGGCCGGCGCGCCATCAACTCGATCAGCCGGGCCGAGCTCAACCAGTCCTTGCTCGACGCCGCCGAGTCCACGCCGGGCGTGACGCTCCGCTTCGAACACCGCCTCGCCGAACTCGACCTCGACAAGGGCCGGCTGCGGTTCGAGACGCCGTCCGGTGCGGTGGACGCGCTCGCGGGGACCGTGCTGGCCAGCGACGGCGCGTACAGCGCCGCCCGGCGGGCGGTCACCTTCCGCCCCGGCTTCAGTTTCAGCCAGGACTACTTGGAGCACGGCTACAAGGAGCTGACGATCCCGGCGCGCGACGGCGAGTTCGCGCTCGACCCGGATGCGCTGCACATCTGGCCGCGCGGGTCGTCGATGATGATCGCGCTGCCGAACCTGGACCGGTCGTTCACCTGCACGCTGTTCTGGCCCGAGGACGACTTCGCCGCGCTGAGGACGCCGCAGGCCGTACTGGAGTACTTCGCACGGCACTATCCCGACGTCGTTGACCTGATGCCGTCGCTGACCGAGGACTTCGCGCACAACCCGGTGGGCGCGCTCGTGACGGTGCGGTGTTGGCCGTGGGTGCACGAGGGTGACGGCAGCACGCTCGCCCTCGTCGGGGACGCCGCGCACGCGATCGTCCCGTTCTTCGGCCAAGGAGCCAACTGCGCGTTCGAGGACTGCCTCGAGATCGACCGGTGCCTCGACGAGGCGGGCGGGCACTGGCCCGCGGCCCTCGCCCGCTACGAGACCCGCCGCAAGGCCAACTGCGACACGATCGCCGAGATGGCGCTGGAGAACTTCGTCGAGATGCGGGACAAGGTGAACTCCCGGCTGTTCCAGGCCAAGACCGCCGCGCAGCACGCCCTCGAGCGACGCCTGCCGCATTACGTCTCGCGCTACGAGCTCGTCTCGTTCACGACGCTGCCGTACTCGCAGATACCGCGGCGCATGCGCCGACAGAATCTCGCCACCGCCGCCGTGGCGACGGTCGCCGCCGGCGGCGCCGCGCTCATCGGTCGCCGCGTCCGGGGGCGGTCGTAACGCGGTTGCGGGTCCCCACCGACCAGACACCGGCCGAATCGTGGTCACACGAACCACCGCGACCCTCCACCAGCAGCGAGTCGCTCACGGGCCGGAGCGGATGTCCCACAGATCCGGGAACGCCGGCCGGAACAGCGTCGACCGCAAATACTCGGCCCCGGCCGATCCCCCGGTGCCCATCCGCGCGCCGATGATCCGCTCGACCATCTTGAGGTGGCGATAGCGCCATTCCTGGATGCCCTCGTCGATGTCGACCAGTGCTTCGCAGACCTGGGCGGCGAGGGCGGACTCATCGGCGTAGACCGCGCCGAGGAGTTCCAGGATCGACGGGTCTCCGCCGGGCCATGGGGTGGCCGGGTCACGCTCCAGCGCCGGCGCGGGCACGTCGTACCCGGCCAAGGCCAGGTAGCGCAGCAGCGAGTCGAAGACCGAGCGCCGTTGCCCGGCGGCCGCGGTCCCGGGATCGTCGGAGCTGACGTCCCGCCGCCCGAGCACCGCCTCGATCTCGCGGAACTGGTCGGACTGGAAGCCGCTCGACGAGCCCAGCTGCGGCCGGAAGGACGCGAACTGCCGCGGGGTCATCGTCTCGAGAACGTCCAGCTGCCCGACGACGGTCTTGAGGATCTTCGCGATCCGCCGGGCGGTGCTCAGGGCGCCGGATCCGTCACCGGACTCGAGGCGGCGCTGCAGCAGGCCCAGCTCGTGCAGGATCTGTTTGAACCAGAGCTCGTACACCTGGTGGATGATCACGAAGAGCATCTCGTCGTGCTGGTCGGTGGCGGGAGACTGGCATGAGAGCAATTCCGGCAGCCGCAGGTAGCTGCCGTAGGTCATCAGTTCGGGCGCGGTTGTGGGATCCCTGCGAAATCGTGGTTCGCCCGCGGAGCGATCTCGTGGGGTGCTCGTCATGCGACCATCATGGGCGATGAAGGAGTAGATCCGGGTGGACCGTTTCCGATGAGTGACCCCGACGGGCGTCCGCGCGTCCGCATGACCGGCCGGGAGCGGCGCGAGCAGCTGGTGCAGGTGGGCCGGTCGCTGTTCGCCGAGAAGGGCTTCGACGGCACGTCGATCGAGGAGATCGCGGCGCGCGCCCACGTCAGCAAGCCCGTCGTCTACGAGCACTTCGGCGGCAAGGAAGGCCTGTACGCGGTGGTCGTCGACCGCGAGATGAGCGATCTGCTCAACCGGCTGACGGTGGCGCTCTCGGCCGGGCATCCGCGCGTCCTGGCCGAGCAGGCGGCGCTGGCATTGCTGACCTACATCGAGGAAGAGACCGACGGCTTCCGGATCCTGTCCCGCGATTCGACCGCGACCGGCAGCACCGGCGCCTTCTCGTCCCTGCTCAACGACATCGCCAATCAGGTCGAGTACGTCCTGGCCCGCGAATTCGGGGAGCGCGGCTTCAGCACCAAGAACGCCGCCATGTACGCGCAGATGCTCGTCGGCATGGTCGCGCTGACCGGGATGTGGTGGCTCGAAGAACGCAAGCCGGGGCGCGAGGAGGTCGCCGCCCACATCGTCAATCTGGGCTGGAACGGCCTGGCCCATCTCGAGGCGGAGCCGCGTTCGCTCACCCGGCCGAAGGGCGTCCCGCCCGGATGATCAACATTGGTGCCGACGACGTCCCGGTGGGGGGTGTCCAGAACGGCGGGGCGCCTGGGACGATGAGCCGCATGCAAGGCGATTCGGCAACTCGCGACGGTGCGGCTGCGGAGGTGGGCCCGGAACAGCGCGGCCGGCCGGCGCCGTTCCGCCGGTTCGCTGCGCCGGCGCGGGCCAACGCTCCGGCCGCATCCGACTCGGTTTCCCTCGATCCGCCGGCTGCCCTCGATCCGCCGGCTGCCCTCGATCCGCCGGCATCCCTCGATCCGCCGGCATCCCTCGACCTGCCGGCATCCGTCGATCCGCCCGGTGAGGACCCGTCGACGGCCGGCGAGCCGTCCCCGACCGCCGGCGATGCGGCCGGTGAGCCAGCTGAAGATGCCGCCGACGAGGATTCCTGGTCCACTTCAGAGGTGTCGCTGACCGATAGCGCGGCGCTGGGTCGACATGCCGCGTCCGCCCAATCTGGCGTCGCGGCTCCGGGCACCCTCGAGGACGCCCACGAGGAGGCCCAGGCGATCGTCGCTGATGCGCTCGAGCAGGCGTCGCTCGTCATTTCCCGCGCCGAGCAGAGTGCCGAGGCGCTGCTGGACCAGGCCCGAGAGGACGCCGACCGCCAGCTCGAGAACGGGAAAACCACAGCCGGCGTCCTGCGCGAACAAGCCGAGGCGATCGTTGCCGCGGCCCGTCGCCGGGCCGAGGAGATCGACGCCAAGGCGGCCGAACAGGCCCGGCAGGCCGAGGCGGAACTGGCTGGCGCGCGCGCCGCGCACGACCAGGAGCTGGCTGGGCTGCGCGACGCGCACGAGCGTCAGTTGGCCGACGAGGCCCAACAGTCCAGGGCCCAGGTCGACGCCGTCATCCAAGAGGCCCGGGGCGCGGCGGCCGAAGTCCGGGCCGCGGCCGAGCACGATGTCGCCGGCGCCAAGGACGAGGCCGAAGCCATCCGATCCGAGGCCCGCGCCCACGGCGAGGCCATGCTCGAAGAGGTCCGCGAGACGATCGCGGCCGAACTCGCGCAGGCCCGCGAGCAGACGGCGTGGACGCAGCAGACGATGACCGATCTGCTCGCCGCCGCCGAGGCGGACGCGGAGAAGATGCGCCAGTCGGCCGCCCAGGAGGCCCGGGCGGCCGTCGAGCTGGCCCGGCACCAGGCCGATGAGATCCTCGCGAGCGCCCGGGCCGAGAACGACCGGCTGGCCGCCGACGCCCAACGCGAGCGCGAGGCCCAACGCCGCGAGGCGGCCGAGGCCCTCGAGAGCGCCCAGGCCGACGCCGCCACGATCCGGCAGCTCGCCGGCGACGACGCCGAGCAGATCCTCGCCCAGGCCGACGAGCGGGCCAGCGCCGCCGACGAGCGGATCCGCCGCCGCCTCGCCGAGGCCGAGACCGGAGCGCGGGCCGTCCGCGAGCGGGCCGCCGACGACCTCGCCCGCGTCCAGGACGAGATCCGGGCCCTGCGCCGCAGGTCCAAGGACGAGATCAACACGACCGTCGCCGACGCGCGGGCGGAGGCGGACGAACTACGCTCCAGGGCCAGGGCGATGCTCGCCGAGGCCCGGGCCGAGGTCGCGGTGCTCTCTGCGCACCGTGACGAGATCAGCAAGCAGTTGGGCGACCTGTCGGGAGTCATCGAGGCTCTCGCCGTCTCCGAACGTTCCCACAACGCTAGCCCCCAGCCCGCCAACACCCACGAGATGCCGAGAGACTGATGACTGAACACACAGCCACCCCCTTCAAGAGCGTCCGGCACGGGTACGACCCCGCCGAGGTCGAGCGGCACGTCGCCGACCTGTCCCGGGCCGCCGCCGAGGCGCAGGAGCGGGCCGGTGATCTCGCCGGTGAGGTCCAGCGGCTCCGCAAGGCCGCCGAGGAGGCCAAGCAGGCCCAGGCCAAGGCCGCCAAGCCGATGCCCCCGGCCGAGCCGACGTTCCACGACTTCGGCAAGCGGATCGGGCGGATCCTGGCCATGGCCGAGGAAGAGGCCGAGGAGATGCGGTCCGCGGCGGTCGCGGAGGTCGACAGCCGGCTGGCCGAGGCGGACGAGGCCGCGGCGAGCGCCCGCGCGGAAGCCGACAAGTACGCCCAGGAGACGCGCGCCGCCGCCGACGAGCACGCGGCCAAGGTCATCGAGGACGCGAAGCGCAATGCCGACCAGATGGCCGACGAGTCCGAGCGGATGGCCATCGCCCGCAGCGGCGAGGCCGAGGCGCTCTACGAGGAGCAGCGGGCGCGGGCGGCCAAGGCCGCGGCCGACTTCGAGCAGACCCTCGCCGAGCGTCGCGACAAGGCTGAGCAGATGTTTCAGGAGCGCACCGAGCTGTCGGAGAAGGAACTCGAGTCGGCGCGCAACCGGGTCGCGAAGCTGCGCGCCGAGGGCGACCAGTTGCAGGCCGAGACCGCCCGGCGGGCCGCTCAGTTACAGGCCGACGCGGAGCGCAAGGCCGAGCAGATCATCGCCGACGCGATGGAGCGCGCCGATCGGATCCGCGCCGAGTCCGACCGGGAGCTCTCGGCCGCAACGCAGCGTCGCAACGCCATCAACGCCCAGCTGACCAACGTCCGGCAGATGCTGGCGACGTTGTCGGGGACGACGGCGGCGGCCCACGAGGAGCCGGTCGACGAGTCCGAGGCGCACCCGAAGGCCTGAGCCGCGACGGTCAGTCCTGGTCGTCGGCCAGCGTCAGCCATTCCTCTTCGGCGGCTTCGCGTTCGGCCATGACGGTGCGCAGCTCGGCGTCGAGTTCGGCGACCTTCGCGTAGTCGGTGGCGTGGGTGGCGAGCTGCTCGTGCAGCCTCGCCTCCCGGTTGTGCAGCGTCTCGACGCGACGTTCGAGCCGGAGCAACTCCTTGCGAGCCGCCCGGGTGTCGCCGCGCCGCTCGCGCCGCTCGTCGCTCGCCGCCGCTGCGGCCGCCCGCCGGCGCGCCAGGTATTCCTCCACGCCGCCGGGAAGAGCGGCCAGCGAGCCGTCGCCGAGCAGCGCCACCGTCGTATCGCAGACCCGTTCGAGCAGGTAACGGTCGTGGCTGACCACGACAATCGTGCCCGGCCACCCGTCGAGTAGGTCCTCCAGTGCGGCCAGGGTGTCGGTGTCGAGGTCGTTGGTCGGCTCGTCGAGCAGGAGCAGGTTCGGCTGGGTGAGCAGCAGCCGCAGCAGCTGCAGCCGACGGCGTTCTCCACCGGACAGGTCCGCGACCGGCGTCCACTGCCGCTCGTTGGCGAACCCGAACCGCTCGGCCAACTGTCCGGCCGACAGCTCGACGCCGGCGAGTTCGGCGCTCGTGCGGACCTCGGTCACGGCCTCGATCACCCGCAGCCCTTCGGGCAGTTCGCGGATCTCCTGGGTGAGGTGGGCCACGTGGACGGTCTTGCCGACCTTCACCGTGCCCGACGTCGGCACGATCTCCTGGGCCAGCAGGCGGAGCAGGTGCGTCTTGCCCGAGCCGTTCACGCCGATGATGCCGACCCGGTCGCCCGGCCCGACATGCCAACTGACGCGATCCAGCAGCGTCCGATCGCCGACCGTCAGGGTGACGTCCTCGACGTCGACGACCGTGCGGCCGAGCCGCCGCTGGGCCAGGGCCCGCAGTTCGACGGACTGGCGGGGCGGCGGGACGTCGGCGATCAGGGCCTCGGCCGCGTCGATCCGGAAGCGGGGTTTGGACGTGCGGGCCGGGGGCCCGCGGCGCAGCCAGGCGAGTTCCTTGCGCAGCAGGTTCTGCCGCCGGGCCTCGGCCGCGTCGGCGACCCGGGCCCGTTCGGCTCGAGCGAGGACGTAGGCCGCGTACCCGCCGTCGAACTGGCGGACGACCCCGTCGCCGAGCTCCCACGTCTGCTCACACACGGCGTCGAGGAACCAGCGGTCGTGGGTGACGACGACGAGCGCTCCCTTGCGGGCTCGCAGGTGCTCGGCCAGCCAAGTGATCCCCTCGACGTCGAGGTGGTTCGTCGGTTCGTCCAGGACCAGCAGGTCGGCGTGCTCGACGAGCGCGGCCGCCAGCGCGACCCGCCGGCGCTCGCCGCCGGAGAGCCGGGCGACGTCGGCGTCAAGCCCGACCGCCGAAAGACCCAGCCCTTCGAGGATCGCGCGCACGGCCGCGTCCCCGGCCCATTCGTGCTCGGCCCCGTGCCCCACCACGTAGTGGCGGACGCTGGTGCCGGCCGGCAGCTCGCCGCGCTGGTCGACGCGGGCCAGGCGCAGTCCCCGGGTCTGGGTGACGCGTCCGGAGTCCGGCGGCTCCTCGCCGAGGATCAGTCGCAGCAGCGTGGACTTCCCGCCGCCGTTGCGACCGACCACCCCGATCCGGTCGCTGTCGGCGACCCCCAGCGAGATGCCCGTGAGCACGACCGTGGTGCCGTACGCCTTGCTGACGTCCTCGAGGTTGACGAGGTTGGCCATCAGCCGATCACCCGAGCCCCGGGGGCCGGGCCGCTGGCGACGCGGGCCGCGCGGCACACACCGTCGGCCTCCAGCGCCGCGCTCAACGCGTGGGCCGCCTCGTTGTCGGCGCAGAGGAACGCGCAGGTGGGACCGGACCCGGAGACCAGGCCGGCAAGCGCGCCGTGCCGGGTGCCGGCGTCCAGGGTGGCCCGCAGCGAGGGCCGTAGGGCCAGCGCGGCGGGCTGCAGATCATTGGCCAGCGCGGCCGCGATCGCCGCGGGGTCGCCGTCGGCGAGCGCGGCAAGCAGCGTGTCCGGCGGGCGAAGGCGGGGCCCGGCCGGGCCGGCTTCGCGCTGGCGATCGAGCTCGCCGTACGCGTCCCGGGCCGAGATCCCGCCGTCGGCGAACGCGAAGACCCAGTGCAACGGGTCGTGCGGCGCAACCGGCACGAGCACCTCACCGCGGGCGCGGCCCAGCGCGGTCGCGCCGAGCAGCGGGAAGACGGTGTCGCTGCCGAGCCGGGCGGCCAGCGCGGGCAGGTCGACGTCGGTGACACCCCACAGGGTGGAGCAGGCGAGCAGCGTGCCCGCGGCGTCCGCCGACCCGCCGGCCATCCCGCCCGCGACCGGGATCGCCTTGTGCAGGTCGATCCGGACCGCGGGGTCGATGCCGGCGGCCTCGGCCAGGACGGCGGCGGCCTGCCAGGCGAGATTGCTCTCGTCCACCGCCAGATCGGCCGCGCCCTCACCGGTGACGGTCAGCGCCAGCCGGTCGGCGCGGGTGGCCACGATCTCGTCCACCAGGTCGACGGCGTGAAAGACGGTGACGAGGTCGTGAAAGCCGTCCGGACGCCGCTGCCCGACCGAGAGGTGCAGGTTCACCTTGGCCGGGACGCGGACCCGGACCGCGCGGGGTAGGTCGCTCGGCACGGCGCCGATGCTACGGAGCGGCGCCGGGCGCGACGTCGCCCCGACCTGGGTGCATCACTGGGCGCTGCGGCCGGTAAGCTGTGCTGGTTGCCCCGGCGAGGGACCGCCCCAGCGCGGAATCCGTGATCGACGCGGTGTCGATCGTCGACGCGCGTCCCGCGTCCGAGGCACCGCGAGAACGCAAGCCGACGAGAACACGACGTTTCGAGGAGTACTGCTGTGTCCGAGGTCCGACTGTCCGCCGAGACGCGTACCGAGTTCGGCAAGGGCGGCGCCCGCCGCACCCGCCGGGCCGGCAAGGTCCCGGCCGTCATCTACGGCCACGGCGCCGACCCGCGCCACGTGGCGCTGCCCGCCCGCGAGTTCGCGAATGCGATCCGGCACGGCGGGGCGAACGTCCTGCTGACCCTCGACGTCGACGGTGGGGAGCAGCTGGCCATCCCGAAGTCGATCCAGCGGCATCCGATCAAGGGCCACTTCGAGCACGTCGACCTGCTGGCCGTGCGCCGCGGCGAGAAGGTGACGATCGACGTCCCGATCATCGTCGTCGGCGGCCTGGTCCCCGGTGGCCTGCTCAACCAGGAGAGCACCACCGTCAGCGTCGAGGCCGAGGCGACCCACATCCCCACCGGCTTCGAGGTCAGCATCGAGGGCCTGCCGATCGGCAGCCAGGTCACGGCCGCCGACGTCACGCTGCCGACCGGGTC
>DATAQD010000223.1:0-14448 GCA_036264855.1 Jatrophihabitans sp. | reverse complement strand
TGGGACTTGGCGCGCGACCATGACGAGGCCGTGACGGTGACGCGGGCCCGGCCGCTGCCATAGGCGCGGGCCGACGCCGAAGCGGAGCGGCGGGCGGTAGCAGTGGCGGTGGCCGCGTATCCCGAGACGGTGACCGTCACGCGCTGGGTGGACGACGCGGGCGTCGTCGTGCTGGCGTAGCGCAGGACGGTGACTCGGGCGGTGGCCGTGAACCTGTAGGTCCGCGCGGCGGTGGCCGCGGTCGCCGGCAACAGCACCGTGACCAGAAGGATCAACATGGCCGTGCGGAGCGAAAAGCGGCGGGAGGTGCGAATCATCTGGGGATCCCGGGACTCGAGACCTCGGCCGCGGTGACCGCGGCGTCAGTCGTTGGTGGCCCCCGCCAGTTGTAAAAGCTATGTGTGCTGAACGTCGTCGAACTGAGGCTGAGGTCCCATACCGGGCGGGTCCTTGGCCCGGGCGATTTGGGCGCGGGTCCCGAGACGTCGCCCGGTGGCCGTGCGGTCGCGCGGCAACGGAGGGCCGGTCAGAACGAGCTCGGCGCACCTGTTCGCTCCGCAAGCGTCGCTCATCGGCGGGACCTCGTCGTGTGCAGGCGCAGGTCGTGGGGACCTGGGCGACCGGCCCCCGCCGTCCATCCGACCTTACACAAACTTCACACGAGTTGGCAAGGCAGGTTCGCCGGCTAACCGCGCAACTCGGCCAGCCGGCCGCGGCATTGCTCGGCGACGTCGGTCACTTCGCTGAGCGTGCGCCTGATGTCGGCCTGCCGGCGGCGCAGGCCGTCGGCGATCTCGTCGAGCCGGGCGAGCAAGGTCGTCAGCTGGCGCAGCTCGGATGACTCCGCGCCGTCGTACATGTCGACGATTTCGCGGCATTCGGCAACCGTCATTCCGAAGCGGCGCCCGCGCAGGATCAGACGCATCCGGGCCCGGTCCCGCGGCCCGTACACCCGGTTGCCCCCGGCCCGCTGTGGCGTGATCAGACCCTCGGCCTCGTAGAAGCGCAGCGTCCGGGTGGTAACGCCGAGTTCGTCGGCCAGCTCACCGACGGTCCACGTCCGCTCCTTTGCCCGCGTCTCCATACGCGATATGGTTGCCTGACGTTGACGTTAACGTCAAGGTTCGAGTTCGGCCGGGAGTGAACCGTCATGACCTTCGAGCTGTCCCCAGATCACGAGGCCTTCCGCGCAGTGGTGCGTGACTTCGCCGAGCGCGAAGTCGCTCCGCACGTCGCCAAGTGGAGCCACGACCACCACCTTCCGATCGACCTGGTGCGCGCGATGGGCGATCTCGGCCTGTTCGGCCTGGTCGTGCCCGAGGAGTACGGGGGCAGCGCCGCCGACTTCACTTCGCTCTGCGTCGCGATCGAGGAGCTCGGCCGGGTCGACCAGTCGATCGGGGTCACCCTCGAGGCCGGCGTCGGGCTGGGGATCAACCCGATCCTGACCTACGGGACGGACGAGCAGAAGCAGCAGTGGCTGCCGGATCTGGTGGCCGGACGGGCGCTGGCCGGATTCGGGCTGACCGAGCCGGAGGCCGGCTCGGACGCCGCGGCGACCAGGACCCGCGCGGTCCTGGCCGACGGCTTCTGGATGATCAACGGCGCGAAGGCGTTCATCACGAACTCCGGCACCTCGATCACGTCTCTGATCACGGTGACGGCGAAGACGGGCGAAGGCGAGATCTCGTCGATCATCGTCCCGGCCGGCACCGAGGGCTTGATCGTGGAACCCGCGTACTCGAAGCTCGGCTGGCACATCTCCGACACCCACGGGCTGACGTTCCACGACTGCCGGGTGCCCGAACAGAACCTGTTGGGCGTCCGCGGAGACGGGTTCCGGCAGTTCCTCGCCGTCCTCGACGACGGGCGGATCGCCATCGCCGCACTCGCCGTCGGACTGGCCCAGGCGTGCCTCGACATCGCGGTCAAGTACGCGAACGAGCGGCAGTCCTTCGGCGCCCCCATCGGATCGCGGCAGGCGGTGGCGTTCTCGCTCAGCGACCTGGCCGTGTCGGTCGAAGCTGCGCGCTTGCTCACCTACAAGGCGGCGTGGTTGAAGGACGCCGGACGCCCGCCGGCGCAGATCAAGCAGGCGGCCGCCATCGCGAAGCTGTACTCCACCGAGGCCGCGGTGACCGCCACCCGCATCGCCACCCAGGTCTTCGGCGGCAACGGCTTCATGGAGGAGTTCCCCGTGGCGCGGTTCTACCGCGACGCCAAGATCCTCGAGATCGGCGAGGGCACCTCCGAGATCCAGCGCCTGGTCATCGCCCGCGGCCTGGGTCTGCCCGTCCAATGAGTATCAGCGCGAGACCTGCGCACTCTTGTGTTCACGTAGCCGCCGGTCAGGCAGGCCGGTAGCCGTGGACACAAGGACCTCCGACCATGAGCTGGGACGATCACAATCGGCGCCGCGCCGCGATCAAAGCCGTGCTGGCGTATGCCGAGAAGCAGCCCGCCGGCGGATTGCCCTACGAGCACCTCGCCGAAGCGGCCGCCAACTTCAGCAGCCGCCGCGAGCTGCTGCTGGCCCTGCAGTACGACTGGTCGCAGGCGCTGTGGGCGCGTATCGAAGTGCTGTCCCTCGACGGCAACAAGAGGCGGCGCCGTGCGAAGCTCATCGATGCGGGCGAGCTGGCGCGTGCGGCCTGGAGCGCGTGCGCCACTCAGCACCCGGTCCTGCGCCGGCTGCTCGACACGTACCGCGACGAGCTCGGCCCGGCGGTCAAGCGCGAGCAGGGCATCCGCACCATGGCCGGCCCCGGCCAGTCGGTCGACGCGAAGGTGGACCGCACCCGCGTGGCGTGACCGCACGGGTTCGCCGTGCGACGGTGAGCCCATGAAGGACAAGGAACTCCGGGCGGCGCGCGAGGCGACTCTCGCGCCACCGCAGCCGGCCGCGGCCAAGCTCGCGTCCCAGAACAAGCTCTACGTCCGGGATCGGCTGGCTCTGCTCTTCGACCCGGACACCTTCGTCGAGGACGGGCAACTGGCGAACGCGCTGGCGACCGGCCTGCCCGCCGACGGGGTGGTCACCGGGCTCGGGCTGGTGGACGGCCGCCCCGCCCTCGTCGTCGCCAATGATCCGACGGTCAAGGCCGGGTCATGGGGAGCGCGAACCGTCGAGAAGATCATCCGGATCACCGAGCGCGCGCTGACCGAAGAGCTGCCGATCTTCTGGCTGATCGATTCGGCCGGCGGTCGGATCACCGATCAGGTGGCCCTGTTCCCGGGCCGCCGCGGCGCGGGCCGGATCTTCCATAACCAGGTCGCGTTGTCAGGCAAGGTGCCGCAGATCTGTTGCCTGTTCGGCCCGTCCGCGGCCGGCGGCGCCTACATCCCCGCCTTCTGCGATGTCGTGATCATGGTCGAGGGCAACGCGTCCATGTATCTCGGCTCGCCCCGGATGGCGGAGATGGTCGTGGGCGAGAAGGTCACCCTGGAAGAGATGGGTGGCGCCCGGATGCACGCGACCGTCTCCGGCTGTGGCGACAACCTCGCCGTGGACGACGAGGACGCGATCGAGCAGGCCCGGCTGTTCTTCTCCTACCTGCCGACGTGCTGGCGCGAACCGGCGCCCGAGGCGGCGGCCGAGGCGCCCGCCAGCGACCTGGCCGACGACTGCGTGCCGGCCGAGGAGTCGGTCCCGTTCGACATGCACGACTTGATCGGCGGGCTCGTGGATGCCGACTCGTTCTTCGAGATCAAGCCGTTGTTCGCGGCGGAGGTGATCATCGGTTTCGGCCGTATCGACGGCAAGCCGGTCGGGGTCGTGGCCAACAACTCCGCGGTCAAGGGCGGCGTCCTGTTCGTCGACTCGGCCGACAAGTCCGCGCGGTTCATCTGGTTGTGCGACGCGTTCAACATCCCGCTGCTCTACCTCGCCGACGTCCCCGGATTCATGATCGGCAGCGACGTCGAACGGCAGGGCATCATCCGGCACGGCGCGAAAATGATCACCGCGGTGTCCGAGGCGACCGTGCCGCAGGTGTCGGTGATCGTACGGAAGGCCTACGGCGCCGGGCTGTACGCCATGGCCGGGCCCGGCTTCATGCCCGACGCCTGCATCGCGCTGCCCACCGCGAAGATCGCGATCATGGGCCCGCAGGCGGCGGTGAATGCGGTCTACGCCAACAAGATCGCCGAGATCGACGATCTTGACGAGCAGGCGGAGTTCATCGCGACGAAGCGCGCCGAGTTCGAGCAGGACGTCGACCTGCTGCGGTTGGCATCCGACCTCGTGCTCGACGCGATCATCGAGCCGTCCGAGCTGCGCGGGGAGCTGGTGCGGCGCTACGCCGTCCTCGTCGGCAAGTCCCGCCACTTCGCGACCAAGCGCCACGGCGTGCCGCCGACGTGACCGGCGACGGCGTGCGGGTGCGCGGGAACGCGACGGCGGAGGAACTCGCTGCCGTCCTCGCCGTCGTGTCGCGGGCTGGGGCGCGGACGGCGGACGTCGATCGGCTCACCCAGTGGCGTAGCACGAGGCGGGCCGCGTTGCGGCGCGACCCGAACCGTCACGGTTCGACCCCGTAAGGGCTTTGTGCTGCGCGGCCGGCAGGTGACACGGCGGCGCCCGCGGCGGTGGGGGAGAATCGGTCGGTGAGCCCGACACCCGAGGTTGCGGACGGCAACCGGCGCGGGCGCAGCAAGTCGCCGCTCGACGTCTCCCTGATCGCGGCGAACCTGCCGTTCGTTCTTCGGACGGCGCTGGGCACCGCGGTCCTCGGGATCGGCACGAACATCGTCGGCGTCCTCGTGGTCACTTTCGTGGTTGTCGCGATGAACGCGAACGCCGACCGCCACCAGCTGACGGTCATGATCGGCGTCGCTGGCATCGTGACCGTGGTCGCCGTGGTCCTCGGGTTGCTGTCGGCGATCCTGATCCAACGCCGCACGCTGCGCTGGCTACTGCGCGGCGAGCGTCCGTCCACCGTCGACGCCCACCGCGCGTTACGCATGCCCCGCGATATGGCGGTGATCGCGGCGGTGTACTGGACTCTGGGCAGTGCGGCGGTGGGCGTCGCCGCGGCCGCCGTCGGCGAGGACGGGCCGACCGTGCTGGGCATCGTCGGGGGCAGCGTGCTGGCCGGCTGCGCGACCGCCGGAATCACGTATCTGCTCGTCGGGCGGGCGAGCCAGCCGATCGCTCGTCTGGCGCTGGCCTCCTGCCCGCCTGAGACCGCGCCGGTGTTCGGCGTGCGATGGCGACTGCTGATCAACTGGGTGCTCACCAGTGGCACGCCGATCGTGGCTCTGGTTTTCGTCCTCAATGCGCCGCGGGGCAAGACCCATGTCGTGGGCGCGAGCCTGGTCGTCGCCATCACCGCTCTCGTGGTCGGCGGCCTCTCGACGGCCTTGGCCGCGCGGGCCATCGGGGCGCCGCTGCGCGGGATGGTTGATGCGCTGCACCGGGTCGGGCTGGGTGACCTCGATATGACCGTGCCGATCGAGGACGCGGGTGAGATCGGCCTGGTGCAGAGCGGGTTCAACGAGATGGTGTCGGGGCTGCGCGAACGTGAGCGGATCCAGGACCTGTTCGGACGGCACGTCGGTCCGGCCGTCGCCGCGGAGGCGATCACTGGCGGGGTGACGCTGAGCGGGGAGTCGCGAGAGGTCGTCGCCCTGTTCGTCGACATCACCGGCTCGACGAAGCTCACGCTGGAGTCCGCGCCGGCTGAATTCGTGGCCAAGCTCAACCGGTTCTTCGAGGTGGTCGTCGACGAGGTCGAAGGCAGCGGCGGCCTGCTGAACAAGTTCGAGGGCGACGCGGCGTTGTGCATCTTCGGGGCGCCGGTCGAACTCGACGATCCGGCGACCGCCGCCCTGCGGACCGCGTGCGCGATCCGCGATCGGGTGGCCGAGATGGGCGAGCTGGACATCGGCATCGGGGTGGCCTCCGGGCCGGTGATCGCGGGGCAGATCGGGGCGGCCAGCCGGTTGGAGTACACGGTCATCGGCGACGCGGTCAACGAGGCGGCGCGGCTGACCGACCAGGCCAAGCGCATCGACGGCCGGATCCTCGCGAGCGAGGCCACCGTTCTGGCCGCGACGGCCGAGGAGCAGGAGCAGTGGGTCAAGAGCCGGGTGTTGCGGCTGCGCGGGCGCGAGGCACCGACCCCGAGCTATCGCCGCGCGGGGCCTGCGGCGAGCGGGGCGTCATTGGCGCGGCGGATATCCGATGCTGCGAAGGTCGTGACCGAGCTCCCGCAGCATGGCGCGCACGAGCGGAAGTGACACCCCCACCACGTTGTGCGGGTCACCGTCGATCGATTCCACGAACCAGCCGCCCAGGCCGTCGATGGTGAAAGCGCCAGCCACCTGGCTTGGTTCGTCCGTCGAGCAGTAGGCGTCGATCTCGTCGTCGGTGACGTCGGCGAACCGAACGACCGTCGCTGCCCCACGGGCGAGGCTGGCGCCGGTCGCCACGTCGATCAGGCAGTGGCCGGTGTGCAGCACGCCGTCGCGTCCGCGCATTTGCCGCCACCGCTGTTTTGCTCCGTCCACCGAGCCGGGCTTGCCGAGCGCGGCGCCGTCGAGTTCGAGCAGCGAGTCGCAGCCCAGGACGAGGGCGCCGGCCGGCACCTGCGCGGCGACCGCGCTGGCCTTGCGCGCCGCGAGTTCGACGACCAGTTCGGCCGTCGAGGTCGCGGTCACCGCGTCCTCGTCGACGCCGCTGACGACCACCTCCGGCTCGATGCCGGCGGCGCGCAGCGTCGACAGCCGCGCCGGTGAGGCCGAGGCGAGGACGAACCTAGAGACCAAGGGACTTGGAAATGACGGTCTTCATGATCTCGGTGGTCCCGCCGTAGATCCGGGTCACTCGGGCGTCGGCGTACCGCCGTGACACCGGGTACTCGGTCATGTAGCCGTAGCCGCCGTGCAGCTGCAGGCACTTGTCGATCACTCGGCCCTGCAGCTCGGTGCACCACCACTTGGCCTTCGCGGCGTCCGCGGCGGACAGCGACTTCTCGTTGAGGCGGTTCACGCACTGGTCCACGAACGCCTGGGCCACGTCGATCTCGGTGACGATCTCGGCCAGGACGAACTTGGTGTTCTGGAACGAGCTGATCGACTTGCCGAACGCCTTGCGGTCCTGGACGTAGCGCAGCGTCTCCTCGAAGGCGGCGCGCGCCTCGGAGATGCCCGCCACCGCGATCGAGGTCCGCTCCTGCGGCAGCTTCTGGGTGAGGTAGGCGAAACCCTGCCCTTCCTCGCCGAGCAGGTTCTCGACCGGCACCCGCACGTCGGTGAAGGACAGCTCCGCGGTGTCCTGCGAGTGCAGGCCCAACTTCTCGAGGTTGCGGCCGCGCTCGAAGCCGGCCATGCCTCGTTCCAGAACGACCAGCGACATGCCGCCGCGGCGATCGTCGGCGGTGCTGTTCGTCTTCACGGCGGTGATCACCAGATCGGCGTTGATACCGTTCGTGATGAAGGTCTTCGACCCGTTCACGACGTAGCTGTCGCCGTCGCGCTTGGCGCTGGTGCGCAGGCCGGCGAGGTCCGATCCCGCGCCGGGTTCGGTCATCGCCACGGCCGTGATGAGCTCGCCCGAGACGATGCCCGGCAGCCAGCGCTTGCGCTGCTCGTCGTTGGTGAAGCTCAGGAAGTAGGGCAGGCAGGTGTCGTTGTGCAGGGCGAGGCCGAGGCCGGCGCCGGTGACGCCGGCCAGGGCGATCTGCTCGTCCAGAATCTGGTTGAACCGGAAGTCGTCGACGCCTCCGCCGCCGTACTCCTCCGGCACAGCCATGCCCAGGAATCCGCCCTTGCCCGCCTCTTGAAACACCTCGCGCGGCGTGATGCCGGCCCGCTCCCAGTCCAGGTAGTGGGGCACCACCGACTTCTCCGCGAACGCGCGGAACGCGTCGGCGAAAGCGAGGTGGTCGGCGTCGTAGTGCTTGCGATCCATACAGCGCGCTCCCAGGTCGGAAGGGGTGCTCCTCACTGTAATTGCGGGCGCGATCGCCGCCTCCAGCGCCCGGCGCGGAGCCCCCGAGTGGCAACGCGCCCGGTGCCGGTGCGCCGAATCGCCCCGCTAGCGTGATCCTCATGTCCGCGGACACGCCGATCGGCGTCATCGGAGGCTCCGGCTTCTACTCCCTGCTCGACGACCCCGAGCAGCGTGACGTGGATACCCCCTATGGCGCGGCGAGCGACATGGTCACCATCGGCAGCCTCGCCGGCCGGCCGGTTGTTTTCCTGCCGCGGCACGGACACGATCACCGGTTCGCGCCGCACGTCGTCCCGTACCGGGCGAATCTCTGGGCGCTGCGCTCGATCGGCGTCCGGCAGGTCGTCGCTCTTTCGGCGGTCGGCTCGCTGACGACGTCCCTGCCCACCGGCCGCCTCGTCGTGCCCGACCAGATTGCCGACCGCACCCACGGACGCGCGCACACCCTCTTCGACGCGGCCAACGGCGTCGGCCATGCCACGTTCGCCGACCCCTACTGCCCCCGCGGACGAGCGGCGGCGCTCGGCGGCGGTGTCCCCGACGTCCACGACGGCGGGACGCTCGTCGTCGTCAACGGCCCACGGTTCTCCTCCCGCGCGGAATCGTTGGAGTTCCAGTCGCACGGCTGGTCGATCATCGGCATGACGGCCATGCCTGAGGCGGGGCTGGCCCGTGAACTCGCGCTCTGCTACACCACGCTCGCCCTCGTCACCGACCTGGACGCCGGCGTCGAAGCCGGCCAAGGCGTGACGCACGCCGAGGTGCTCGCCGCCTTCGCGGCCAACTTGCCCCGCCTGCGCGACCTGCTGATCGCCACCCTGGAACGCCTGCCGGCTGAGCAGGGCGACTGTGCCTGCGGTGACACCTCGGGCTACCCGGCGTCCCATCAGCTGCCCTGACGCGCACCGGAGCCTCAGCTGGACCGCCGGACCGGCAGGCGCACCCGGAATTGGCAGCCCCGGGCGGTGTTCTCGACGTCCACCGATCCTGCGTGCGCGTCGACGATCCCGCGCGTGATCGCCAGTCCCAGCCCGGCGCCGCCGCTCGGTTCGCAGCCGTGCGGGGTCCGGGCCTCCTCGCCGCGAAATCCCACGTCGAACACGCGCAGCAGGTGCGCATCGGGGATGCCGCCGCACTCGTCGCGCACGACGACCTCGGCGACGGGCTCGGCGCCCCCCGTGTTCACGCCCACGCGTACCTCGACGGTGCCGGCTTCCGCGGTGTGCCGGATCGCGTTCGCCACGAGGTTCGTCAGGGCCCGGTTGAGCTCGGGCCCGTTGCCCGTGACTGGCGCGGCCCCGTCGACCGAGCCGGTGAGCCGTACCCCCCGCGCGGCGGCCAGCGGCTCGAGGGCGGCGAGGCAGTCCGACACGAGATCGTCGAGGGCAATGTTCTCCAGGTCGCGCGAGACCGCGCCCGCCTGGATCCGGGCGAGATCGAACAGGTCGTCGACCATCTGGCTCAAGCGCTCGACGGACGCCGCGATCTGCTTGTAGTACAGCTCCGGGTGATCGGCCACCCCGTCCTCGAGCGCCTCGGACATCGCCCGGAGCCCGGCCAGGGGGGTGCGCAGGTCGTGGCTCACCCACGAGACGAGCTCGCGCCGCGACGTCTCCAATGCCCGCTCGCGGTCCCGGGTCGCCGACAACGCCGCCGCGGTGCTGTGCAACTCCTGGCGCACGCGCTCGATCTCGGCGGTGAGCCGGCGGCCGTCGACGGCGGGCACCCGGCCCTCCCCGAGCTCGGTGACAGCCGCGACGAGGGAGTCGGCGTCCTTGGCGATCCGGCGCGATGCGGCCACCGCGGCGGCGGTCGTCACCGCGCCCGAGAACACGCTCAGGGTGATCATCGTCGCCCAGTCCCACCGCGGCACGAGCATCGAGTACATCGCGCCCAGCACCGCGCCCATCGACGCGGCCGCTCCGGTCAGCACGAGGGAGGCGAGCAGTCCGGCCATCGACCGGCGCCGCACCGGCAGGAGGAGGAACCACACCCCGAGGCCGCCGACCGCCGACCACAGCAACGCGGTCAGGAAGTTCGACACGGTCAGGTGCATGGCAGTTCCAGCCGGTAACCGATGCCCCAGACCGTCTGGATCAACGTGGGGTTCGTCGGATCGTGCTCGATCTTCTCGCGCAGTCGTCGGACGTGGACGGTGACCGTCGACTGGTCACCGAACGTCCACCCCCACACCTCGCGCATGAGCTGTTCCCGGTTGAATGCCTGCCCCGGATGCGAGAGCAGGAACGTCAACAGATCCAGTTCGCGCACCGTGAGCGCCAGCTCGCGTCCGTCCCTGGTGGCGCGGCGGGCTGCGGTGTCGACGGTGATCGCTCCGGCAGTGAGGACGGTCTTCGCCGCGGCCGGCTGGGCGGCTGACGCTCGGCGCAGCACGGAGTCGACGCGCAGGACCAGCTCGCGCGGCGAGAAGGGCTTGGTCACGTAGTCGTCCGCGCCGACCTCGAGACCGGCGATGCGATCCTCCGGCTCGGACAGCGCGGTCAGCATGACGACCGGCAGCTGCGGCCACTCGCGACGGACGCGGCGACATACCTCGAGACCGTCGAGGCCCGGCAACATGAGGTCGAGCACCATGAGGTCGGGCTCGTGCTCCGCGACAGCGTCGAGCGCAGTCCGGCCGTCTCCGATCTGGCGGGTGCTGTGGCCGGCGCGTTCCAGGTAGTTCACGACGACGGAGGCAACCGTGTCGTCGTCGTCGACTACCAGCACCCGCGCCATGGACACATGGTAGGGAGGCGCGGCCCGTCCAGCCGATCGTCGGGGCAAGCGTCCCCGCACCGTAAGGGTTAGGCGTACTTAGGTGGCCGCCGGCACCTACGGCGCGATGGCGCCGGTGGCCACGAAGGCCGAGCCGACAGCCGCCAGGCAGTCGCCGCCTTCGGTGCGTAGCACCTCGCGTTGAGTCGGCCGCGCCGCCCGAAAGAGCTCGAGGCCGGCCGGTGTCAGCCGCGCCCAGACCGAGCGGCGGTCATCGACGCACATCTTGCGCTCGACGAGCCCGTCGGCCTCCAACCGCGCCACCAGCCGGGAGAGGGCGCTCTGGGTGACGTGGGCGTGCTCACCCAGGTCGTGCATGCGCAGCGAGTTGTCGGGGCGCGCCTGCGCGAGTTGCTCCAACACCTCGAACTCACTGCCCGAGATACCGTGCCTGGTCTGCAGCGCACGGTCGAGGACGCACGAGACCCGGTGGTAGCGGCTCATCAGCTCGTGCCAGGCGCGAGCCAGTTCATCATCGGAACGCTTCGACACGTCCGCGAGAATAGCACATGCGCAGACACATAATGCTTTGGCAATTTATGTTGCAACATTAGATGCAGTTGCATAGATTGCGAGTCATGACCTCTCTGGACACGCCGCCCAATCCCGGCGCCCGCGCCGTCCCTGTCCCGACATTCGCCCCGACGCTGGTCGGCGGAGCTACCTGGAGCCGAGCCGTCTGGGCCCTGCTGGTCGTGCTCTGCGGCGCGCTGTTCCTCGACGGCCTCGACATCTCGATGGTCGGTGTCGCGCTCCCCTCGATCGGCACCGACCTGCACATGTCGCCCGGTGCCCTGCAGTGGATCGTCAGCGCCTACGTCCTCGGCTATGGCGGCCTGCTGCTGCTCGGCGGCCGGGCCGCTGACCTGCTCGGGCGACGCCCGGTGTTCCTCGGCGCCGTCGCCGTCTTCGGCGTGGCGTCCCTCGTCAGTGCATTCATGAGCAATGACGCCGCACTGATCGCCCTGCGGCTGGTGAAGGGTGCCTCGGCCGCGTTCACCGTCCCGGCCGGCCTGTCGATCATCACCACGACCTTCGCCGAAGGTTCGGCGCGCAACCGGGCCTTGAGCATTTACACCGTGTGCGGCGCGAGCGGGTTCTCGCTGGGGCTCGTGTTCGGCGGCGTCCTCACTGAGATCGGCTGGCGCGCCACGCTCGTCGCTCCCGCGCCGTTCGCCCTCGCGCTCGTCGTGATCGGATACCGTCTGCTGCCGCGGGTCCCTCGTGAGCGCGTTTCGCTCGGCCACCTCGACCTCGCCGGAGCGTTCACGAGCACGGCCTCGCTGCTCGTCCTCGTCTACGCCGTCGTCGAGGCGCCGAGTCGCGGCTGGTCGAGTCCGGCGACGATCGGCCTGCTTGCCCTGAGCGCGGCGTTGATGACCACGTTCGTCCTCGTCGAGCGCCGGCACCCGCGACCGCTCGTCCGGCTGGGGATCCTGCGGTCGCGCACGCTGGTGCACGCGAACGTCTCCGGCGCGGTGATGTTCGGCGGCTACGTCGGATTCCAGTTCGTCGTGACGCTGTACCTGCAGGATTCGCTGGGCTGGTCGCCGCTGGCGATGGCGCTCGGATTCCTGCCGGCCGGCTTACTCGTCGTCGCCAGCGCTACGCGGATGGGCGCGCTGCTCGAGCGGGTTGACACCGCGGTGCTCATCTTCGGTGGCCTGCTCTCGCTGCTCGCCGGGTACGCGTTGTTCTTGCGCGTCGAGCCGTCGATGAACTACGCCAGCTTCCTGTTGCCGACGATGCTGTTGCTCGGGCTCGGGTTCGCGCTGGCGTTCCCGTCGATCAACGCCCAGGCCACCGCGGGGGTGGCCGAGCACGAGCAGGGGCTGGCGTCCGGATTGGTGAACACGAGCATCCAGGTCGGTGGTGCCGTGGTTCTCGCCATCGTCACCGCGATCATCGGCGACAACCCGCAGAGCGCGCCCGGTCAGCTCATCCACGGCATGACGGCGACGATCGCTCTCGTCGTCGGGGTGTCGTCGCTCGGGCTGCTGCTGACCGCGGGGGCGATCGTGGCCAAGCGCCGCGCCACCCGCCTCGTCGCCCTCGCGCCCCTCGCCAACGTCGCGATTGCCCAGCCCGGGGAGTAGGTGCGAGATCTCGTCCCGTGCGACGCCGGCTGACCGGCGTTCTCGCCACCGCCGGCAGCGGAAGGCGACGGGCGCCTCATCGCGAGCCGAGCTACCAGGCGGCGGCCCGCCAGGCGTTCGGGCCGGGATTGGGCGTCTGACGCAGCTGTCGGGCGGGATCGTTCCAGCTGCCGTGTCGCACCCGCGGGCCCGGCGATTCCTCGCCCCCGGCCCGAGCTGCGACCAGCGCCGCAACGACGGCCAGTTCCTCGGGGCTCGGGTCGCCCCGCACGATCCGCAATGGCGGCCGGGCGTGCTCGGGGGCGTCCGCGGAACTCATAACGGGATGTTCCCGTGCTTCTTCGGCGGCAGCGACTCGCGCTTGTTCCGCAGCATGCGCAACGCCTTGATGACGTACGCGCGGGTCTGCGACGGCGGGATCACCGAGTCGATGTAACCGCGCTCGGCCGCGATATACGGGTTGACGAGGGTGTCCTCGTACTCCTGGACCAGCTCGGCGCGCCGCGCCTCGGGGTCGGGCGCCTTCGCGAGCTCCTTGCGGTACAGGATGTTCGAGGCACCCTGGGCGCCCATCACCGCGATCTGCGCGGTCGGCCAGGCCACGTTGATGTCGGCGCCGAGGTGCTTGGACCCCATCACGTCGTACGCGCCGCCGAAAGCCTTGCGGGTGATGACCGTGACCTTGGGGACGGTCGCCTCGCAGTACGCGTAGATGAGCTTGGCGCCGCGGCGGATGATGCCCGCGTGCTCCTGTCCCACGCCGGGCAGGAACCCGGGCACGTCGACGAGCGTCAGCACCGGGACGTTGAACGCGTCGCAGGTGCGGACGAAGCGCGCCGCCTTCTCCGACGCGTCGATGTCGAGACATCCGGCGAAGTGGATGGGCTGGTTCGCGACGACACCCACCGGGTAGCCCTCGATCCGGCCGAAGCCGACGATGATGTTCTGCGCGAACAGCGCGTGGACCTCGAGGAACTCGCCGTCGTCGAGCAGGTGCTCGATCACCTCGTGCATGTCGTAGGGCATGTTCGCCGAATCGGGGATGAACGTGTCGAGGAACGCGTCGCTCTCATCGACCACGTCGCTCACCGCGGTGTCGAACACCGGCACCGGGTCGAGGTTGTTCGACGGCAGGTAGGACAGCAGCGCCTTGACGTAGTTGATCGCGTCGTCCTCGTCCGTGCCGAGGTAGTGCGCGTTGCCGCTGGTGGTGTTGTGGGTACGCGCGCCGCCCAGCTCTTCGAGAGTTACCTCCTCGCCGGTGACCGTCTTGACGACGTCCGGCCCGGTGATGAACATCTGCGAGGTCTTGTCGACCATGACGATGAAGTCGGTGAGTGCGGGCGAGTAGACGTGCCCGCCGGCCGCCGCGCCCATGATCAGCGAGATCTGCGGGATGACGCCGGAAGCCCGCACCGTCCGGTAAAAGATCTCGCCGTAGAGGCCGAGCGAGACGACGCCCTCTTGGATTCGGGCCCCGCCACCCTCGTTGATGCCGACCACCGGGCAGCCGGTCTTCATGGCGAAATCGAGCACCTTGACGATCTTCTCGCCGTACACCTCGCCGAGCGCGCCGCCGAACACCGTGACGTCCTGGCTGAACACGCACACCGGACGGCC
>DATAQD010000222.1:0-7549 GCA_036264855.1 Jatrophihabitans sp. | reverse complement strand
TGCTGGTCGAGCAGCATGCCGATCAGCAGGGCGAGTGGGTCGCGTTCGAGCAGCTCGTTCGCTTCGGGGGTGAAGGCCAGGTACATGTCCCGATCTCACCACATACCGACGTTGCCCCGAACCCAAAGCGAGTGCCTTCTGGACCAGTTCCGCCCGGGCCTCGTCCGCGGCCATCTTGACCACGATTGCGTGCTCGTTCGATGGGAGGCACGACGGCGCGATGCTCGGCTGGCGCACCGTCCCGCATGGCGGCTTCGTCCAGCGAGAGCTTCTGGGGCAACGGCCCGCGACCTTCGGTCGCGTCGGGGCTGGTCACCAACCCAGGTCAGGCGAGACCGCGACCCGCGCGGCGATGGCTGGGTCGCGCTTCTATGGTGGATCGATGACGTCGGTCAAGCAGATCCAAGTCACCTTCGACTGCGCGGCACCTGAGCGCGTCGCTCGTTTCTGGTGCGAGGTGTTGGGGTACGTCGTACCGCCGCCACCGGAGGGGTTTGCTACTTGGGACGATTTCGATCGCGCGCTGCCGCCTGAACGTCAGGGTTCGGCGTTCGCATGCATTGATCCCTCAGGTGTGGGCCCGCGACTGTTCTTCCAGCGCGTTCCCGAAGGCAAGGTGGTCAAGAATCGGCTGCATCTTGACGTGCGGGTCGGCACCGGGCTCGCGGGTGAGGAGCGCCTGGCCGCACTTGAGTCCGAATGCGCACGACTGGTCGCGCTCGGCGCGGTACGCGTGCGACTACTGCCTGCCGATGGCTACGACGAGTCGTGCCTCGTGATGCAGGACATCGAGGGCAACGAGTTCTGTCTCGACTGAGTGGCCGCGAAGGGGAACATGTCGTCGGACTTCCGTGCCACCACCGCTGCCCTCGCCGGATCGCGCCGAGGTGCTGATCGGTGTGCTCGTCACGGTCGCGTCGACGGTCGTCTGCGGCTAGAACGGCTCATAGCGCTGCCAGCGCGCGGATCGGCCGATAGCGGATAATCGTCGGCCCCGAGATGAGCGCAATTCGTGGTTCACGGTTCATGATCGGTGCAGAATGACCGGATGGAAGGCGACCGGCTCGGCGAGAGGTTGTGTCGAGTCTGTGTCTTGCGTTCGGGGCGTCTACCAGGCCTTCGGTTTCATGATCACGCAGCTCGGGCCGCAGTCCTGATCGATCTTGCCCTGTGGCGCAGGATTTCCCGCGCCGACACCGGTGAGTTGATCATCTCAACGACGCCGACGGGTAGCCCCGTCGCGGACAAGATGCTGGGCCACATCGACCGGCACCCCGCCAGCACAATCCGCGACATTCTGGCCAGGGCGCCCGGCCGGATGTCCCATTTCCTGCACACACCCGACCTGAACCGCCACTGGTATTCCCGGAGCCCGCGAATCGGCCAGAGTGAGGTTGACGCCGAGCGGCAACGACTCGATCGTGCCGTTGCCGGAGACATCGACTCGCCGCGGACGGCGGCCTTCGCCCTGCTCGCGGATGCACTCCGCATCGTTGAGCTGACCGAGCCGCAGACCGTCCTCGCCCAATGCGGAGAGGCCGCATGGATAGTCGAGGAGTGCATCGACTACCTGCTCCTGGTCCGCTACCGATGCGAGCTCGGTGTGGCGGCCGGATCGGTTGGCAGCGGCGGCTAGGTTCGTCGTGAGCAGCCGTTCAGCGATCAGGCGTGCTTCGGCTTGCGTCGGGGTTTCGGCGGGACGGGCTTACTGGCGGCCATCGGGCCGACCTGTCGGCGAAGCTTCGTGAGGAGTTCGATCAGGAGCTGACGTTCTTTCTCTGTCAGGACGGAGAAAGCCTCGGTCGCGGTCGCGTGGACAACGGGAAGCATTTGGTCGACGAGGTGTCGCCCTTCGTTGGTGACGTCGACCAGGATCTTGCGCCGGTCAGTCGGATGGGGGAGGCGCACGGCAAGGCCGCGGCGTTCGAGTGTGTCGAGCAGCGAGGTCATGCTCGCGGTGCTCACGATCAACTGTTCGGCGATGACATGGCTGGGCAGCGGTTCGCCGGCCCCCTCGATGACAGCGAGGGCCTGGAATGCGCTGGCCGACAGCGGCGCCACCGTGGAGCGCCGCCGCTGGACTTCGGCCAGGAAGTCGTCCGCCGCCCTGATCAAGTTGGCTGCAGCTTCGGCCGAAGACGCGACGGCGTCGGGGAATTCGGCGCTGAAACCTGGTCCGACTCTGATCGCGTCCATCCCGCTCATGAAGCGTCTCGCGTCGTCTGATCCATGCGTTCAGGGTAACTCGAATTCTAGTTACAAACATACATGTTACTTGTAGCACAACTGGACCAAATACAGTTACGTGACTTCATGTTACTTGACATCTAGCGAAATGGGGTTCACGCTCAGCCTTACCCACTCGATCCGCCACCTGGCCAGGCCCGTCAGCGCGGCAATCGCCTACAAAGACTCACCGTCGGTCGGAACAGGAGCACACCATGACTGACCAGCAACCGCCGGCGAGCCCGAGCCGCCGCGGATTCCTCGGACGAGCTGCCCTGGTGGCCGCGGCGCCCGCAGCAGCGGCCATCCTCGGACCAACGCTGATGAAGGAAAGCGCAGCACGGGCGGACGCGGCCACTCCCGACGGCTTGCCGTCGTTCGCACCCGTAGTGCCCTCCTCACTCGGCCCGCCCCTGAATGCGGATGGCTACTACGTCGGCCAGATCCACGACAACCTGCACTGGGTCACCGACGGCTTCTACCAAGCCATGTTCCTGGCCAGCGCACACGGTGTCGTCGTCGTCGACGCGCCACCGACCATTGGTCACAACCTGCTGCGGGCGATCAATCAGGTCACCGCAGCGGCAGGCACACCTTCGAAGGTGACCCACCTGGTTTACTCGCACTTCCACGCCGACCACATCGGGGCGTCCTCGATCTTCGGTGACGACGTCGTGCGGGTCGGTCACGTGCAAACCCAACGGCTGCTTCGTGAAGCTGGCGACCCGAACCGTCCCGCCCCGAAGCTGACGTTCAAAGAACATCACGTTCTCGAGTTCGGCCCCGATCGGCTCGAACTCGCATATCACGGACCGAACCACTCGCCGGACAACATCTTCGTGTTCGCGCCAAGGCACCAGACCCTGATGGTCGTCGACGTCGTCTTCCCCGGTTGGGTGCCGTTCGGCAGCCTGGCCGTATCCCAGGACATCCCCGGCTGGATCCGCGCCCACGAGACTGCCATGGACTACGAGTGGACCTCTCTGGTGGGCGGACACGTCGGTCGCCTCGGCGTTCGGGCTGACGGCGAGCTGCAGCGCCAGTACATTCGTGATCTCGACGACAGCGTGAAGCAGACGATGACCAGCCTCGACCCGACACCGTTCTTCCAGCAATACGGTCCGACGGGCAACGCATGGGCGATCTTCAAGACCTACCTCGCCGCCGCCGCGCAACAAGCCGCCGAACCGATCGTCACCAAGTACCTCGACAAGCTGAGCGGCGCAGATGTCTTCACCGTCGACAACGCTTACACACTGTTCGAGTCCTTGCGCATCGACGCCGGAACCCTCGGCCCATTCGGGATCCGGCCATGAGAGAGGACCTCACGGCCAACGACGGGGCCGGCCCGTACCCGCCTTGGCTTTGAAGCCTCGTGCACCGGATCCCCTTCGGGTAGTCGTCCACGCCGTTCCCGTTCCCTCCGGCCGCCCCTGGTCACCGCCGAGCCCGATGATGGCGAATCGGATGCGCGTTCGGCCCGAGCGCGACACGCCCGGGAGGTCCCCAGCGGTCGCGCGTGAGGACGCCCCGGAGGGACCGAGCGACAGAAAGCCGGCCCGCGCGGGCCGGCCGCCCGATCGGGCACCATGGCGGCGTGAACGTCGTCGCCGCGGCCATCGTCCGGGGCGAGTGCGTCCTCGCCGCCCGCCGTAGCCGCCCGGCCGGCCTCGCCGGCGGCTGGGAGTTCCCCGGCGGCAAGGTCGAGCCCGACGAGGACGAGGCCCGGGCCCTCGTCCGGGAATGTCACGAGGAACTCGGCGTGGACGTTGCCGTCGGCCCGCGCCTCGGCGTTGCGCGGGACGAAGCGATCACGCTCGCGCTGTATGCCGCGAGCCTCGACGGCGGCGAGCCCGTGCGCGGCGCGGACCACGACGAACTGCGCTGGCTGCGTCCCGACGAGTTCGACGACGTCGCGTGGCTACCCATCGACGCCGAACTTCTCGCGGCGGTCAGCGCGCACCTGCGCCACCGGCCCTAGCCGAGCGGACCGTCCAGCGCCGACTGCGCGGCCAGCACGGCGGCGCCGGAGCGGACGAACTGGACCGCCGCCTCGATCTCGGGCGCGAGGTGCCGATCCGGGCCCGGCCCCTCGACGCGCTCGCGCAGCGCCGCGACCACCGCCCCGGTGGCCGGCCCCGGTTGCAGGGGCGCGCGCATGTCCAGGGCCCGGGCCGCGGTCAGCAGTTCGACGGCGAGCACCCGGGTCAGCGCGTCCACCGAACGGCGCAGCTTGCGCGCGGCCGACCAACCCATCGAGACGTGGTCCTCCTGCATCGCGCTGGACGGGATGGAGTCGACGCTGGCCGGCGCGGCCAGCCGCTTGAGTTCGGACACGAGCGCCGCCTGGGTGTACTGGGCGATCATGTGCCCGGAGTCCACCCCGGGATCGTCGGCCAGGAACGGCGGCAGGCCCCGCGAGCGGGCGACGTCGAGCATCCGATCGGTGCGGCGCTCGCTCATCGACGCGACGTCGGCCGCCGGGATCGCCAGGAAGTCCAGGACGTAAGCGATCGGGGCTCCGTGGAAATTGCCGTTGGACTCCACGCGACCGTCCATCGTGACGACTGGGTTGTCGACGGCCGCGGCGAGTTCGTAACCGGCGACCCGGCGGGCGTGCTCGAGCGTGTCCCGGGCCGCGCCCGCCACCTGCGGGGCGCAGCGCATCGAGTACGCGTCCTGGACGTACACGCAATCGGGACCGGCGTGCGAGGCCATGATCGGGGACCCGGCCAGCAGCGCGCGCATGTTCGCGGCCGCCACGGCCTGACCCGGTTGGGGACGCAGCGCCTGCAGATCGGCGGCGAAGACCCGCGACGTGCCGAGCATGGCCTCGACGCTCATCGCCGCGGTGATGTCGGCGGTGCGCAGGAGCAGGTCGAAGTCCGAGCAGGCGAGGATCAACTGGCCGAGCATGCCGTCGGTGCCGTTGATGAGAGCCAGTCCCTCCTTCTCACGCAGGTCGACGGGGTCGACGTGAAAGCGGGCCAGGATGTCGGCGGCCGGGCCCGGCCGGCCGCCCGGATCCCGAACCGTCCCCTCACCGATGAGCGCCAGCGCGACGTGCGCGAGCGGCGCCAGGTCCCCTGAGCAGCCGAGCGAGCCGTACTCGTACACGACCGGCGTGATGCCGATGTCGAGCAGGGCGGCGAGCGCGGTCGCGGTCCGCAGCCGGATGCCGGTGCGGCCCGTGGCCAGCGTCGAAAGCCGGAGCAGCATCAGCGCCCGCACGACCTCGCGCTCGACCTCCGGCCCGCTGCCGGCCGCGTGCGAGCGGATCAGCGAGCGTTGCAGCAGCGCGCGCTGCTCGGTCGGGATGTGCTTGGTGGCCAGCGCGCCGAATCCGGTGGAGATCCCGTAGTGCGGTTCGACGTCGTCGGCGAGGCTCTCGACGACGGCGCGTGAGGACGCGATGGCTCCCTGCGCCTCGAGCGTGAGCTCGACGCCGGCGCCGTACCGGGCGACGGCGACGACCTCGGTCTCGGTGAGGGGGCCGGTTCCGACTGCGATGCGCTCCATGCGCGTCACTGTGCCGCGCGGGGGCAGGCTCTCGCCACCGAGACGCGTTTCGGTCTGGTATCCCAGACCAGGCGCCAGCCCGGCCCCCGGGGCGGCGCGGACCGCCCGACGCCCGGGCCGGGCGGGACAGTACGGTCGCCCCATGCGCGCTGTCGTCATCACCGAGCCGGGCGGTCCCGAGGTCCTGGAGGTCCAGGAAGTCCCGGACCCGACCCCGAAGGACGACGAGGTCGTCATCGAGGTGGCCGCCACCGCGGTGAACCGGGCCGACCTGCTCCAACGGCAGGGCAACTACCCCCCGCCTCCGGGTGCCCCGCCGTATCTGGGGATGGAGTGCTCGGGCACGATCGCCGCGGTCGGCAAGACGGTGGCCGGCTGGGCCGTGGGTGACGAGGTCTGCGCGCTGCTGGCCGGCGGCGGCTATGCCGAACGGGTCGCGGCTCCGATGGGCCAGCTGATGCACGTGCCCCGGGGCGTGTCGCTGATCGACGCGGCGGCGCTGCCCGAGGTGACGTGCACGGTGTGGTCCATGGTGTTCGGCCCGCATGCCGGCCGCTTGCAGCCGGGCGAGAAGATCCTCGTTCACGGCGGCTCGAGCGGCATCGGGACGATGGCGATCCAGATCGCGCACGGGCGCGGCGCCACCGTTTTCACCACGGCCGGCACGCCGCGCAAGGTGGAGTACTGCCGAAAGCTGGGCGCCGACGTGGCGATCAACTACCGGGGCGAGATCTTCGACGACCGGATCCGCGAGGTGACCGACGGGGCGGGCGTCGACGTCGTGCTCGACAACATGGGCGCCGGGTACCTGCCCCGCAACGTCGGCGTGCTTGCCCTCGGGGGGCGGCTGATCGTGCTCGGCCTGCAGGGCGGGACGCGGGGCGAACTCGACCTCGGGGCGATGCTCACGAAGCGCGCCACCGTGCACGCGGCCGGGCTGCGCGCCCGATCCGCCGCCGGCAAGGCCCAGATCGTCGCCGAGACCGAGGCCAACGTGTGGCCGATGATCGAGGCCGGCACCGTGCGTCCGGTGGTCGACCGCGTCCTCACCCTGGACGACGCCGCCGAAGCCCACCGGCTCCTGGATTCCAGCGAGCACATCGGCAAGGTGGTCCTGCGGGTCCAGGGCTAGCCGCCCCGCCTCCGCGCGACCGGGTTAAGGCAGACTGGACGGGTGACTGAGGACAACCACGCCAACCAACCGGTCGAGCCGGAATCGGAGTCGACCGAGGTCGTCGAGGCCGAGGACGACAGCGAATCCATCGCCGCGCAGGTGGAGCAGCCGGCCAAGGTGATGCGGATCGGCACGATGATCAAGCAGCTGCTCGAGGAGGTCCGGCAGGCACCGCTCGACGAGGCCGGCCGCAAGCGGCTGCGCGAGATCCACGAGTCGTCCATCCGCGAGCTGGAGGCCGGCCTGGCGCCGGAACTGCGCGAGGAGCTGGACCGGTTGACCCTGCCGTTCGGGGGCGACGTGCCGTCCGAGGCCGAGCTGCGGATCGCTCAGGCCCAGCTCGTCGGCTGGCTCGAGGGGCTGTTCCACGGCATCCAGGCCACGCTCTTCGCCCAGCAGATGGCGGCGCGGGCCCAGCTCGAGGAGCTGCAGCGCCGCGGTCTTCCCCCGGGTGCGATCCCGGGCCAGCAGCAGCAGCCGGACCGCCCGGGCACGTACCTCTAGCTCACCGCCGGTTGGCGAAGTACTTCTTGTAGGCCTCGGCCGACGCCGCCAGGTCGGGGCGGGCGTCGAGGACGGGCTGCATCTTCTTCCACGCGTCCTCCCGCTTGTACGGGATGAACTCGGTGG
>DATAQD010000202.1:0-2533 GCA_036264855.1 Jatrophihabitans sp. | reverse complement strand
AGTCGTTCTTCACCGGCCCGCAGACTCCGCCGCGCGATTCGTTCCTGTTCACCGGTCGTCTCGTCGACACCAAGGGCGTCGACGTGCTGGCCATGGCGTACCGCGCCTACCGGGCGGAATCGTCAAACCCGTGGCCGCTGGTCGTGGCCGGGATCGGGCCCATGGCGGCCGAGCTCGAGGCCATTGACGGGGTGCAGCTGCTCGGCTTCGTGGCCCCGAACGACCTGCCGGCGGTCATGGCCGAGGCCGGCTGCCTGATCCTTCCCAGCCGGTTCGAACCGTGGGGCGTGGTCGTCCAGGAGGCGGCGGCATCGGGGCAGGCGGTGATCTGCACGAGCACCTGCGGCGCCGCGTCGCGCCTCGTCCTCGACGGCTACAACGGGCGGGTCGTCGCGCCGGACCAGCCCGCCGAACTCACCCAGGCCATGCACTGGGTCGCCAACGCCGACCCGGCCCGCCGGGTGGCGATGAGCGAGCGCGGCGTCGAGCTGGCCAAGCAGTACACCCCCCAGCGCTGGGCCGAGCATCTGGTCGACCGGTCGTTGGAGTTGCTGCCGCAGATCCGTACCCGCTGACCTCCCGTCCGTCCAACGCCCCTCTAACATTGGCCGCCATGAACCCCCGCCTTCGACGCATCGTCCGCGGTACCGTGCACGCCGCCAATCGCCCGGTCGCGACCCTGCGGTTCCGCGCTGCGGCGCGGCGGGCACCGCGTCCCATCGCACTCGAAGTCGGCGGGCTCAAGCAGCGGGCCGGCTGGTTCATGGTCAACGTCAACGCCGTCACGCCGCACTACATGGACGGGACGAAGCCCTGGCGGTTCGAGGACGGGTCGCTGTCGCACGTCTACGCCGACAACATGATCGAGCACGTCCCCCTGGCCGGCGCCCGGGTCTTCTTCGCCGAGGCCTACCGTTGCCTGCAGCCGGGCGGGATCATCCGGCTGGTCACGCCCGACGTGCGCACCCACGTGGATCTCTATCTGAAGGGTGCGGACGTCCTGAAGAGCGATCTGGCCAACGAGTACCGCGCGCTCGGCGTGGTCATCGAGCATCCCATCGACATGATCCGCACCCCGATCGGCGAGTTCGGTCACCATTCCGGCTACGTCTACGATTTCGAGACCCTCGACGCGGAATTGCAGCGGGCCGGGTTCCAGCCCGCAGCGCGCCGCAACCTGCACGAGAGCGACGACCCGAAGCTGCGCGGCCTTGAGGAGCGCTCGGCCCACGGGTCGCTCCAGATGGTCGTGGAAGCTGTCCGCTGACGCGGGCCTGACGCGCGTGACGACGGTATTGGTCGAGCCCGACCCGGGCGGTCATCGATTCCAAGCGGTGGCCGATGTCGCCGCCGTCGCCCGGCGCAGCGGCGACGTGGTCCTGTTGACATCCGTCGGCGCGCAGGCCACGGACTGGTTCCGCTCGTTCCTCAGCGACGTCCCGATCGAGGTCGTCGAACGCTTCGCCGGTATCTATCCGCCCACCCGCGAGATGGCTGCGGCGGTGGCCGAGCTGTGCCGCGAGCGCGACGTGTCGACCGTCGTCGTGATGGATGCCGACGCGTCGCTCAAGCGCTGGTGGTACGTCGCGGCCGCGGCATTTCGCGGGCTGCCCCGCCGGCCCCGCGTCGTGTTCATGCTGACCCGCTACATCGCGCGGGTGGAACTCTTCGATCGGCGGGCGTGGGTGCTTCGCACCAGCAAGGCGATTCTCGTGCTGCTGGCGATGGCCACCCGCACCCTGCACCGCGCCGGCGGCTTTGCCGGCCGCGACGACTTCGCGAAGGGCTGGGTCGTCAAGCGGCTGCGCGACCCTGCAATGTGCAGCGCGCATTCGCGTGACCGCGAGCGGCTGCGCACGGAGCTCGGTCTGCCGCTCGACCGTCGCATCGTGGGCATCATCGGCGCCATCGACGCGCGCAAGAGCGTCCCGATGGTCTACGAGGCGACGCGGGCCAGCGGGAGCGACGCGGACCTGCTCGTCGCCGGCGTGGTGGCCGACGACGTCGGCGAATGGCTGGACTCGAGGCCGCCGGGCGAGCTGGACCGGATGATCCTGCGTCGGCGTCACCTCGACAACGCTGAGCTCGACCAGCTGGTGGCGGCGTGCGACGTCATCTCCGTGGTCCAGCTGAACAAGGGGCCCAGCGGCATCATGGGCAAGGCCCTGACCGCAGAGGTGCCGGTGGTCACCGCCGGGTCGAAGGTGCGGGCCCGCGAGCTCACGGTCACGCACGGCGGACTGGCGGCCGACATGACGGCAGCGTCCATCGCGGAGGCACTGCGCACGCTGTACCGCCAGGGCAGCGCGGCGGTCCGCGCCGGCGGCCTGCCCCCCGCGACTGCCGAGGCCTTCGCCGAGACGCTGCTCGGTGTGGGCGCGGACGGCCGCTTGCCCCGTCGGGTCTGAGGCCCGCGCTCGCTGCTGGCCGTGCGCGACGACCGGTAATTCAGGCGTTGGCCAGCCGGTAAACTGGGAAACTCCGCCGAGTCGTCGTGAAGGGTCAGCCGCGTGAGCCTTGTCGTGCAGAAGTA
>DATAQD010000178.1:0-6271 GCA_036264855.1 Jatrophihabitans sp. | reverse complement strand
CCGGTGCCGGGCAGCTGACCCGCGTCGCCCTCCCCGCCGGTCCGCTCCGCTACGTGCGCATCGTTTCGACCGCGACCGCCGCCCAATGGTGGAGCGTCGCCGACCTACGCATCTACGGCTGAGCCTTCGCGGCCCCTACGGTCGGCACCCTGGCCGGGGGACGTCGACATCGAGCCGGCCTCGAGGCGTGGACCTCGATGAGGCCCTAGCGCTCTATCAGGCCGTGCGGTGGACCCGACGAGCGCCGCGCCGGAGTAGCCGCCGCTCTCTTTCGAGCCGTCCTCGGGCCATACGCATGGGTACGCCAGAAGGTTCTGCTGAGCGATGACGAGCCCGCCCAGATCAACACAGACGAATGCCGGGTGAGCGAGCGTCGCACTTTCTGCGCGGTCGTCGAGGTAGCGTGCCGGCAAGTCTGATGTTGGGCCGGGCGAGAGGCTCGAACTACGGGTGATGTATGAGCCCGAGTTCGTGCACAAGCTCGTGTGGGGCTTCGGAGCCATCGGCGTGTGTGCGGGCTTGGGCGCGCCCTCTCGGCTCTGATCCTGCTGGTTGCCACGACGCTTCTCTTGCTAGTGGCATCTCGCCGTAGGCGGTTCTGACATCAGTCAGCCGGTGCCCGAACGTCCCGAGGCTGCGAACCTTCTCGGCGGCCAGAAGATCAGCAGAACGGCGCCTCTCGACCCATCGATGTCGAACGGCCGAGAACCGCGGCTGGTCATCAAGCATCGATCAGGGGCGGACCCCGGGAAGCCCTGAGTGGGTCATGGCTTGAGCGGTCGTGCCCCCGGCCGGATTCGAACCGGCGACGCCCGGCTTAGGAGTCCGGCGCTCTATCCCCTGAGCTACGAGGGCGGGGATGCTACTGGCCCGAGATTACCGGGGTTGGGTGTACTCGATGACGCGCGGCCATGGCTAGCCGTGTGGTGTCCACGGACAAGGACGGGCACGGACCCGGCCGTCGTTGGCTTCAGCTACCCGCACCACACGATCCCCGCGTAAGACCGCCACGACGACGCCGGGGCTCGCATCACGACGTGATCAGACTGGCCGCGAGGACGATCATGATCGCACCGGACACGGCAGACCCCGCGAGTTGCCCGGGCGCGCCGGTGATCAGGCGCCCCAGCGCAGCTCCGCTGCCGGCGAGGACCAGCTGCCAACTCGCCGACGCCAGGAACGCCCCGGCCGCGAACATCACCGCCGCTACGACGCTCAGGGCACGGTCAGCGGTGTGACTTCCCAGCGCGAACGCAACGAAATAGACAAGTGTGCTCGGGTTCGACGCCGTGAGCGCGATCAGCGCCAGGTAAGCCCGCAGGGGCCTCATGGCAGTACCGCCCGCGCCGGTCGCGGACGAGCGTCGACGGTGACGGCGAACCGCGGCGAGCACCGTTCGGACGGCCAGTGCAATCAAGACGATCGCCGCCAGAAAGGTCAGAAGCCTCGACACGGGCTGCAGGACTGGTTGCAGGCCGACACCGCCAAGTGCCGCGACAAGCGCGAGGAGACCGTCGGTAGTGGCGACGCCCAACGCAGCGGCCGCGGAGGTCCGAAAGGGCGCGCGAGCGCCGAGGCCGACAAGATAGGACCCAATCGCGCCGACAGGCAGGGCCACGCCGTACCCCGCACCGACGCCCGCGACCAGCGCGCTGGTCACGCCTGCTGCAAAACGCGCCTTCCTGATCCCGCCGGCTGTTGCCCGGCCGCGTTCGTCAACGTGTCAGCGAAGCCGAGCCGGTGCGGGACCAGTGCGAGCATGCGCCAACCCTGCATGACAACCCACCCGCTCGCTACCGATATACGGCGCAACCCGCCACGATCGGGCCTGGCGGCGAGCGCTCGCCGAAGGGCGATCGTGCCGCGAGGGTCTGTGCCGTTTCAGCCGCAGTCCGGGGGCGTCGACGGTGCCGACCGATACCCCGGGAGTGTTACGCGGCCTTCCCCTCGAAATAGTGGCCCTGGTCGAGGTCGTCGAGCAGGCCCGGCCGGGTCGGCTGCCAACCGAGCAACTCGCGGGTGCGAGCCGCGGACGTCGGGTTGTCGAGGGCGACGAAGGGCGCCAGGTAGGCGACGTACTCGGCGGCCTGGTCCGGCTCGATCGAGCGGACCGGCAGATCCAGTCCGTGCCCGATCGCCTCGGCGATGCGGCGGAACGCGATGCCCTCGTCGCCCACGGCGTGCAGCCGGGTGCCCGCCGGCGCGGACTCGAGCGCGAGCCGGTACAGCCGTGCGGCGTCGAGGGTGTGGACGGCCGGCCAGCGGTTGGATCCATCGCCGACGTAGGTCGAGACGCCGTGCTGGCGGGCGAAGGCGATCAGCGCCGGCGCGAAGCCATGGTGGTCGAGGGTGCTGTGGGTGATCGGTGGCAGCCGCACGACCGACGACCGAACGCCCTTGTCCGCGAAGCCGATGACGAAGTTCTCGGCGTCGATGCGGTAGCCGCCGGGCACGGTGTCGTCCTCGGTTCCGGTGCGGCCCAATGAGGCGCGGGCGAGCAAGGCCGTCCCCGACGTGCCGACGAGCGGCTTGTCCGTTCCGGCCAGGGCCTCGGCCATCGTCCGCAGCGCGGCAAGGTCGCTCTCCGCGGCGCCACTGAGGTCGCCGGACCGCATCGCGTCATGCCGGAACGCGAGGTGGACGACGCCGTCGGCCGCCCGGGCCGCGGCATGCAGGCCGTCGATGTCGTCGAGGTCGGCCCGAACGACGTCGGCGCCCCAATCGGCGAGGCGGGCGGCGGCCGCGTCGGAGCGGGCCAGGCCGACGACCGAGTGGCCGTGCTGGAGCAGTTCGGGAACGAGGGCCGAGCCGACGTGGCCAGAGGCCCCGGTGATGAACACGCGCATGAAAGTGCCCTTCCGTGATGTCATTGAGTGACATGATTGACGCTACCAGGTGACGTCACTCAATGTCATCACTAGGATCGTGCGCCATGGGACGGTGGGAACCTGACGCGGCGGGACGGCTGCGTGAGGCCGCGCTGGCGCTCTACGCCGAACAGGGCTTCGAACGCACGACCGTCGCCGGGATCGCCGACCGCGCCGGCGTGACCGCGCGGACGTTCTTCCGGCACTTCGCCGACAAGCGCGAGGTGCTCTTCGCCGGCTCCCAGGAACTCGAGCAGCGCATGATCGGCGCGCTGGCGGCCGCGCCGCCGTCGGCGCCGCCGATGGACGCCATCGCGGCCGCCCTGCTCACCGTGGCCGGGCTGTTCGCCGACCGCCGCGACTACTCCCGGCGCCGGCAGGCCGTCATCGCGGCGACGCCGGAGCTGCGCGAGCGCGAGCTGATCAAGATGGCGTCGCTCGCGACCGCCCTCGCCGGGGCGCTGCAGCAGCGAGGCGTCGCCCCGGCCGTCGCGTCACTCGCCGCCGAGACCGGAGTGGCCGTGTTCCGAGTGGCGTTCGAGCGCTGGGTTACCGAGCCAGAGGACGCACAGCTGGCCGAGGTCATGCGGGCGACCCTCGCCGATCTCGCCGGGCTCACAACCGGTTGAATCCGTCCGTCGCCGGGCGAGCTTCGGCGGCTCGGCGCAGCCGAAGCACTGGGCGTTCCGCGCAACCGGGTCAGGAACCGGTCGGGACGTCGAGCGTCGCAGGCGAGGACAGCGTCAGCGTGCTGCCGATCGGTGCGGCCGAGAGGTAGCGCGCATCGACGGAGTCGACGACCAGGGCTACGTGATGGCCGGTCGCCACCGTCCACGACGTCGGGCCCAGCGGGATCGTCAGCGCTGAACCGGAGCTCGCAAACGTGTACGGCGCGAACGTCATCAGGCTCGCGTCGCCGGCCGCGTCCACGTCATACATGTACGCGTACAGGGTGCCCGCACCGGTCGAAGACGTCGCGGTGACGTGCAGCGTGGGTCGACCAGAGATCAGCAGCGGCTCCGTGCGCGGCGCGCCGTTCCAGACGAAGGCTTGAGCCGGCGCGATCGAGCCGATCGAGATCCGGGGCGGCTGGTAGGGATTGGGTGCCGTGTAGATCGGCGGGCCGCTGCCCGCCACCGTGTCGGTGCCGGTCGTCACGGTGCGGGTCCACGGGGCAGCCCCCGACGTCACGACGTTCTCCGGCGCGTTGGGAGCACCGAGCTCGACGGCGGTGGAGGCGACGGGCCAGGTGCGGTAGCCGTGCCACGTCCGGGTCACGATGTCCTGCAACTGGATCGGGTCGGCGTGCTCGATGCCGTTCTCGGTGCCCCGCAGGTAGTGGTCGACCCAGCCGAGCGCGTCGTCGAGGGTCGTGTCCGGCTTGCCCGACAGCGCCGCGAACTCCGGGCCGCCGTGATCGCCGGGCGCAAGTTGCAGCCGCTTGGGGGTCCTGAGCTGGTCGAAGAACGGCACCATGTTCGCCGGATAGAGCAGCGAGTCCTCGTACGGGTTCGCGATCATGATCGCGGGGTCGTTCCGGTTGAGCTGGGGGACAAGGGAGTCCGCGGAACGGGTCGGGGACAACGCGGCGAGTAGCGACGCGGCGTTGCCGGACCGGAGGCTGAGGGCAAGCTGCCCCACCTGGCTGGTCAGCTTGCCCGCCGCAAGGTCGGCCGAGAGCACGACGTGCAGCGCGGCCACGTTGGGCGTACCCGATGGGGCGAACGCGGCGGCCAGGTCGCTCCACCCGCTCATCGCGACCACCACCCGGATCCGGGGGTCCCGTGCGGCGGCGAGCAACGACATGACCGCGCCGTACGAGATGCCGACGGAGGCGATCTTCGTGCGGGACGCGGGCGTGTACTTCAAAGCCCAGGTGATGACGGTGCTGACGTCGGTCTGCGTCGCCTCGCCGGCGAGATCGATCAAACCGCCGGAGCCGCCGAAACCGCGCTGTCCGTAGGCGAGCACCTCATACCCGGACGCGGCGAATCGGCGGGCGATCTGGGTGTACTGCCCCGGGCCCTGGCCCCAGCTCGCAGGCATCACGACGAGCGGGAAGGGGCCGTGGCCCGTCGGCGTGAACACCTGGGCGACCAGGGTGACGCCGTCCGTTGCCGCGATCTTGACCGCGACGCTCGACGCGACGCCGGGCACTGCGGACGGTCCGGCGACCGACTTCGTGGGCAGGTCGTTCGCCCGAGCGATCACGAGTCCGAGGGCGACCGCGAGCACCAGGACGAGCGCGCCGACGGCCGCGTTCCGCCCCGGCGAGCTGCGTTTTGGCATGGTGCGTCCATCATGCCGATGCGTGGTGAGTACGGCATTTCCGGGACAGTCGGCCGCGCACCTAGCAGGCGACAGCGGGCCGCCGGGGTCGATCCGGCGGCCCGCTGCCTACGAACTCAGCTCAACGTGAGCGCGGTGTCGTCCACGAAGAACGACGTCGGGAGCGAGGAATCCTCTACCCCGGTCCACTTGATCGTCACCGTCTGACCCGCGTATGAGGAAAGGCTGACGGTGCGCTGGGCGTATGCGCCCTTGTTCAGGTTGGAGAACGACTGCATCGAGGTGCCGTTCACGGTCACCGTCAGCTTGTCGTATGCCGTCGTGGTGGTGGTCTCGCTGGTGGTGATGCTCAGGTAGTAGGTCAGCGAGGCGGCGCACCCGGCCGGGATCGTCACCGTCTGCGAGATCGAGTCGGTGTGCGCGGAGCCGTAGCCGTCCAGCCAGGAGTAACCCGTCCCGGCGTGGGCGTGGGCACCGTCGGTGCTGATCACGCCCGCCGTGGCCGTCCAGCCGGTTGATCCGGACTCGAAGCCGGGGTTGACCAACTTCTGCCCGCTGCAGCCGCCGCCGCTGGTGCTGATCACCCACGAGAACGTCGCGCTGCCGGACGCGTTCGTGCTGTCCTTCGCGGTGACGGTCGTGCTGAACGTGCCCGCCGCGGACGGCGTGCCAGAGATCAGACCGGTGGAGGCATTGATCGACAGGCCCGTGGGCAAGCCGGTGGCGGTGTAGGTGAGGGCCAGGCCGCCGGAGTCGGAAGCGCTGATCTGAAGGCTCTTCGGCGTGCCCACCGTGCCGGTCTGGCCACCCGGGTTGGTGACGGTCACCGTGTTGCCGGTGCTGCCGCCGCCGACGATCGGGTGGGTGATCGCGCAGTTGTTGGTGTCGTTGGACCACGAGGCTTGCTCGGCGAACGTGCCGGTGCTGAAGGTGATGTTGGCCGCGCCGCCCGTAGAACCGGCCGCGATCCAGGCGCACTCGTCGGAGTTCTCCTGGCCGTTGTAGGAACTGCCGGTGTGGTTCGTCCAAGCCGCACCCGACGGTCGCCGGGGACGGGGACGCCGTCCTGCCCATCGACTCCGAACACGGCAAAGCCAACAGCTGGCACACCGACG
>DATAQD010000148.1:0-14361 GCA_036264855.1 Jatrophihabitans sp. | reverse complement strand
AACATCGGCGTCAATGCGTCCGGCGTGGCCAGCAATGCCACCCGCGACGGCTCGCGCTGGTACGAGATCAATCCCGCAACGGGACCGAGCCTCGCCCAGAGCGGCACGATCTTCGACAGCGCGGCGACCAATCCGACGTTCTACTGGATGCCGACGGTGGCCGTGTCCGGGCAGGGCATCATGGCGATGGGCGGGAGCAGCGCCGGGAATGCCGCGAAGCCCGGCGCCTGGTACACGGGCCGGCTACCGAGCGACCCGGTCGGCACCACCGACGCCCCCACCACCTACGCCTTCCCCGGCGGCGCCTACAACCCGCCGGCGGACCCCGGCGGCAGCGGCGGTCGGCGTTGGGGCGACTACTCGCTCACCCGTGTCGATCCGCAGGACAACCAGACGATGTGGACGATCCAGGAGTACGCGAGCGGGCCCAACAGCTGGGGGGTCAAGGTTGCGCGGCTGGCCGCCCCCGGCCCACCGACGCCGTCCGCCATCTCGGGCCAGGTTCCCCAAGGGCTGGCCAGCGTCCATGTCACAGTGACCGGTACGGCGACCGGTGGGCAGGAATGGTTCGACCCCGGCCCGGGCTTCCCGCACCGCTTGCATGCGAGCGTCGGCTGCGGCGTCCAGGTCAACGGGGTGACGGTGGTGTCGCCGACCGAAATCGACCTGGACCTCAACACGACCGCGGCGACCGCCGGCTTCTCCTGCCGGATCTCGACGACGAACCCCGACGGCCAGACCACGTCCGGCACTGTTCTCGACGTCCTCGGCCACCGGCCCGGCGCCTCGATCAAGCTGGCTTCGGCCGCCACCTACGTCGGCACCAACGTCTTCAACCCGAGCGGAACCAACCAGACAGTCACGGCCGCGAAGACGCAGGGCGCCGCCGAGGAGTTCAGCATCAAGGTGCAGAACGACGGCACCGACCTTGACTCGTTCCGCCTGCAAGGCGCCGGCGCCGCGCCCGGCTTCACTGTGCGCTACTTCAACGGGACGGCGGACATCACCGCCGCCGTCGTCGCTGGCACGTTCCAGACCCAGGCGCTGCTGGCGGGCGGGATCAAGACCTACCGCCTGGTCGTGTCGGTCAGCGGCAGGGCCACCGTCGGCTCGATCCTGTCCCGCCTCGTCACAGCCACCTCTGTGGCCGACTCGACCCGGGTGGACGCGGTCAAGGCTGTGGTGAAGGTCGTCAGATACCGCCCGGACGCGCTGCTCAAGTTGTCCGCAGCCCGCACGTACCTCGGGAACAACATCTACAACCTGACCGGCACGCATCAGACCGTCACGGCCAAGCGCAAACGGGGCACCGCGGAATCGTTCTCGCTCCGGGTGCAGAACGACGGAACCGCCTCTGACAGCTTCCGGCTCCACGGCCCGGGTAGTCGAACCGGCTTCACCGTGCGCTATTACGCCGGCCGAACGGACATCACGCGTCGGGTCGTGGCGGGCACGTATCTGACCGCAAGCGTCGCGCCGGGCACAGCGAGCAACTACCGGATCGTGGTGACGGTGACCAGCAGGGCCGCGACCGGTTCGGCGCCGTCCTGGCTCGTCAAAGCGACCTCGACGCACGACACGGCCCGCGCGGACGCGGTCAAGGCGGCGGTGAAGGTCGTCGCGACCTAACCCGGTCCGCGGCGACTCCTGCCCTCCCGTGCCGTCAACGCCGGCGTCCGCAATTGACGACACGGGAGGAGCCAGTACCGCTGCTTGCCCTACGGGACGGCAGTTCAGGCGGCGACCGGCGAGAAGTGGGCCGCGTCACCCTTCCGCACGACACTGCGCATGCCGTCCACGCTGACCGGTACGTCGCCGGCCAGCGTGATGCGATGCAACCGGCGCGGCTGGTCGTCGTAATCGTCGACGGCGTAGTGCTGGGTGGCCTGGTTGTCCCAGATCGCCACGTCACCGTGGCGCCAGTTCCACCGCACGGTGTTGTCGAGGCGGGCGATGTGCCGCTGTAGCAGGTTGAACAGATCCTGCGAGTCGCGGCTGGACAGCCCGACGATGCGGCGGACGAAGTGGCCGAGCAACAGCGTCCGTTCGCCGGTCCGCGGATGTACCCGGACCACCGGGTGCTCGGTCTGGAACTCGAGGTGGCCGAACTCGTCGCGGTACGCCTGCTCCTTGACGTCGATGCCGCCGATCCGCTTCTCGTCCCGTTCGGCGGCGTAGTCGTACAGATTCGAGTGGACGGCCCACAGCTTCTCGGCCAGCGCCTTGAGGCCGGGGTGGAGCAGGTCGTACGCCCGGGTCGTGTTCGCCCACACCGTGGTGCCGCCGTAGGGCGGCAGCGTGATCGCCCGCAGGATGCTGACCGATGGGATCCGGTCGACGAACGTCACGTCGGTGTGCCAGCTGTTGGCTTTGCCGTGTTCGGAGTCGATGGGCAGGACGGCGTCCCCGTCCCCGGCGACCGTCGGGTGCGGCTTGGTCACCGTGCCGAGCAGCGCGGCGAAGGCCCGCTGATCGGCGTCCCCGGCGGCCTGCTGCTCGCGCAGGAACACCACCTTGTGCTGGGCGAGCGCACGCTGGATCTCTTCGATCTGGGCCGCCGATACCGTGCCGCCGATTCGCACGCTGCCGATCTCCGCGCCGATATGGGCACCGACCCTGTGCACGGTGATCGTGTCGTAGCCGGGCTCGGCCGAGCGGGTTTCGTCGGTTCGGGCGCTGAGTTGGGTTGTCATGATCGCTTCCTTTCGATGGGGCGGCCGTTATTCACCGGCGGCCAGGGGCGAGCAACCGGGGGCGTCCTCGGCCGCTGCGGCCTCCTCGAGCAGGAACTCCGGGAACCCGCCCTGGGCTTCTGCGACGGCGTGCTGGAACAGCTGGGTGACGACCTCCGGCTGCTCCTCGGCGAGGTTCTTCCCGAGGTCGGTCGAGGCGACCTGGACGCCGCTGCGCGGATGCAGGAACGCGCCGGTGCCGTCGACCTTGGCGTTGAGCCACCATTCCTCGGTCACCACGGTGACCGCCGAGGACCAGCCCACGACGACCGAATCGCGAATCGGCGCGCCGCCGTGCAGCGCCGCGTCGAGGAACGAGCGCCCGTCGATCGGTTCCGGCGCCGCGACGCCGGCGGCGTCGAGGATCGTGGCGGCGACATCGTGGAACTGCACCCAGCCGTCGTGCACCGTGCCGGCGCCGAAGCCCGCGGGATGGCGCACCAGCAGCGGCACGTCGACGACCTCGGGTTCGGACGGGTATTGCCGCTTGCCGATGTACCCGTGCTCGCCGAGGCTGTGCCCGTGATCGGATGCGACGACGACCAGCGTGTCGTCCAGCCAGCCGCCCACCCGAAGCTGCTCGATCAGATGGCCGAACCAACGGTCGACCATGGTCACCAGTCCGGCGTAGTTAGCCCGGGTACGGTGCAGCAGGTCCGGCGGCAGGTTGACCTCAGCGTAGGGCGAGATGACCTGCTCGCGGCCGTCCGAGTCGTCGTAGCGGCGGCGGTAATGCTCCGGCACGAACCACGGCTCGTGCGGGTCGAAGGACTCCACGGTGAGGAACACGCCTTCGCCGGTCCGCCGGGCGTCGGCGTTCTGCTGCAGCCACTTCGCCGCGCCCTGCATCACCTGCGCGTTGAACCAGGCCTCCTCGCTGCCGCGATCGTGCATGTTGCGCAGGATGCGACCGGAGAACCAGTCGGTCCGGTCGCCGCGCAGCAGTCCGGACTTGCGCAGTTCCGCGTCCCGCAGCTCGCGAAGCTCAGCCGGCACCCAACGGTCCAGCTCCTCGCGCGACGGCCTCGGCCCCGACCGCGACGGGTCGGTTTCCTGACCGCGGACGAACTGCCACTCGTCGAAGCCGCGCCAAAAGTTCTTGCTCGGCTTGAACTGGTGGTAGAGGTCCGAGACGAGACCGGTGCGGTATCCGGCCGCGGCGAACAGCTCCGCGAGGGTGTGCTGCTCCTCCGGGATCGGTCCCCACCCGGCGGCCGGCACGAAGTCACCCTTGAGCCGGAAGCGACCGTTGTGGAACGGGTAGGTCCGCTGCCCGGTGTAGAGGGCGCGGCGGGCGGGCAGGGTCGGCAACGACTCCGGGTAGGCCCGCGTGAATCGCACCGATTCCGCCGCGAACGCGTCGAGGTTCGGAGTGGCGATGGCTGGGAAGTCCGGACCCCAGTCGGGACGCTCGCCGTAGCTGCCGACGGCGTCCTTGCGCAGGGTGTCGAAGACGATCAGCACGACGTTGCGGACCTGATCTGGACGGGATGCGTTCGTCATCGGTTCACGCCTCCCCGAACACTGCGGTGGGCTCGCCGAGGGTCCGCGCTACGGGTGGTCTCGCGGGGTGCGACGCCGCCCCGCGAAGGCCGCGCAGCTGCTCGTCGTGACTGGCGTCGTCCAGTGAGCGGCCCGCCGCGTCGAATCGGCGAGCGGTCAGCGAATAGCCGGCGAGCAGCACGCCGAGCGTGCCGAAGGTCAGCACGAGCGGCCGGAAGCCGACGCTGGCCAGCAACGGCGGGACGATCCAGGCGCTGACGCCGATGTTGGCGCGCGAGAACCCGTGCGCGAGGCCCAGCGCGCGGCCGCGCAGCCGGGTGGGCAGCAGCTCGCCGGCGAGGATCCAGTTGACCGAGGCACCGAACCACGTGAAGTAGCCCTGCAGGAAGTACAACGGAATCAGCCAGCTGGTGCCCCAGGCGACCGTGATCATCATCAGGTACACGCCGAAGACGCCGAGCAACGCGATCACCAGGCTCGTGACGCGGCTCATCCGGTCGAGCACGAAGAACGCGGTGACCGCGCCGCTGATGCCGCCCGCCCAGATGACGGCGCCGGCCAGCTCGGACTGCACCGGCGTGAGGTTGCCGATCTGTTGGAATACGTAGGGCCCCAGCACGCTCGACGCGCCCCCTACGTAGGCGGACAGCCCGGTCACCAACACGGCGAACAGCGCGGCCGCGGTCCACGGCGCCCGGAACACCTCCGCGAACGCGCGCACCGACTGCCGCACCGGCGCCGGCTCCGGCGCCGCGGTCAACGTGCCGGGAATCCCGAGTTCGGCGAAGGCCTCGTGCGCCTGCGCGTCACGGCCCTGCGAAAGCAGCCAGCGGGGCGAGTCGGGCAGCGACCTGCGCAACAACAACACGACGACGGCCGGCCCGGCGCCGAGGGCGAGCATCCACCGCCACGCGTGCGGGCCGCCCCACTCCAGCAGTGCTGCGTCGGTGAAGACGGAGACGAGCGCACCGACGGTCCAGGCGATCTGCGGGAACGCCCCCATCCAGCCGCCTCGGGACTGTTTCGGCGACAGCTCGGCGAGGAAGGACATGCTGGCCGCTATGTCGGCACCGATGGCCACGCCGATCAAGGCGCGCGTTACCAGCAGCAGCGCGAAGCCGGGGACCATCGCGGACAGCACGGTGAGTCCGACGAACGCGACGAGGTTCACCACGAAGATGCGGCGCCGTCCGATCCGGTCGGCCAGGTCGCCAAAGACAACGGCTCCCACCGCCGAGCCGAAGAACGTGATCGCGCTGAGCAGCCCTGTCTGCCCCGTGCTCAGGTGCCATTGCGGGCCGACGGCGAGCAGGACGCCGCCGATGACGATCAGGTCGTAGCCGTCGACGAACTCGCCAAGGGCGATGGTCACCAACGCGCGCCGGCGCGTCGGTGTCATCACCTCGTCGAAGCGGTCCAGGTCGACGGCCGAAGGGGGTAGAGGCATGAAGATCCAATCACTGGAGATCGATTGATCAAAACCGGCATATCTTTCCTATCGGGTTAGTGCGCTTAGGGGCAAGGTGATCACGCCAACACTTAGGCAAACTAACCGTTTGCACAGCCGGCGCGGTCGTGGTTCGGGCGGCGGTGCTGGCCTAGTTCGCGGCGGTCCCGCTACCGTCGCGCAGGGTCCGGCTGCGCTCGGCTATCCAGGGACTGCGATCGGCACGCATTCGTGCCGTCGAAGAAGAGGCGTCAGTCGTCGACGCCGTCAGCCGCGCGGAACTGCCGCGGCGAGATCTCGGTGTGCATCCCGGCGCTCGAGACGGCTACCAGCGCAGCGTGGCGCTCCGACGCGCAACCGAGTTCCCCGCACCGCTGCTCGCGATCGCGACCAGAATCGCGGCGACGGCGATCTCGCACAGGACGGTGAGGAACGTCCCGACGTGGAACACGTGGCGGCCGATGAGGCTGCCGAACAACGATCCGATCCACCCGATGACGATGGTGCTGAAGATCCCGATTTCCTGACGGCCGGGAAGCACGAGACGGGCCAGGCCCCCGATGATCGCCCCGACGAATGCCGCACTGATCAGCAGCCAGAGCGCCCATCCGACGATGGGGAGGACAACCAGGAGCACGAGCAGCACCACGATCAGAACCACCATGCTTCCAAGGTACCCACGGGCGGTGGCGATTCATCCGCGCGCGACGACGGATCGGGCGGCTTGCGCAGCGAGCACCGGTGGCGAACGAGTAGGCGCTGGCCCGAATTCAGCTTGCGTAGCGGACCTTGGACCAATCGACCGCCTCGCCGGCGTACCAGTTGATCCCGGTCAAGGTCCTGCGCGTGCTCACCTGGAACCCGGGCTGCGCGATCCAGAGCCAGGCGGCGTCGTGGGCAATGATCTCCGCACAGTGCTCGTGCTCCTCGACGCGCTGGTCCCAGGTCAGTTCCGGGCGGCCGGCCTTGGCCAGGCAGGCGTCGGTCTTCGCGCTGTTGTATCCGACCCAGTTGTTGGAGCTCGTCGATTGGTAGAACAGCCCCAGCGCGTAGGCGGGGTCCGGCGAATCGGCGCCGCCCTCGTAGAAGAACATCGGCCGCTTGCCGGCATACAGCGCGTCCGGGTAGATCGAGGGCGGGAGCGCGTCGAGCTCGAGCGTCACACCGACGGCGCGGAACGCGCTCTGGAGCAGGGCACTTACGGGCTCTCCGAGCGGGTCGGCGGTGTTGTAGGCGAGCGTCGTCGTGAACCCGGACGCATGGCCGGCCTCGCGCAGCAGATGGCGGGCCCGTTCGGGGTTGTAGGTGTACGGGTGCAGGTACGGATCGAACCCGGCGGCGTGGTCCGAGAGCGGGCCCGAGGCCAGCCCGGCGAACCCCTTGTAAACCTTGTCCACGATCTGCTGGTAGGGCGTCGCGTATGACAGTGCCTGTCGGACCCGGACGTCATCGAGCGGCGGATACCTCGGGTTCATGGGGCACTGCGCGATGACATAGCCCTGGAAGTTCCACAGGCGCAGGTCGGGGCTGGCCTGCACCCGTCGCATCTCGGTGGGCGACAGGAACTGGGCGACCTGCGCCTGTCCGGACTGCAGCGTGGCGAGCCGGTCGGACGACGCCGGCACGTACCGGAACGTTATCTGGTCGAATTCGGGCGGGAAGGGGTGCTCCTTGTGGGCCACCCAGACGACGTCGTGCCCGGGGCTGAGGTTATCGAGCTTGAACGGGCCGAAGCCCGCCTCGTGGTGCTTGAGCCATTGTTTCGCCCAGGGATCGCTGGGGGTGGCATGGCTCTTCGCCAGCTTGGAGTCGGCGATCACGCGCCAGAACGTGCTCATCGTGAGGAGCAGGTCCGGCCCCGGCTCGGCCAGCTCGATGCGGACCGTGTACTTGTCCAGGGCCGTGACATCGTCGGGCCGCTCGATCGTGGCGAGGCTGTTGTAGAAGCTCGTGATGCCGTGCAGCGCGAAGCTTCGGTCGTACGCCCACTTCACGTCCGCGGAGGTGAACTCGTTACCCGCGTGGCTTGGCCAGCCCTTCCGGAGCGAGAACGTATACGTCTTCCCGCCGTTGGTGACCTCCCAACCCTCGGCCATGCGCGGTTCGGTGATCTCGTTGAAGTTGTTGGCCTGCCAAGCGAGGTCAAAGCCGCCCGGCTCGCCGGGCGCCGGGATCTCCTTCCAGCGGGTCAGGCGGTCGTTCAAGTTGAAGATGTGGTCGTACACCTCCTTGCCGAACACCAGCTCCCAGTCGAGGCTGGGCGGGGTCGTTGCGGCGGCGACGAGCAAATGCTTGGAGCGCGGCGCGGCCCGGCCGCCGCAGGCCGCGACCAGCGATCCCGCGAACGGCACCCCGACCGCCGCGGCCGCGGACTGGAGGAATGACCGCCGGGTCACCGGTGGGCGGAAGCCGCCGCTGGGTGGGCCGTGGGGCTCGTCGGTCATCGAACTTCCTCGTCCGGGCATCAACGGCGATGCCCATCCGGAGGGAAGGGTCTTTCCGCGCGCGTGGCGCGCGTGCAGTCGGAAGCCGCTTGCTCCGATGGCACCCTCGGTTTAACGGGACCGCCGAGACGACCGAATCTTCACTTTCCGGGCCCTCTCGACCGACGCCGTCACCCTAGCGCGCCCTGCGCCGGCGTCCAAGAACAGCTTCCTCACGCGAGGGCAGAGGGGGAAACTTGTGTGGTGCCCGACCGGGGGTGGAGCGTGCGACCTCGGCAGATCGCACCAGTGGCGTTGGTCCTCGGGCTGACCATTGCGGCTTTCGTAGGAACCCGCCTGGTCGGCGAGCGAGAGGCGCGCCTGGATACCGAGCATCGCGCCGAGGTCGCGGCCGCGCAGATCCGCGGCCGGCTCGAACAGGGATCCTCCCTCGCCGAGAGCCTCAGCCGGTTCATGGCGAGCGTCGCCGGGAGCCCGGTCGCGAGCGACGAGTTCGAAAGCAACGCATCGAGATGGCTCAGCCCGGCTGGCTTCCCCGCCGCGGCGTGGGTCGAGCGGATTCCGGCTGCGCAGCGGGCCGAGTACGAGCGGCGCACCGGCAACCCCATCGTCACGATCGACCGGCGCCTCAGGATCGTGCCCGTCAGCCCGCGGTCGTCGTATTTGCCGGCGACTCTCGTCTCCGGCATCCCGCCCATGGCGGTGCACGGGATCGATCTCGGTGGGGAACCGGGCGTGGCGGCGGCGATGACCCGTGCCGGCGCGGTCGATGAGGTACGCGCAACCCCGCTGGCGACCCTGCGAGACGGCGAGCAGGGGCTCTATCTGGTGAGGTTCGCTCCGAGCGTCATCGGCGGAGTCGTCAAACCAGGGTTCGCGGTGTTGTTCGTGCCGGAAGCGTCGTTGCGCGCTGCGGCCACCGGCACGGCGCGGTTGCAGCTCACTGTTGGGGGCAGCTCCGCTGGAGAGCTTGGCGGCGCGCCGGCCGTGCGCCACACCTTCACCGAGTCGGGACAGCGATTCGATGTCGCCGTGCCGCAGGAATCGGTCTACGGCGCATCGGCGGTCCTGCCGTGGATCGTCGTCGCCGGCGGACTCGTCCTCGCCGCCCTCGCCGGCGCGCTCGGGGTCAACCGAGCACGGCGGGCCAGAGCGCAGGACGAGATCGACCGCATCTTCAATCTCTCTTCCGACCTGATCGCGGTCGCCGACTTCGAAGGACACTTCACGCGCGTCAATCCGGCCGTCGAACAGATACTCGGCTACTCGTCGGACGAGTTCCTGTCGCGGCCCTACCTCGAGTTCGTCCATCCCGACGACCGTGAAAAGACAGCCGCAGCGACGGCCCGGATCCGTCAGGGGAACAAGGTCACATCGTTCGAGACCCGCTACGTCCGCAAGGACGGCTCGTACCGAGTGCTCGAGTGGACGTCGACTCCCCTCCCCGAGGAGAGATCCATGTATGGGGTGGGCCGCGACGTGACGGAGCGCCGGCAGGCCGAAAGCGAGCTGCGGCGGCTGGTCGGCGAACAGGCGGCGCTGCGGCGCGTGGCGACCATCGTGGCCCGGGGCGTGTCGCCGGCGGACGTCTTCTCAGCTGTCGCCGAGGAGGGGGAGCGCCTCCTCGACGCGCAGGCCACAACGATCGGGCGGCTGGAGCCGGATGGGACGATGGCCGTCGTTGCCAGCAGCGGGACCGCGAGAAGCGAACTGCCCGTGGGGAGTCGGGTGACGCTCGAGTCGAACTTGGCCTTGACCACGGTCGTCCGAACCGGCCGGTCGGCACGCGTCGACGACTACAGCCGCGCTTCGGAGTTCGTCGACCGTCGCGTCCAACGGTTGGGGATTCGTTGCGCCGTGGCGGTCCCGATCCTGGTCGGGGGATCCCTCTGGGGGGCGATTGCCGCCGGGACCAACCGCAAGCAGTTCCCGGCCGACGCCGAACAGCGCCTGACCGACTTCACCGAGCTCCTCGCCACCGCAATCGCCAATGCGGACAGCCGCGCCGAGCTTGCCGCCTCGCGCCGGCGGATCGTTGCGGCGTCCGACGAGGCTCGCCGCCAGATCGAGCGAGACCTGCACGACGGCACGCAGCAGCGACTGGTTTCGCTCGGGCTGGCGGTCCGGGCCGCGGCGGCGGATGTCCCTCCTGAACGGCGCCATCTTCGAGCCGAGCTGTCCCGCGTCGCGACCGCGCTGGCCGCCGCGGTCGAGGACCTGCAGGAGATCTCGCGAGGCATCCACCCCGCGATCCTTTCCGCGGGTGGTGTCGGTCCGGCTTTACGGACGCTCGCGCGCCGCTCGGCGATTCCCGTCGAGCTCCATCTCGCCACGGATGCGCGACTCCCGGAGCCGATCGAGGTGGCGGCGTACTTCGTCGCTTCCGAGGCCATGGCCAACGCGACCAAGCATGCGCGGGCCTCGGGCATCGAGGTTTCACTCGCGCTGAGCGACGGCGGCCTACGGCTCTCGATTCGCGACGACGGCGTCGGCGGAGCGGATTCCGGCCGGGGCTCGGGACTCGTCGGCTTGCGCGATCGCGTCGAGGCGCTCGGCGGGACGATCAGGATCGACAGCCCTCCGGGCGGCGGAACGTCTCTCGTCGTCACGCTCCCGCTCGACGTCGACCCCGCGTCGCTAGGAAAAGGCCGCGCGTCGGAATACCGGTGACGCGGCGTATCGACCGGCCTGGCTCCTGGATTCGCACGACCAGAATTGCGGCCCCGGTTGGTCGTACGAGATCACCAGTGCCCGGGCTTGTCCGTGTCGTTCGCGATGTTCGCCCCGAGGTGGGGTGTCGACACGGTTACCGCGTCCTGCACCAGCAGGCTCGGCGGGTAGCCCTCGTCGGGCTGGGACTGGCGGCACCGCGCCCACCGCACGATCAGCCCGCCCATGGAGTACCGGAGCAACGCGACCGCCTGCACCGCCCGCTGGGAGGTCGTCAGCGGCGCTTGCGGCGTCGCGGGCGGTCGCGCAGTTGGAGGGCGAGCTTTTGCTCCTTGCCGGCCCGGATGGCGGCGCCCATGTCGCGCACACCGCGGTTGACGTGCCCCTTCGCCCGATCGCGCCGGTCGGCCCATGCCATGACGACGGCGAGGACGACGATGACGGCGACGATCACGATGATGACGAGCACGGCGCCAGTATGGCGCAGCTAGACAGTGATGAGCACGATCGAGCCCGCGGCCAGGGCCAGCCCCAGCCGTTGGACCGGGCTGGTGTGCTCGCGCAGCAGCCAGACCGCGAGGATCACCGTCGTAGCCGGGTACAGGGAAGTCAGCACGCTGGCCAAGGACAGCAGGCCCGCGCGAGAGGCGAGCAGGAAGCACATGTTCGCCAGGGCGTCACAGGCACCGGCCAGGACGACGACCGCGAGCGTGCGGCCGCGGATCACCTGGAATGCGCCGCGAGCGCGGGCGAGCGGCACGATCAGTGCCGCCGAGGCGAAGCGGGAGATCACGAGCGGCCACAGGCCGGACCCGTCGCCGGCGCGGGCGAGGAACACGAAGTAGAAGCCGAAGCCGAGGCCCGAGACGAAGGCCAGCAGGAGCGTCCGGGTCCCGATCCGCCCGTGCGGATGGGTGTCGTTCGTCCGACTGACCAGGATCACCGCGCCGAGGCCGAGGACGATCCCGAACCACGCGGACACACGGGGGCGTTCCCCGATCCCGACGCCGACGACGATGGGGACGATCGCAGCCAGGACCGCGGTGACCGGCGAGATGACGTTGATCGGGGCGATCGTCATGAGGCTGTACATGAGCACCACACCCAGCAGCCCTGCGGAGCCGCCGAGGATGCCGAAGACCGCGGACCGCAGGTCGAGGTGACCGGGGAACGCGGGCAGCATGACGGCCATGAGCACCGCGCCGACCGGATAGCTGCACAGCAGCACGGTGACAGCACCGATGCGCCGTGAGGCGATGCCGCCCGCAAAGTCGCCGACCCCGTAGAACACCGCGGCAGCCAGGCCCAGTACGACGATCACACCGAAGGCTATCGAGAAGGCTGACGCGCGTTTCGCGCCAACCTCGGTGGTGATCAAACAAGCGCCCCGAGCGCAGCGAGCGGCCGAGATCGAAGCCCGATCCCGCCTACATACGGGCCTTCGTCAGGGTGAATTGGGCGACGTCGAGGTAGCCGGAGCGGAACCCGGCCTCGGAGTAGGCGAGGTAGAGCGACCACATGCGGCGGAACGTCTCGTCGAAGCCGAGGGCGGCAACCTCGGCCGCGCGCTCCTCGAACCGCGTCCGCCAGCGGTGCAGCGTCTCGGCGTAGTGCCGGTTGAAGCTGTACCGGTCGGCGACCTTCAGGGACGTGTGGGTAGCGAGGGTCTGCTCGATCGCTTCCACCGAGGCGATCTGCCCGCCCGGGAAGATGTACTTGCGGATCCAGGTGTAGGTGTCCTTCGTGGCCCGCACCGTGTAGTCGTCCTGCAGGATCGCCTGTAGGCCGACCCGCCCGCCCGGTTTCAGTAGGCGGTCGATGGTCTTGAAGTAGGTGCTCCAGTGGTTCGCGCCGACGGCCTCGATCATTTCGACGCTGATGACGGCGTCGTAGCGACCGGTGACCTCGCGATAGTCCCGCAAGAGGACGGCGACGCGGTCGGCGTGACCGGCGTCGGCGATGCGCTGCCGGGCGAGCTCAGCCTGCTCGGTCGAGATCGTCAACGTCGTGACGTCGGCCCCGCGGCCCGCCGCCCGCAGCGAGAGCTCGCCCCACCCGGTGCCGATCTCCAGGAGTCGAGTGCCCGGGCCGACTCCGGCCGCGTCGAGCAGCCGGTCGATCTTGCGGCGCTGGGCCGCGGCGAGGTCCTCGGGCGAATCGTGCGGCTCGCCGTCGAAGATCGCCGAGGAGTAGGTCAGGGTCTCGTCCAGAAACCGCGAGAACAGCTCGTTCGATAGGTCGTAATGCTGGTGGATGTTGTTGCGCGCGCCCTCGATCGTGTTGTCGTGGTGTCCCGGCTGGTGGCTCAGCACCGCGTTGCGCAATCGCTGGAGCAACGCCGGGATCATCGTTCGCATGTTTGCGGCGAACGCCGCCAGGACGCCGGGCAGGTCCTCCGTGGTCCAGTCTCCGGCCATGTAGGCCTCGCCGAAGCCGATCGTTCCGGTCTCGCCGAGGCGGTGGAAGAACGCGTCGGGGCGAAGGACGCGCAACAGCGGGTCGCTGCCCGTGCCGCCGCCGTACCAGGTGTCGCCCGGTTCCTCGACGCGCAAGGGGATCCGCTTGGCCGCGTTGCGGAACAGGCGCTTGGCGATCGCCGCCCGGATCGGTGAGTGGGGGACGACCGCGATGTCCGGCCAGCGCTGCGGATCGATGCGGGTGGTGTGCGCGCCGCCGGTGTCGGTGACGGTCATCTGCCCTCCTGTCGCCACGTCGTGCTGCATCGATCAGACGACGAGGGAAGCCTCTCCCGCAAGTACCTTCCCCAATACCTTCGCAGTCGACGCATCCACGGTTTCGGACGGAGCGACTCCGGCCATGACGTCGAGCACGTAGCCGGTGGTCAGCGCGTGCCAGAGCTTGGCGCGGCGCAGCATGGCATGCCGTTCGCCGTGGATCGCGACATAGGTAACCGAGGCGGCGACGGTCCGCGCGTGGGCCGCATAGGCAGCCGATTGGCGGGCGCTGGTCATCCGATCCCGTTCGCCGTGGGCGATCAGGAGCCGCCGGCGCGTGAGTTGCTCGTACGGGTCACCCGCTTCGATCCACGGTGCCAGGCCGACGACGGCCTCGACGGAGTCGTGGTCAGCCGCGTACAACGCGGCCCGACCGCCCATGGAATGGCCGACCAGCGCCACCCGCACCCCGGGAAACCGCGAGGCCAATTCGTCCAGCGCCCACCGCACGTCGGGCACGGGCGACTGCTCGGCTCGGTTCCAGCCGCGCACGGTGTACCGCAGCCGCGCCACCGCGAGGCCTCGGCCACGCCCGGCTCGCTCGAGTGAGGTGGCGAACGGGGTCATCCGGACGACGGCGAGCTGGGTCGGCCGCACCGGGCCCATGCCGGTGGCGCGGCCGCCGTGGAGAAGCAGCGCGATCGCGGTCACCTCGCCCAGAGGCGTCTCGACGGTCAGGACGGGTTTGCTCACGGCGGGCACGTCGTGTTGGCGGGCGGCAGGGCGTCCGAGACCAGGTAGTCGTCGACGTACTTGTTGATGCAGCTGCTGCCCTGCAGGTACGACGTGTGACCCTGGCCGTCCCAGGTCAGCAGCTCGGCGTGCCCCAG
>DATAQD010000136.1:0-7474 GCA_036264855.1 Jatrophihabitans sp. | reverse complement strand
AGAGCGGCGGCCTCATTCGAGACCCGCAGGCCGGTCATTTGTACCGGTTAAACGGCGCCACCGGCGCCCCGACCGCGAAATCGGACGTCGGCTCGCAGATGTACCAGTGGACGACTGACCACCAGGACCTGTTCACCGACGACTTCCCGGACTCCAACCCGTTCGGCGTGCTCGTCACCAAGGGAGTAGGTGGCGGGATCCGCACCTTCGTCGCCGACGCCGGCGCGAACACGATCAGCGAGATCATGCGGGACGGCACCGCGCGTGTGGTGTCCTACATCCCCAACGAGACGGCACCGCCGTTGCGGGATTCGACCCCGACCTGCATCGCGGCCGGGCCCGACGGGTACCTCTACGTCGGCACGCTGAACTTCGTCGCGAACTTGTTCTTCCCGGGCGGCGGTGGCTTCGCGAACGTGTGGCGGGTCAACCCGAACGCCAACTTCCCGACCGAACCAACGCTCTGGGCGACCGGACTGACCACGGTTACGGGCTGCACGTTCGACCGGAACGGCAACTTCTGGGCGACCGAGATGTTCGCCGGCGGCCTCGATGCCAACCCGCCGGGTGACGTCGTACGGATTCCGTTCGCCGATCCGAGCACGCAGGACCGCTTCGGCGCCGGTCAGCTGCCGGTGCCCGGCAGCATCGCGCAAGGGCCCGACGGCGCCATGTATGTCACCGTCGGCTCGTCCGCGCCGGGGGTAAACGGAGGCGTCGCGCGGGTGGCGGTCAATGGCGGCTGACGACTAGCTCCAGCGGTGGGGGCGGTCCTGACAAACGGGGCCGGAGCGCCGGGCGACCCAGTCGCCCGGCGCTCGTTCAGGCGCGACCGGTGGCGACCCACGCGCTCGACTCGAGCACGAACGGCGCGCTCGGTAACAGCGCTGCGCACCTCTGTTCGAGCTCGGCGCGCCGCGGCGGGTCCAGCCCGGCGAGGTGGACGCCCGCGGGTCCCACGCCGAGCGTGAACGGATCCCACCACTCGTCGAAGGTGGCGAACCCCACCCGGATCGTCAGCACCGATTGCTGGACGTCATCCAGGCCGGCGGCGGTGAACTGCTCGACGAGCTGGCCCTCCCGGGCGCCGGCGAGGTGCGACTCGCCGGTCACCGACGGATCCAGCTCGGCCGCGGCCCGCCAGAAGGCCGAGAGCGGCGAACGGTCGCCGCCGTAGTCCCAGACCGATGCGGCGACCACGCCGCCCGGCCTGGTCACCCGGCTCATCTCGCGCAGGGCGGCGACCGGATCGGCCATGAAATGCACGACGAGTTGGGCCAGGCTCAGGTCGAAGCTGTCGGCCGCGAAGGGCAGGTTCTCGGCGACCCCGTGCTGGACCTCGGTGTCCGGGAACCGGGCTCGCGCCGCGGCCACGAACGGCTCGGACGGATCGATGGCGCACACCGCCGCCGGGCCGAGGCGTTCGACGAGCAGCGCCGTCAGCGCGCCGGGTCCGCAGCCCACGTCCAGAGCGCGGCGACCTGGTCGCGGATCGACCAACGCGACGAACTCGTCGGCCAGCGGAGCCGAGAAGCGACCCATGAACCGGGCGTACGCCTCGGCCGTGACGTTGAAGCTCACGCCCGCACCATACGACCGATGAGTGTTGACGTGGGGAGGTCTGGCCGTCCCGGCCGCGCAGCGTCACAATCGTCGTGTGTCGGTGACCGACCGGCTGTTGACGGCCATGACCGCCCGTGATGCCGAGGCGTTCGCAGTGTGTTTCGCGCGCGACTACGACAGCAAGCAGCCGGCGCACCCGGCCCGTGCGTTCCGCGGTCGGGAACAAGTGCTGCAGAACTGGACCGCGGTGTTCGCCGGCGTCCCCGACTTTCGCGCCGAGCTCATCGCCCACGCCACGACCGGCGACGTCGAGATCGGCGAGTGGCGCTGGTCCGGAACCCACCTCGACGGGGCGGCGTTCGAGATGAGCGGGGTGACGGTGCTGGGCGTCGCGGACGACCTGGTGCAATGGGGCCGCCTCTACATGGAGCCGGTCGAGGCCGAAGGTGGCGCCATCGACGAGATGGTGCGCGACACCTACCGTCCGCCGGCTTGAGGTTGCCAAGATCAGCGATCCGCACATGGTTGCGCCTGCCGTCCCTCGACACCCCGGGCGCTGCGCTCGCACCGAACGTTCATTGCTCGTACGCTCCGCGCGTGCATCCGACGCTGCGGGCATCCGCCGTTGACCCGTTCCGGCGGGTCGCTGTCCCGCGCGACCTGACCCCGCTCATCGGACGCAGCGACCGCGAGGTCGACCCCGAATCCGTGGGCATGACGGCGGACGGTGTCGAGCGCATCTGGGCCAGCGTGCGCACGCTGTTTCGGCGCGGCATCCACCCGGCGGTGACGGTCTGCGTGCGGCGGCAGGGGCAGGTCGTGCTGGATCGCTCGGTGGGCTGGGCGCGTGGTGCCGGTCCCGGCGCGCCCCGGGACGCCGAACCGATCCTCGTGACGCCGGACACGCCGTTCTGCGTGTTCAGCACGTCCAAGGCGATCACGGCGACGCTCATCCATGTGCTGGCCGAGCGGGGCGCGCTGCACCTCGGCGACCGGGTGGCCGATCACCTGCCGGAGTTCGCGGGCAGCGGACGGGATGCGATCACGATCGAGCACGTCCTGTCGCACCGCGCGGGCATTCCGCAGATACCGCACGAACTGATGAACCTCGACCGCCTGGCCGACCCGGACCGGCTGCTCGAGGCGATCCCGCTGCTGCGCTCGCAACACCGGCCGGGCGCCGCGGTGGCTTATCACGCGATCTCGGGCGGCTTCGTGCTCGCCGAGGTCGTGCGGCGGGCGATCGGCGCGGACATCCGCACCGTCCTGGCCAAGGAGATCCTCGACCCTCTTGAGTTCCGGTGGACGAACTACGGCGTGGACGAAGCCGACCTGCGGCACGTCGGGCTGGCGCATCCGACCGGCCTGCGGCCGGTGCCGCCGCTCTCGACGCTGATGACCCGCGCGCTCGGCGTCCCGGTGGACGAGCTGACCCGGATGTCGAACGATCCCCGGCTGCTGACCGGAATCGTGCCGTCCGGCAACGTCGTGTCGACCGCCTACGAGCTGTCCCGCTTCATGGAGCTGCTCTGCGCCGGCGGAACGCTGGACGGTGTCACGGTGATGAGCCCGCGCACGATCAGGCGGGCGCTGGCCGAGACCGCGTACCACGAATTCGACCGGACGTTGGGGGTGCCGATCCGGTACTCGAGCGGGTTCATGCTCGGCGCCCGGGCGATCAGCCCGTTCGGGCCGCACACCGACGAAGCCTTCGGACACATGGGATTCACCAACATCTCGGCCTGGGCCGACCCGCGCCGCGAACTCGCGGTCGGCCTGATCACGAGCGGCAAAGCTGTGGTCGGGCCGCACCTCGACGCCTTGTGGCGCTTCACCCGACGCGTCGGCGTCGAGGCTCCGAGGGTGGCCGAACCACGGCTCTACCGGAGCTGACCGGCGGTCAGCGGCGATCGAGGAGGATGTTGCCGTCCGCCAGGTGCACGTCCACCGTGATCGGCACGCCGGTCGCGTCCGGCGGCGGCAAGAGCGTGCGGCTGAGCCCGACGCCGTTCTGATCGTCGATCACGGCCCCGTCCACCTCGATCACGCCGAAGTGCACGTTCGCGAGCACGGTCAGGTTCAGCGACTTCGGCGCGATGATCTTGATCTGGCCAGCGCCGGCCGTGATGTCGATCGTGCGGGCCGAGGTTTGGGTCGGCAGCGATCGCAGGTCGAGCACGCCCTGACCGAAGGCCAGCCGGTAGTCCGCGGCCGGCGCCGTCGTCGGCGTCCATTCGCGTTGCCCGATGCCGTCGTGCAGGCTGGCGTGGCTGCCGGCGAAGGCGATCGCGCCGACGAGCGCCGGAACAATGAGCGTGGCGACGCTCCAGGGCGTGCGCCGGGACACTAGGCCCACCAGCAGCCCGGCGACGACGATCGCCAGCGTCGTCCAGAAGTAGACCTGCAGCTGGATGCCCGAGACCGAGTCGACGATGCCCAATGCGACGAGGGTGACGATGAGCGTGACCAGGGTCGCGATCCGCACCGGCATCGCGCGCCGCCGCCGTTCCCGTCGGGCGACGCGGGATTCCGAGATCCAGCTGCGGGTCTCCTGCACCCAGGCGGGCTGGGCGGATGGCTGCGACTGGGCGGGGTCGCCGGTCGTCGCGTCCTTGGTCAGGCTCACCGGCGCGGCGTTGGGGTCCACCGCACTCGAGGACGTCTGCAGGTCGCGGCGTCCGAAGAAGACCACGAGCAGGACCACGACGGCGATGACGGGGAAGAACGGTCCGGGTGCCCACCAGCTGAACGCGACCGCCCACAGCAGGACACCGCCGACGACGGCGGCGACCCAGACCGGGATGCGCCGCCGACGGAGCGCGCCGACCCAGCCGTCGATCGGGGCCCGCTCGGTGCCGGCGTCGGGGATCGCGGCCCAGGCGATGAGATAGGCGAGGATGCCGGCGCCGCCGAAGAAGGCCGACGTGGCGAACAGGACGCGGAACAGCACCGGGTCGAGCCCGAAGTACTCGCCGAGGCCGCTCGCCACGCCGGCGCCGACGCGTCCGGTCCGGCTGCGGCGCAGTAGCCGACGGGTGGGTGGGGGAGGCGGGGTCGGTGTGTAACCGCCGAGGGTGTCAGTGGTGGTCATGGCGCAAAGCTTGCGCTCGGCGATGGCTTCGGCGCATCGGGCGTCGCCCCGATGCCGACCCTGAATTGGGGTCTCGGGGGTACACCTGATGCACGGGGACCGTCAGGACGGCAATCATGGAGCCGTGACCGCCACCGCTTCACCGACGCCCCGGTTGTACCGGCGCCCGGACCGGGGCATCGCGGGGGGCGTCGCGACCGGCATCGCTGAGCATCTGGGCGTCCCGACCCGGGTCGTCCGGCTGGTCTTCGTGTTCCTCGCCATTGCTGGCGGCCTCGGCGTCGCCCTCTACGGCGCGTACCTGATCGTGGTCCCGCCTGCGCCCGACGCGGGCCCCGGGCGCTTCCCGGCGTGGCTCGAGTACCTGGGGGCCGCGATCGCCGGGCTTGCCGCGGTCGGGGTCGCGGCCACGTCGCTGCCCGACGGCGGCCTGTTCCTCCCGACCCTGCTCGCCTGCCTGGGCGGAGCGCTGATCTGGCGGCAGGCGTCCGAGCCGGAACGGGTCAGGTTGCGGACGCTGTCCCGCACCTCCCTGGTCGCGGGTAGCCGCATGCGGCTCGGCCGCGTCCGCCTGGCCGCGGGCGCCGCGCTGGTCCTCGCCGGCGCCGCCCTGGTGCTCGCGAAGGCCGACTTCACCGCTGTCCGCGACGGCCTGCTTGCGATGCTGGTGACCGTCGTCGGTCTCGCCCTCATCACCGGCCCGTGGTGGATGCGGATGATGACCCAGCTGTCCAGCGAGCGCGCCGAGCGGATCCGTTCCCAGGAGCGGGCCGACATCGCGGCGCACCTGCACGATTCGGTGCTGCAGACGCTCGCGCTGATCCAGCGCAACGCCGGCTCCGCCCGCGAGGTCACCCGGCTGGCCCGCGGTCAGGAGCGGACGCTGCGCGGCCTGCTGTACGGCACGCGCGCCGCCTCGGACCAGTTCGGGGAGGAGCTGCGGGCGGCGGCCGCCGACGTCGAGGACGCGTACGCCATCTCGGTGGACGTCGTGGTCGTCGGTGACGCACCGCTCGACAGCTCGCTCGCGGCCGTCGCCGCCGCCGCCCGGGAGGCGCTCGTCAACGCGGCCAAGCACTCCGGCGTCGAAGCGGTGAGTCTCTATGCCGAGTTGGAGGCCGGCGAGGTGAGCGTGTTCGTGAAAGATCGCGGGATGGGTTTCGACCTGGCCGACGTCGCCGACGACCGGCAGGGCATCCGCGGATCGATCATCGGCCGCATCGAGCGGCACGGAGGGCATGTTCAGGTGACCAGCGTCAAGGGCAGCGGTACCGAGGTCGAGATCAGAATGCCGCGGCCATGAGCGCAGGCGCGCCCAGTCGGGCGAACCGATGACCGCGCGCGTCGTCCTCGTCGACGACCACGCCATGTTCCGCACCGGGGTGCGGGCCGAGCTGGGTGAGCGGGTCGACGTCGTCGGCGAGGCCGGCACGGTGGCCGACGCGGTCGGGGTCATCACGGCGCAGCGGCCGGACGTCGTGCTCCTGGACGTGCACATGCCTGACGGCGGGGGGCTGGCCGTGCTCGAGGCTGTCGTCAAGCAGTTGCCCGGCACGCGGTTCCTCGCGCTCTCGGTCTCCGACGCCGCCGAGGATGTGATCGCGCTGATCCGCGCCGGCGCGTCCGGCTATGTGACCAAGACGATCTCGGCCGACGATCTCGCCGCTGCGGTCGTGCGCGTAGCCGATGGCGATGTCGTGTTCAGCCCGCGCCTGGCCGGCTTCGTGCTCGACGCGTTCCGCGACGCGCCGGTCATGCCGTCCATCGATCCCGAGATCGACCAGCTGACGCCCCGCGAGCGCGAGGTGCTCCGGCTCCTCGCCCGCGGCTATGCGTACAAGGAGATCGCGACCCAGCTGTTCATCTCGATCAAGACGGTGGAGACCCACGCGTCGAACGTGCTGCGCAAGTTGCAGCTGTCGAACCGGCACCAGCTGACCCGGTGGGCCGCCGACCGCCGCATGCTCGAATAGCGCGTCACTCGGCCCAGGGTGGGGTGAAGGTCGCGCCCTCGGACACCGCCTGGCCACCCACGGGGAGGATGCAGATGGCCTCGGCCGGTCCGTCGCCGGCCACCAGCGTGAACTCGGCCCCGGCCGGCACGATCAAGGCACCACCGGCCGCCGCCGTCTCGTCGTGGTCGGCGAACTTGGCGGTGACGGAGCCGGCCAGGACGACGAACGTCTCCTCGCGGGTGAGCGAATGCGCCGGGGTGGGCTGGTCGGCCCGGAACTCGACCCGCCATGCCGCGACGTCGCGCGCCCCGCGGCTCGGGGCGGCGAGCCCGACGATCCGGGCGGCGCCGGTGTCGAAGATGGGCGCTTCTTCCGCGGAGACGGTGGCCATGATTGACTTCCCCTCACTCGTAAGCTTTGGAGAATAGTAAACCTTGGTGAATCAAAATGCGGAAGCCGATTTCGCGATCCTCGTGACCGGGGCGGCCCGGGTGATCAGCGATCGCCTGGGCGACGCAGTGGTCCGGGCCGGCGTGGGTGACATGCGCTCGTCCTTCGGCTTCGTCATCCGTGCGCTGGCCGAGCAAGAGCGCACGCTGACCGAGCTGGCGGACCTGCTCGGGGTCACCAAGCAGGCGGCGATCAAGGTGGTGGACGAGATGGAGCTCGGCGGCTACGTCGAGCGGGAAGCCGATCCGAACGACAGGCGGGCCAAGGTGATCCGGCTGACGCCCAAGGCTCGTCAGGTGCGGCGGGCCGCCCTCGCCGAGAGCCGCCGCCTCGAGGCGGGCCTGCGCCGCGATCTGGGCGCGAGCGACATCGAGGCCATGCGGCGGGTGTTACTGCGCCTGCTCGAACGTAACGG
>DATAQD010000169.1:0-5552 GCA_036264855.1 Jatrophihabitans sp. | reverse complement strand
CGCGCAGCCGCTGGAGGATCACCTGCCGCGCGGTCATGGCGGCCACCCGGCCGAAGTCGGTGGGCGTGTCGTCGTACTCCTCGATGATCTCGCCCTCGGGTCCGAGATCCTGCGCCCAGACGATGACCTCGCCGGTCTTCGGATCGATCACGACGCGAGCGTGCGGCATCGAGTGCGGAGTGTGCTTGTACGCCGTCAGCAACGCGGTTTCGAGCGCGCCGAGCAGGGTCTCGAAGGAGATCTCCTTCTCCCGCTCGATGCTGCGTAACGCGGCGAGGTCGACGTGGACCATGACTACTCCTCCTCCAGGCGATTGAACTCCACCTGGACCTTGCCGCGGCCGAGATCGGCCCAGGTCACCGTGCGGCGGCGGCCGGTGACCTCGAGCGTGACAGTGTCGTCGTCGGCGGCCGCGACCCGTCCGGTCACGGACCGGCCGTGGATCTCGACCTTCACCAACCGGCCGACGGCCCGACGCCAGTGCCGCGGCTCGGTGAGCGGGCGATCGACGCCGGGCGAGCTGACTTCGAGGACGTAGGCACCGGCGAGCGCCCGCGGACTTGCCGGATTCTCGGAGTCGGCGTCGAGGGCGTCGGAGACGAGTCGGCTGACCGCGGCGACCGCGTCGAGATCGATCCCTCCGTCGGCATCCACGGTGACCCGGATGAGGCTGCGACGTCCGGCCGAGGTGACGGTGACGTCGTCGAGGTCGTAACCCGCCTGCGCGACGACCGGTCCGAGCAGCTCGAGCAGGTGCTCTCGGGCCTGCGCCGCGGACGCACCGGCTGTGGCGGGCGGCATGGTCGGCTCCTCGGGTCTCGCGTGAAGTTGTGTGACGAGGAAGCCTATCGGTCTCTGCCAAACTTGCATTGCCATGAGTGACGTGACCCCGCCGGCGACCGAGCCGCCCGAACCGGCGAAGTCGGGGATTTCGCGGCGCTGGTTCCTGGCCGGCGGCGGCGCGGTGCTTCTCGGCGGCGGCGCCGGCGCGGTGGCCGGCATCGTGCGTGACGGCGCGGCACCGAAGCCCAACCCGCCGCCCGCCGCCCTGGTCGCGGCGGTCGAGGCCGAGCGGGGATTGATCGCCGATCTGGATGCCACGACCGGCGGACCCCCGGCCGTGCGCCGCGTGATCGTCGCGTCCCGGGCCGACCACGCGGCGCACCTCGCCGCGCTGCGGGCGGTCCTCGCCCGCTACGACGCTGCGCAACCGGCCCCGGGATCGACGGCGTCAGCGCCGCGCGGGACGCCACGCACTACGGCCGAGCTGCGCGCCGCCGAACGCGTGGCCTCGAGCACGGCCGCCAGGCGCGCCGCCACCCTCGCTGGGGCCGACGCCGTCCTGCTGGCCAGCATCGCGGCCTGCGAGGCCACGCACGCGGAGCTGCTGTCGTGAGCGCGCTGAGCGCCGCGTGGCAGGCCGCATTGGCCGCCGAGCACCAGGCGGTGTTCGGTTACGCGCTGCTCGGACCGCACCTGTCGGGGGCGGATCAGCAACTGGCGGTCGCGAACTCGGACGCGCACGAGTCGCTGCGCAACCGCACCGAGGACAGCCTGGGCGCCGCCGGGCTCACCCCGGTTGCGCCCCGCGCCGACTACCCGACGCTGTACCCCGTGCCGAGCGCCCGCGCCGCCCGGGCGCTCGCGGTGCGCCTGGAGGACGCGTGCGCCTCGGCCTGGCGCTTCCTGTACGCCCAAGCCGCGTCCGGCGCCGGCGCCGGGGCCACGGGGTTGCGCACGTCGGCCCAATCGGCGCTGACTGCGAGCGCCGTGCGAGCCAGCCGGTGGCGCGTGATCGTCGATCCCGCCCGGCCCACGACCGCGTTCCCCGGCATCTGAGCCGGTGCCGGCCGACGACGGATCAGAACGGGGTGCCGTGGGCCGGGTGTCGGTCTGCGGCGAACGCTGCGTCCACCCGGGCCAGCAGCGCCGGGTCCGCTGCGTCGATCCGGCCGGCCCGGGCCAGTTGCGCCACCCGCCGCCCACCCAGGCACGCTGCGCCCAGGTCGGCAATGTCCACGCTGAGGTCCGGGCCGCGGTCGGTCCGCGCACATGTCGCACCGTCCGGGCCGCCCCGCAGCAGGTAACGTCCATCGCCGAACAGCGCGTCACGAACGTCCAGCACGCAGTCGAGGTCGACGGCGTACCGTCGCGAGCCGAGCAGGGCCATGACGTTCAGGGGGCGCACCCACAACGCATCTCCGAGGTGGGTCGTGAGCACGCCCCGCGGGTCAGCGAGCAGTAGCTGGATCGGATCGTCGAGCGGGACGCGATAGCTCTCGATCGTGCTCACCAGATCCATCGACAGCAGCGTCTGCCACAGCCCCGCATGGGCCTCGGCCGTGGCCGGCGCGTAGTCCACCAACCAGCACTGGTGCTGGGGATCGCCCTCGCCCCATTCGGACTTGATCCTGTAGGACACGTAGCCGTCCGGGTGCACTAGGTGGAACAGACCGGACTTGCCCTGCCGCTGGTACTCGCGGTCGAGCAGCGTGAAGGTCCACCGCCGCTCATCGCGGGTCAGCCCACCCGGCGTCTGCCGCCGCCATCGCTCGTACAGCCCGGGTAGCACGTCCCTGGCGTCGCCGGTCGTCAGTCGGCGCACCGCCGACGTGTCGACGGGACTCGTCATCCGGGCTCGCCCGCGCCGGACGACCGTGTGGCGCACCTCGGTGGCGACCCCGAAGCCGTAGCGCCCGTAGATCCCACCCTCGCTGGCGCTGAGGATCACCGCGGCGGCCCCAGCGGCCGCCTGCTCGCGCAGCTGCTGTTCGACCAGTGCGCGCAGCACGCCGTGCCTGCGATGGGTGAGCTCGACCGACACCCACGTCAGCCCGACCACCGGGACGTCGGCCCCGCCCGGCAGCAGCATCGCGAACGGCAGCTCGGCGCTGATCCCAATGATCGCGCCGTCGACCGCGGCGACGACGATCCGTCGAGGGTCGATGTCCAGCGCCGCGTCGGCCAGCTCCTGGTCGCTGTAGTGGAATCCGAAACTCGCCCCGTCGAGCTCGGCGACGGCGGCCCACTCGTTCTCGGTCGCATAGCGGATCTCGTAGTCCATCGGGCCACTGTCACCGCTGGGCGCCCCCGGCGCCAACCCGATTACCGGCCCGCGCCTTCGAGTTCGTCGTCGACCTCCGCCGCCACCTGCCGGAACTGCGCGCGATAGAGCCGCTCGTAGGCGCCGCGCTGGGCCAGCAACTGCGCATGGTCGCCCTGCTCGACGATCTGTCCGTCCTCCATGACCAGGATCAGATCCGCGTCGCGGATCGTGGACAGCCGGTGCGCGATCACGAAGCTGGTCCGGTTGGCGCGCAGGGCGGCCATCGCGTGCTGCACCAGCAACTCGGTTCGAGTGTCCACCGCGCTCGTCGCCTCGTCGAGGATCAGCAGGGACGGCTGGGCGATGAAGGCTCGAGCGATCGTGATCAGCTGCTTCTGACCGGCGGAAAGGTTGCTCGACTCCTCGTCGAGCACGGTGTCGTAGCCGTCCGGCAGCGACTGCACGAAGCGGTCGACGTAACTGGCGCGGGCCGCTTCAAGGACCTCAGTGTCGGACGCGCCGGGTCGGCCGTACGCGATGTTGTCGCGGATGGTGCCGCCGAACAGCCAGCTGTCCTGCAGCACCATGCCGATCTCGCCGCGCAAGTCGTCGCGCCGCATGGCGGCGATGTCCACTCCGTCGAGGGTGATCCGGCCACCGTCCAGCTCGTAGAAGCGCATGACGAGATTGACCAGGGTCGTCTTGCCCGCCCCGGTGGGCCCGACGATCGCCACCGTGTGGCCCGGATCGGCGACCAGCGACAGATCGGTGATCAGCGGGGTGTCCGGCTGGTAGGCGAACGAGATGTGCTCGAACTCGACGCGTCCGCGGTTGTGGGCCGGGCGCTGCGGGTTCGCGGGATCCGGGCTCTGTTCCTCGGCGTCGAGAAGATCGAAGACGCGCTCGGCGGAGGCCACGCCGGACTGCAGCAGATTGGCCATGGACGCCACCTGGGTGAGCGGCTGGGTGAACTGACGCGAGTACTGGATGAAGGCTTGCACGTCGCCGAGGCTCATCGAGCCCGACGCCACTCGCAGCCCGCCGACGACCGCGACGGCGACGTAGTTCAGGTTCCCGATGAACATCATCGCCGGCATGATCAGGCCGGAGACGAACTGGGCCCCGAAGCTGGCCCGGAACAGCGCGTCGTTGTGTTCGGCGAACGCGGCCTCCACCTCGCTTTGCCGGCCGAAGACCTTGACCAGCTCGTGGCCGGTGAAGGACTCCTCGATGTGGCCGTTGAGCGCGCCGGTGTGTCGCCATTGCGCGACGAACTGACCCTGCGAGCGCTTGGCGATGGCCTTGGTGACCAGCATCGACGCCGGGATGGTGACGAGGGCGATCACCGCCAGCAGCGGTGAGATGAGGATCATCATCGTCACGACACCGACCACGGTCAGCAGGGACGTCAGCAGCTGGCTCATCGTCTGTTGCATGGTCAGCGAGATGTTGTCGATGTCGTTGGTGACCCGGCTGAGCACCTCGCCGCGGGGCTGGCCGTCGAAGTAGGGCAACGGCAGTCGGTTGAGTTTGTCCTCGACGTCCGCGCGCAGCCGCAGGACGGTGCGCTGCACGACGCCGTTGAGGACGTAGCCCTGCAGCCACGAGAGCACGCCGCCGGCAACGTAGACGGCGAGCGCCAGCAACAGCACGTGGCCCAGCGCAGCCAGGTCGATTCCGCGGCCGGGCACGACGTGGGCATTGCGCAGCAGGTTCGCGAAGTCGCCGTCGCCGCGCGCCCTCGCCGCGGCCACGGCCTGGTCGAGGGTGAGGTCCGACGGCAGCTTGCGGCCGAGGTATCCGTTGAAGATCAGGTTCGTGGCCCGGCCGAGGATTCGGGGGCCGAGGACCATCAGCGTGACGCTGCCGACCGCGAGGAGCAGCACGCCGACCGCGAACCACCGCTCGGGCTGGAGTCGTCGCATCAGGCGTTTCGCGGACGGCCCGAAGGTCAGCGACTTCTCGGCCGGCATGCCGGCCGTCATCCACGGCGGCCCCCCGCCCCGGCGGGCCGCGGCGCCCGCCGGAGGGAGCCGCTGCGGGAGGGCCGGCTTACCGAGGCTCACGCCGCTCGGCCTGCTCATGCCGCGTCCTCGGCGCTGAGCTGGCTCTGCACGATCTCCGCGTACGGGGGGCAGGTTTCGAGGAGCTGGTCGTGGGTGCCCTCGCCGACGACCCGACCGGCGTCCAGGACGACGATCTGGTCCGCGTCGAGGATCGTGGACACCCGCTGGGCCACCACCAGCACCACGGCCTCGCGGGTGATCGGCCGCAGCGCCGCACGAAGGCGGGCGTCCGTGCCCGGGTCGAGCGCTGAGAACGAGTCGTCGAACAGGTAGATCTCGGGGCGCCGGATCACCGCCCGGGCGATCGCGAGTCGCTGCCTCTGGCCACCGCTCACGTTGGTGCCACCTTGGGTGATCGGGGAGTCGAGGCCATCGGGCATCTCCCGGACGAAGTCGTCGGCCTGGGCGATCTCGAGGGCCTCCCACAGCTCCTCCTCGGT
>DATAQD010000165.1:0-24090 GCA_036264855.1 Jatrophihabitans sp. | reverse complement strand
TCCCCGATTCGGCATCCATCAGCTTCGCCACGGCCGGTACATACAGCTTCCAGGCTGTCTACAGCGGGGACGCGAACAACAATGGGGCGACCAGCGTATGCAGTACCGAGCAGTTGGTCGTGAGCAAGGCGCGGCCGACTGTGACCACCGCGCAGAACCTGATCCCGAACGACACGTTCACGCTGGCTGGGGCCACCAGCGGTGCGGGTGGAACAGTCACGATGAGTCTGTACAGCCCGGCCGATGCCACGTGTGCCGGCGCACCCGCGTTGACGCAGACCGTCAGCGTCAGCGGGAACGGCGACTACGTGACCACCAACACCACGTTCATTGCCAGTACTGAGGGCACGTGGCGTTGGGCATCGAGCTACGGCGGTGACAGCAACAACGAGTCCGCAACATCCAGTTGCGGCACGGAACGGTTCACCATCGCCAACAGCTAGGTCATCCCGATCGGCACGGGGAGTGTTGGTCGCGCTCGGCGCGACTGGCACTCCCCGAGCCGTTGTTCAGATCGCCTTCTCGCGGCCCGCCCAGCTCTCGTCGCGCAACTTGCGCTTGTAGAGCTTGCCGTTTTCGTCGCGGGGCAGTTCGGCGAGGTACTCGACGATCTTCGGCAACTTGTACTTGGCCAGCCGCTCAGCGGCGAACGCGCGGATCTCTTCGGTGAGCTCGTCCGAGGGCACCACGCCCTCGGCGGGCTGGATGACCGCCTTGATGGCTTCGCCCCATTGCTCATCCGGGACGCCGAATACGGCGATATCGGCGATCGCGGGATGCATCACCAGTTCGCCCTCGATCTCGGCCGGGTAGATGTTCACGCCGCCCGAGATGATCATGTCGCTCTTGCGGTCCATCAGGAACAGGTAGCCATCGTCGTCGAGGTAGCCGATGTCGCCGACGGTGAACAGCTCACCCACCCGCGACTCGCGGGTCTTCTCCTCGGCGTTGTGGTAGGCGAAGCTCGACCCGCCCATCTGCATGTACACCAATCCCGGCTGATTCGGCGCAACCTCGTCACCGTCCTCGTTGAGGATCTTGATCACGGAGTACGACCACGCTTTGCCCACCGAGCCGGGCTTGGTCAGCCACTCGTCGGCGAAGATGGTCGCGCCGCCGCCCTCGGTGGCGGCGTAGTACTCGACGACGACCGGCCCCCACCAGTCGAGCATCGCGCGCTTGACCTCGTTTGGGCAGGGCGCGGCGCCGTGGATCATCGTCCGCAATGAGGACACGTCGTACTTCGCGCGCACGTCCTCGGGCAGGGCCAGCAGTCGGGTGAACTGGGTCGGCACCATGTGGCTGTGCGTCACCTCGTGGCGTTCGATGAGACGCAACATCTCCTCGGCCTCGAAGCGATCCATCAGCACGACCGCGTGCCCGAGCTGGATCGAGATCCCCACGAAGTTCAGGACGGCGGTGTGGTACAGCGGCGACCCACAGATGTGGACGTTGTCGTCGAAGGGCTGGATCCGGAAGCCCGCGAAGAATCCGCTGGCGCCGACCGGCACGTCATCCGGATTCGCGCCGGTCAGCGGCCGCTTGACGCCCTTCGGTTTGCCGGTCGTGCCGGACGTGTACACCATCGGCGCGCCTTGAGTCCGGTTGTCGGGACGTCCGCCGTCGGTCTCGAGTTCGGCGAGCGCGCGGAAGCCGGCGACATCGCCGACCGCGAACCGGCGCGTCTCGTCCAAGCGCGCGCCGGCAATCGTCGCCGCGTCCGCGAAGCGCTCGTGCGCGACGAAGGCCTTGGCCTCGCAGTCCTCGACGATGTAGGCGACCTCCGGACCAGTGAGGTGCCAGTTGATCGGGACGATGTAGAGCCCGCATTCCATCGCGGCGAAGTACAGCGCCACGAGCTCGATCGTGTTCGGGAGCATGACCACCAGGCAGTCGCCGGTTTGCAGGCCGAGTTCCTGCAAGCCGCGGCCGTAGCGGTCAGCGAAGGCGGCCAGGTCGCGGTAGTTGACCTCACGCCCGGCGGGGTCGACGACTGCGGTGAGGTCGGGCTGTTCGCGCGCGATGTTCCAGAGTCCGGTGTCGGCCACGATGTTGGTCTCCCGTTCCGTCGAGGCTCCCAATCTAGAACGTGTATCAGTTCGGGGACAAGCGTTCGGCGACCCAATCCACGCTGAGCGAGCGAAATCTTGTCCTCATTACGAGAACATGTTTCACTTCGAGCATGACCGTCGTGGAGCCCTTGACCGCGCCCATCGAACTGAGTTTCGACTACACGCGTTCGCTGGGGTCCACGCTGGGCCGATTCATGACGGGGCTGGCCGGCCGCACGATCACCGGCGCGCGCTGCTCGGACGGCCGGGTCTACGTGCCGCCGGTCGAGTACGACCCGCAGACCGGCGCCGCGGTCGCCGAGTTCGTCGCCGTCGCCGACGTCGGCTCGGTGCTCAGTTGGACGTGGGCCGGGCAGCCCATGCCCGGGCAGCCGCTCGACCATCCGTTCGCGTGGGCGCTGATCAAGCTCGACGGCGCCGACACCGCGATGCTGCACGCGCTCGACGTCGACTCCCCCGACGCGGTGACGACCGGAATGCGGGTCCGCGCCCGGTGGGTCACCGAGCCGGTCGGACACATCCGCGACATCGCCTGCTTCGAACCGGACTCGGTCCCGGCGGCTGAGTGGCCCCCTGGGGGCGACGTCGAGCCCGTGACGATGGTGACCACGCCGGTGGCGCTGCAGGTGCAGCACTCGGCCTCGATCCAGGAGACCCGCTATCTGATCGGGCTGGAGCAGGGCAAGCTGATCGGCCAGCGCTGCCCGGTGTGCCGCAAGGTGTACATCCCACCGCGCGGCGCCTGCCCCGTCGACGGGGTGCCCACCGAGGAGGAGGTCGAACTCCCGGATCGGGGCATCGTGACGACCTTCTGCATCGTGAACGTGCCCTTCTACGGACAGAAGATCAAACCGCCGTACGTGTGCGCCTACATCCTGCTCGACGGCGCCGACATCGCCTTCCTGCACCTGATCCTGGACTGTCCGGCCGAGGACGTCCGAATGGGGATGCGGGTCCAGGCCGTGTGGCGCCCGCGCGAGGAGTGGGAACCGGCCCTGCAGAACATCACGCACTTCCGGCCGACCGATGAGGCCGACGCGGACTACGACTCGTTCAAGGAGCACCTGTGAGGGATGTCGCCGTCGTCGGGTTCGCGCAGAGCCGGCAACGGCGGCGCACGGACGGAACGACCAATGGCGTCGAGATGCTCGTCCCGATCTTCGCCGACGTGATGGCCGGGCTGGGCATCGACAAGGGCGACATCGGATTCTGGTGCTCCGGCTCGTCGGACTACCTGGCCGGCCGCGCCTTTTCCTTTATCTCGGCGATCGACGCCATCGGGCCGGTCCCGCCGATCAACGAATCGCACGTCGAGGCGGACGCCGCGTGGGCGCTGTACGAAGCGTGGATCAAGCTGCAGACCGGCGAGGTCGACACCGCGCTGGTGTATGGGTTCGGCAAGTCCTCGGCCGGGGATCTGCGCCGCGCGCTCGCGCTTCAGCTCGACCCGTACACGCTCGCACCCCTGTGGCCGGATTCGGTCGCGATCGCCGGATTGCAGGCCCGGCTCGGCATCGACTCCGGGGCGTGGAGCGAGCGGGCGATGGCCGAGGTTGCGGTGCGCAGCCGACGCGACGCAGAGACCAACCCGTATGCCCAGCTGACCGGCTCGAAGGACGTCGACGAGCTGCTCGCCGAGCCCTACCTCGCCGATCCGCTGCGTAAGCACGATTGCGCGCCGATCACCGACGGCGCGGCGGTCATCGTGCTCGCCGCCGAAGACCGGGCGCGCGACTTCGTCGAACACCCAGCCTGGATCACCGGCATCGCCCATGCCGTCGACTCCGCCCACTTGGGCGCCCGGGATCTCCAGGCCTCGGCGTCGACGGTGGCCGCAGCTCGCGCCGCCGGCATCGACGGCGTCGAGGTGGCGGAGCTGCACACCCCGTTCACCCACCAGGAGCTCCTGCTGCGCTCGGAACTCGGGTTCAGCGATGCCGTCCGGATCACGCCGTCCGGCGGAGCGCTCGCCGGTAACCCGATGTTCGCCGCGGGCCTGGTCCGAATCGGGGAGGCGGCCGCGCACATCCTGTCCGGATCGGCCGGCCGAACGCTCGCGCACGCGACCAGCGGCCCGGCCCTGCAACAGAATCTCGTCTGCGTCATGGAAGGGCGGGATCGGTGAAACAGCCTGCGGCCGTGTTGGGCACTGGTCAGACGCACCACAAGGCGAAGCGCCCGGACGTCTCCATGGCCGGCCTGTGCCGCGAGGCGATCGACCGGGCGATGGCCGACGCTCAGGTCGGCTGGGACGACATCGATGCAGTGGTGGTGGGCAAGGCGCCGGACTTCTTCGAGGGCGTCATGATGCCCGAGCTCTTCCTGGCCGACGCGCTCGGCGCCGTGGGCAAGCCGCTGCTTCGGGTGCACACGGCCGGATCGGTCGGAGGCTCGACGGCCATCGTGGCCGCCAGCCTCGTGCAAGCAGGTGTGCACGACCGGGTCCTCGCGGTGGCCTGGGAGAAGCAGTCCGAGTCCAACGCCATGTGGGCACTGTCGATCCCGATTCCGTTCAACATGCCGGTGAACGCCGGCGCCGGCGGGTACTTCGCGCCGCACGTCCGTTCCTACATCCGCCGCTCCGGCGCCCCGGAACACATCGGGGCCATCGTGGCCGCCAAGGACCGCCGCAACGGCGCGATCAACCCCTACGCCCACCTGCGCCAGCCCGACATCACCGTCGAGTCGGTGCAGGCCTCGCAGATGCTGTGGGACCCGATCCGCTACGACGAGACCTGCCCATCGTCGGACGGCGCCTGCGCGGTCGTCATCGGCAGCGCCGAGGCCGCCCGCTCGGTGCAGCGGCCGGGATGGATCCACGCCACCGCGATGCGCTCCGAGCCGACCACATATGCCGGCCGGGACCAGGTCAACCCGCGGGCCGGGCGCGACGCCGCTGCGGCCTTGTGGAAGCAGGCCGGCATCACCGACCCGCTCAGCGAGATCGACGCGGCCGAGATCTACGTCCCCTTCTCATGGTTCGAGCCGATGTGGCTCGAGACGCTCGGCTTCGTGCCCGAGGGCCAGGGCTGGAAGCTCACTGAGTCCGGCGCGACCGCGCTCGGCGGCGAGCTGCCCATCAACGCGTCTGGTGGCGTACTGAGCTCCAACCCGATCGGGGCCTCGGGCATGCTGCGCTTCGCCGAGGCGGCGATGCAGGTCATGGATCGAGCCGGAGACCACCAGGTCGACGGTGCCCGCAAAGCCCTCGGGCACGCCTACGGCGGCGGGTCGCAATTCTTCGCCATGTGGGTCGTCGGATCGGAGCAGCCGGAATGAACGCACACACCGACCGCAAGTTCACGCTGGCGGTGGCGATGAACCCGCTCGACCAGATCGTCGAGCTGGCCAGGACCGCGGAGGAGTGCGGCTTTGCCTCCGTCGCCCTGCCGGATTCGCTGTTCTTCTCCGAGACGGTCTCGGCCGACTACCCGTACACGCCTGACGGCAGCCGGATGTGGAATGCCGAGACACCGTGGGGCGACCCGCTGGTGATCGCCGCCGCGATGGGGGCGGGGACGTCGACGATCCGGTTCTACACGCAGGTCCTCAAGCTGGGCTCGCGCAACCCGTTACTGCTCGCCCGACAGCTGCTCACGGTCGCCCACATGACGCAGAACCGCTTCGGCTTCGGGGTCGGCATCGGCTGGTCGCCGGAGGAGTTCCGCTGGTGCGGGGTCCCGTACGAGAAACGGGGCAGGCGCGTCGACGAGATGATCGAGGTCATCCAGCTCGTCCTCGGCGGCGGGATGGTCGACTACCACGGCGAGTTCTATGACTTCGACAAGCTCCAGATGAGCCCCGCCCTGACCGCCCCGATGCCCTGGTACGTCGGAGGGCATACCGAGGTCGCGCTCAAGCGGGCGGCCCGGATCGGCGACGGCTGGACCTCGGCGATGATCAAATTCGATGACCTCGTCGACGTCATAGGCACGCTGAAGAAGTTGCGGGCCGAGTACGGCCGCACCGACCGTCCGTACGAGATCCAGGCCGTCTGCACTGACCGGTTCGGTATCGACGGCTATCGCGAGCAGTTCGACGCCGGCGTCACCGACATCATCGTCATGCCCTGGCTGTTCCACGGCGTCGGCTTCGACGGCGACCTGCAGGCCAAGAAGGACAGCATCCGACGCTTCGCCGACGAGATCATCACCAGGATCTGAGAGGACAGCTCATGAGTGAGTCCACCGCGGCGATCGCGCCGTCAACGCTCGACTGGCGCGCACCGTCCAAGGCCGACCACCCCGCCCGCAACGCCGCCTTGCGCTCGTACGACGCCGTGATCCGCAAGGACAAGGAGGCGTGGCTGGCGAACTTCGCGGACGACGGCTGGATCGAGGACCCGGTCGGCCCCTCGATCTTCGACCCCGAGGGCAAGGGCCACCACGGCGCCGACGGTCGGGCGCATTTCTGGGACATCACGATCGGCACGATGTCGCGGTTCGTGTTCGAGATTCACGACTCGTTCGTCTCCGGTGACGAGTGCGCGAACACCGGCGTCATCCACACCACCTCGGCCAACGGTTGGACCGCCTCGACCGCCGGCGTATTCGTGTACAAGGTGAACGACGCGGGCCAGATCCTCTCGTTGCGCGCGTATTGGGAGATGGACCGCGTTGTCGCCACCGCCAAGGGTCCTGCGTAAAGGCCGCCACGGCGCCGCCGCTCTGACGTTCATTCGCCGGTCATCAGATGGAGCAGCGCCATGCCGTACGCCTCTTCGGCGTCGGCGTGCTCAACCTGCGTCCGCCGCTCGCCGATCTGAAGCTCAACGCGCCAGCCACCACCCACCCGCGTCAGCCGCTGGAATGCGCCTCCCACGCGGTCACGCAACTGGGTCTCACTCGGTAGCCACACCGCGTTGCGCGACTCGATCGAATCGAGGGCCCACTCCACCGTCCCGTTGAAGCGGATCAGCGGGCCGGCCGGCACGTCATGCACTTCGACGGTCATGTCCGACAGCGTGAACACCTCGTCGTCCATGTCCCGATCGGCGACGATGAACCGATCCCCTGGTGTTGGGTCCCAGCGCAGGCCGCTGTCGCGCAGCCGGCGGGCCAGACCTGTGGAGATCATGCCGGCTGCCATCGGATGGGCAGTTGCTTGACGCCGCGCTGGAAGTTCGAACGCAGATAGGCCGGAGCGCCGGCCGCTTCGATCCACGATGTTCGCCGGAGGAGTTCCTCGAACAGCGCACGCATCTGCGTGCGGGCGAGTTGAGCGCCGAGGCAGAAATGCGGGCCGTGGCCGAAGGCCAGGTGGTTGTTCGGCCGGCGCCGGACGTCGAAGGCGGCTGGCCGGCGGAACTCGGCCGGATCCCGATTCGCGGCGGTGAAGGACACGACGACCTTGTCCCCCGCGGCCACGCGCACCGGCCCGAGCGACACGGCGACGGTTGCCGTGCGGCGGAAGACCATCACCGGCGTCCACCAGCGCAACATCTCGTCGACCGCGGTCGCGAAGATCGCCGGATCGGCCCGCAGGGCCCGCTGCGCGTCGGGGTGTTCGAGCAGCGCGATCATTCCCCCGGGCAGCCCGTTGCGCAGGGTCTCGTTCCCGGCCACCGCGAACAGCCAGAACATGTTTTCGAACTCCTCCACCGACAGCTGCCCGCCCTCGTCGTCGAGCTGAGCGAGCAGGATGGACATGATGTCGGTTCCCGGATCGATGCGTTTCGCGGCTCCGAGCAGGTGCGCGTAGCGGTAGAGGTCGGGCATGCCCGTCCGACTTCGCGGATCCGGCCGACGTCCTTCGGGGTCAGGCGCGGGACGCAGGCCGATCGCCGCCCGGGCGAAGTCCGTCGCCGTCGACGGGTCGAAGGACGCCGACACCGAGTAGTCCGGGTCCAAGAAGCCGATCACCCGATTGGACCAGTCGAACAGGAGCCACCGGTCCTGCGCCGGCACGCCGAGCACCTCCGCGAGCGCGAGCAGCGGGAGGTCGGCGGCAACATCCTTCGCGAAGTCGCATTCGCTCGGACCGGCCAGCATCCGGTCGACGATCTCGGCGGCGTGAGCTGCGATCCGCGCCTCGAAGGCGGCGACGGCGCGGGGCGTGAAGGACCGGGCCACCATTCGCCGCAGCCGGGAGTGTTCCGGCGGGTCCATGTTCAGCATCATCCGCTGTACGTAGTGCAGGTCGTCCGCATTGGCCGGATCCCGGATCTGCGTCCCGCCGGTCGACGACGAGAACGTCGCTGGATCCTTGAGCACGGCGCTCACGAGGGCGTGTTGCAGGACGAGGTGATAACCGGGTCCTGCCGGAAGTCCGGGCAACTCGGGCTCGTCCACCCATACGACCGGACCGGACCGCCGCAGCGATTCGATCGCAGCGAACGGCACGCCGTCGACGTAGGTCCCCGGATCGTGCACGAGTGAGGCGATGCCCATGGTCGGCTCGGCCCGGCTCAGGCCAGCGACGAGAGCGTCTTCTCGATGCTCGTGACCAGGCCGACCGGCGCCTCGTACATCGCGTAATGCCCGGCGTTGCCCTGGACGTCCAATTCGGACCCGGGCAGGTGTTCGAGCCACGTCGCGGTGATCGTCTCGGCGCCGAGGGCCGGATCGTGCTCGCCCACGATCGCCTTGACGGGAATGGATGGCAAGGGCAGTTCGGCCGAGAAGTCGTACTTCGCCCAGGAGGGGAGGTAGGCACCGAAGGCGGCGCGGGTCGACTGGGCGACCGAGAACGCCACCATCTGGTCGATCCAGGTCCTGGACTGCCGGTTGCCCGTCGTCAAGTCGATGATCGCGTACCGGTTGCCATCATTCTCGGCCGCCCCGTCGAACAGCTTCCAGCTGTCGTCGTCGAAACGGACACCCGAAGCGGGTACCGGGCTAATGCCGATGATCGCGGTGACCCGGGTGGGCGCATCGGCGAAGACCCGCTGGACCGCCGAGCCGCCCATGGAATGACCGATCAGGGCGAAGCGGTCCCATCCCAACTGGTCAGCGAGGGTCATGGTGTCGGCCGCGATCTCGGCGATGGTGTACTCCCCGGCCACGTCGCGCCGCTGACCGTACCCGCGGTAGTCGAGAAACGCGTAGCTGTAGGTGTTCCCGTCGATGAGCGCGGGCAGCGTGCCCCATCCGGCGGCGGAGCCGAACCAGCCGTGCAGCGCGATCACTTTCACCGGGCCGTCGCCCACAATGGTGCGCGGAAGCGTCATCCTGCTGACGGTAACCGCCGGGGCCACGCCGAACCAGATGCCGCCGGGCTCCTCGAAGGCCACGAACCAGGTCAGGGAAGACCCAGCAGCTTCTTGACCTCCTCGGCGTCCGCGGTTCCGTAGGTGACGGGGTTGTCGTTCTCGCGGATGAGCCGCCAGCAGCCACCGAGCTCGACGTTGACCCACTGCCCCCCGTCGCGGATGACGGCGAAGCTGTCCTGGGCAGCGCAGCCCGCGGCCGGGCTGGGCCCGGTCAGCGCGTCGCGCAGTCGGCGGGAGTCGCTGCCGTCGAGCGTGATGCCGCGTTCGAACTCGCCGGCCTGCGGGTCGTCGGCCACCCGGTATAGACATACATGCAACGGCGTGTCGGCGTCGGCGGTGAACACCGGTCCACCCCGGCTGTCGTGCGCGTTCGCCGCGTATATGGCCGTCTCGTTCTTCCATCCCATCTCGCACCCGTTGGTGATGGAAGGCTCGGTCCGGAGCTGGTCGATGCGCGTCGTCGACACGATGTGCCACGTCAGACCGCTGATGGCACTGAGGACGGCTGGTCGGGGCGCGCCACACGACGTTTGCGGCGCCCGAGGATGAAGGTAGGTGCCGGCCCGGTCGGCGAGCAGGATGGTGAGCGGTCCGTATCCGACAGCGGCGCAGGCGGTCTCGCCGGCGGGCCCTTCCTCGTCCGGTTGCGTGAGGGCGGACATCAGCGGGAGGAGGCCGTCGGCGGTGACCTCACGGACGAGCACGGCCCACTCGCCCTCGCCCGGATAGGACTTGACCTCGGTCCGGCAATCGACGACGGCAACCGCCGGGAAGGCGGCCACGGTGTCGGCTCCGGCCAGGTGGCTGGCGGAGGTCACGCGGTCACACGGTGCCGACTTCGCGATGTCATCGAGCGTCGCCGCATCCAGCGCGACCGTCGCGGGGGCACTACCGGCCTCATCGGCCGACGGTGATACCCGGCCGGCGTCCCGCGCGGACAGCCACATCAGACCCGACCCGATCGCCAGCACCACGACCACGGCCCCGCCCGCGGCGGCGACCCGACCGGGCGCGCCCCTCAGCCGCCGTGGTCGCTGATCCTCGTCCTCGGGGACGTCTGGGCTCTCCGGTTCTAACACAGGCACACCCTCCCACCCCTGTGACGATTCCGAGCGTCAGAAAGGTTGCGATGATGTCCCGACTACCGGCGAGTCAGCGCGTCAGTGCGGCACCGGGCACTTGTATTGCACGGGGATCTCCTTGATGCCATTCAGCCAGCCCGAGCGCAACCGCTTCGGGTCGCCGAGCATCGAGATGTCGGGCAGGTGGTCCGCGATCGCGTTGAAGATCAGGTTCATCTCCACCCGCGCCAGGTTCGCGCCGATGCAATAGTGCGCCCCGGTACCGCCGAATCCAAGGTGCGGGTTCGGATCCCGGGTGATGTCGAAGGTGTACGGGTCGTCGAAGACGTCGGGATCGAAGTTCGCCGCAGCGTAGTAGAGGCCGACCCGCTGGCCCGCCTTGATGGCGTGGCCGTTGATTTCGGTGTCCTCCTTCGCGGTGCGCTGGAACGACACCACCGGCGTCGACCATCGGACGATCTCGTCGGCCGTCGTCTCGGGCCGCTCTCGCTTGTAGAGCTCCCATTGGTCGGGGTGCTCCATGAACGCGATCATGCCGTGACTGATGGCGTTGCGGGTCGTCTCGTTCCCCGCGACCGAGAGCAGGATCGTGAAGAACCCGAACTCGTCGGACGTGAGTTCGTTGCCGTCGATATCGGCGGTCACCAGCTTGGTCACGATGTCGTTGGCCGGCGTCTCCTTGCGGTCCTCGGCCATCTCCATGAAGTAGCTCAGCATTTCGAACGACGCCGTTTGGCCGTCCTCCGGGTCGAAGTCCGGGTCGTCGTAGGAGACCATCTGGTTGGACCACTCGAAGATCTTGTGGCGGTCATCCTGCGGGACGCCCAGCAGTTCGGCGATGGCCTGCAGCGGCAGCTCGCAGGCGATGTCGCGGACGAACTCACCATGGCCACTGGCCAACGCAGTCTGGACGATCGCCTGCGCCCGCTCGTTCAGTGCGTCCTTGAGGCTGCTGACCGCACGCGGCGTGAAGCCGCGCGAGATGATCGCGCGCATCCGCGTGTGCTGCGGGGCGTCCATGTTCAGCAGGATCACGCGCTGCATCTCGATGTTCTCGCGCGTCATGGTCTCGCTGAAGCGGATGATGGCGGTGTTCTCGTACGTCGAGAAGACCGAGTCCCGGCGGGAGACCTCCTTGACGTCCGCGTGCCGTGTCAGCACCCAGTGGCCCTCGTCGTCGTAGCCGTCTCGGCCCGGCGGCTGGGCCTGCCACCAGATGGGGGCAGTGCGCCGCAGCTCGTCCCACTCCGCCCGCGGGAGCCGCCGCGAGTACATGTCGGGATCGTTGACGTCGAAATCCTCGGGGAGCTGGGGCAGTGCCACGCCGAGCCTCCTGGCAATCCAGTAGATCTGCAACACGTTCTAGCTGGCATTGAAGCACAGCAAGGGTCCTGAAGTGAAGAGAACGGCCACCAGCTATTGCCGCCCGATAGAAACATGTTCTACTTTTGGTCAGCGATGCGCGCGAGGCTGACGAGAGGGACGGACCCGTGGGATCTGCGGTGATCGTGGAAGCGTTGCGCACCCCGATCGGGCGGCGCAACGGCTGGCTGTCCGGCCTGCACGCCGCCGAGGTGCTCGGCGCGGCGCTGCGCGCGCTCGTCGAGCGGGCCGGAATCGACCCGTTGCAGGTCGAGCAGGTCTCCGGCGGCTGCGTGACCCAGGCCGGCGAGCAGTCCAACAACGTCACCCGCACCGCGTGGCTGAGCGCCGGGCTGCCCTGGCAGACGGGCACCTTCACGATCGACGCCCAGTGCGGCTCGGCCCAGCAGGCCAACAACCTGATCGCCGGCCTCATCGCGGCCGGCGCGATCGACGTCGGCGTCGCCTGCGGGGTGGAGGCCATGTCCCGCGTCCCGCTCGGTGCGAACCGGGGCGAGACCGGGTCGCCGCGGCCCGACTCGTGGGACCTCGACCTGCCCAACCAGTTCCTCGCCGCCGAGCGAATCGCCGAGCGGCGCGGACTCAGCCGGGCCGACCTGGACGCCTTCGGGCTCGCGTCCCAGCAGAAGGCCAAGCACGCCTGGGACGAGGGCCGCTTCGACCGCGAGGTCGCCGCCGTCGAGGCCCCGATCCTCGATGAGGACGGCAAGCCGACCGAACAGACCCGCACGGTCACCCGCGACCAGGGCCTGCGGGAAACAACGGAGGAGGGCCTGGCCGCGCTCAAGCCGGTCTACGAAGGAGCGCTGCACACGGCCGGGACGTCGTCGCAGATCTCCGATGGCGCCGCCGCTGTCCTGATCATGGACGAGGCCAAGGCCATCTCGCTCGGCCTCACCCCCCGGGCTCGCATCCGCACCCAGTGCCTCGTGGGCGCTGAGCCGTACTACCACCTCGACGGACCGGTCCAGGCCACAACGCGCCTGCTCGAGCGCAGCGGAATGTCGATCAAGGACATCGACGTGTTCGAGGTCAACGAGGCGTTCGCGTCGGTGCCCATGTCGTGGCTGCGGGTGCACGGCGCCGACCCGTCGAGGCTCAACGTCAACGGCGGGGCCATCGCGATCGGCCACCCGGTCGGCAGCACCGGCTCGCGCCTGATCACCACGGCGCTGCACGAGTTGGAGCGGCGCGACGCGAGCACCGCCCTCATCACGATGTGCGCCGGCGGCGCGTTGTCCACGGGCACCATCATTGAGAGGATCTGACAGTGAGTGAACATCGCAGCGAGGGTCGGCGAGCGAAGAGCGGAGCGAACGATCCGATGAGCGTTCGCGCGAACAGGGAGATGGCGTGAACGGGAAGGACGCGAGCGGGTTGACCGACGTCATCGCGGCGCCGCCGGACAAGATCATCGAAGCTCTCACCGACTTCGACACGCTGGCCGAGTGGCAGGCCGCGGTGCTGGAGTGCGAGGTGCTCGAGCGCGACGGCGACGGCCGCGGATCTCTGGTTCGGATGAAGGTGGACGCCAAGGTCCGCAAGGTGGACTACGTCGTGCGCTACGCCTACGACCTGCCGAACAGCCTGTCGTGGGAGCAGGTGAGCGGCGATCTCAAGGAGAACACCGGCAAGTACACGTTCACGCCGCGCGAGGACGGATCCACCGACGTCACCGTGGACATCGTCGCCGAGGTCGGCTTCTTCGTCCCGGGTCCGATGAAGAAGCTGATCCGCGACCAATCGTTGAAGAACTCCCTGCGCGAGCTCAAGAAGCGCGTCGCCAGCTGAACGTGATCAGCTGATCCACTCCGGACCGGTTGAGCCGGTCACCTGCCACTGACCCGCACGTCGAGTCAGGACGAGGGTGCGACCGTTCCCGCGCAACGGCCCGCAGAGCAATTCCATGCCCAGGGTCGCGCGGTGACCGGTGACCCGCAGATCGCCGAACACGATCACCGTGGGGTCGCCGCTGCCGCTCGGGTTGGGCGGGTGGTCGGAGAATTGCACCCTGGTCCCGAGCAGCTTGCGCACCAACCGCTGGACGTACACCGGGATCGGGGTGTCGGAACACGGCACCCCCGGGTGCAACGGCACCGAGCCGCAGGTGTGGTCGCGAACGAAGATCTGGGCGCGTACCGGCTCGGGAGTCCGACCGCCCCCGATCGCCGCGGCGTAGATGGCACCACGCTCCGACGACGTCACGGCCATCGACGTCCCCGGCATCATTGCCGGCCCCCGCCGGCCGTCGGCCACTATCAGCAGGCCCCCAGTACGTCAACGCGCCGGTGGCGCCGGCGCCGGAAGGCGCAGATCACCCGGTCGGCGACCAGCCCGGCCTCGCGTTCCCGCCGTCCGCCGAGCTCCTCCCACTCCGTCACGCGCACCCCTCCGCTCGCGGCCTACGAAGACTGAGACGCGGTGCGGGTCCGGTCGCGTTGCACTCAGATCGACACGGCTCGCAGCGAGCGCAGCAGGGGCAGCCCGGCTGCGAGCATGACCGCCAGCACGATGAACGCGATCGCCGGATGATGCAGCAGGCCCTGCACCACCAACGCGGCGACCAGGCCCGCCGCGTTTCCGGCGAGCCACACCAGGGCGCTGGCCGCACCGCCGCCGGGGCCGGCGCGCCGGTGCGCGAGGTCGAGGATGACGGGCAGGTTCGTCAGCAACAGCAGGCCAACGACGACCAGCACGACCAAGCCGGTGCCGACGCCGGGCGCCGCGGCCAACACGATCAGTCCGGAGCATCCGGCGAGGACGGAGACGAGGACGAACCGTTGTTCGCCCGCGCGACGGGCGATGATCGGCGGCAGCGTCGACGACCCGACCACCCCCGCGACGATCATCGCCAGCAGCAAATAGCCGGCCGCCGTCGCCGAGACGCCCGCTGGTTCGAGCAGGGCTTGCAGCCACGTGGTCAGCGCGATGAAGACGCCGAACCCGACGCAGACCAGGCCGGTCAGGCGTCGGATGTAGGGATCGGCCCACACCACCCGAACCGCCGCCGGCCCGTCCTCCGGCCCCGTATGGGCGCCGCGGCGGCGCAGACACGCGGCCAGCCATCCGGCGGCAATGACGGCCAGAACGGCCTGCACCGTCACCAGGGTGACGATCCGGTCCGCACCCAGCACGGTACCCAGCACCAGCGCGAGCACCATTCCGGCGAAGATTCCGGCCGAGGACACGGCGATGCCCGTGGCCCGGTCCCGCTCGCGCAGGTAGGCCGAGGAAACCTTCGTCACCCCGTTGAGGACGAGCGGCTGCGCGATCGCGACCAGCAGCTGGCCGGCCAGGACGGTCGCATACGCATCACCGGCCAGCCGCAGGACCGCCCCGGCGGCCGTCAGCACTGCCCCCGTGGTAACCCACAACGGCATCTTGCGATCGATCAGCGAGCCGGTCGGGACGGCCAGCACGACGTAGACCAGCGGGAAGATCTCGGCCAGCCACCCGATCGCCCCCGACGAAACGCCGTAGTGCCGCGCGGCGTCCGTGGTCAACGGCGTGTAGGTCAACCAGAGCATCTGATTCACCGCGCTCAGTGCCGCGTACGCGACGACAGGGCGCCACGCGCTGCCTGCCTCCGCTCCGGTCACCGCGGCCCCCGCTTCGCTCGATTTCCGCGTGGCGCGGCCCGGCGATGCTATCGGCTGAGCCGCTCAGACCCCGTAGACCGGCTCCGGCGGCGTCGCCTTCGCCAGCAGGTCGCCCACGACCGGGCCGAGTTCCGCGGGATCCCAGCGCGCGCCCTTGTCGACGGTCGGTCCGCGACGCCAGCCGTCGGCGACGGTGATCTTGCCCGCCTCGACCTCGAACACCCGGCCGGTGATGTGCGCCGACTCGACGCTGCCGAGCCACACGACCAGCGGGGACACGTTCTCCGGCGCCATCGCGTCGAAGCCGCCGTCCTTGGGCCCGGCCATGGCGTCGGCGAAGGTCCGCTCGGTCATTCGGGTCCGGGCGGCCGGGGCAATCGCGTTCACGGTTATCCCGTACCGACCCAGCTCGGCCGCGGCCACGATCGACAGCGTCGCGATCCCCGCCTTCGCCGCCGAGTAGTTGCCCTGCCCGAGGCTGCCCAGCAGCCCGGCTCCGGAGCTGGTGTTGATGATCCTGGCGGCCGGTTGCCGACCTGCCTTGGACTCGTCACGCCAGTACCCGGCCGCGTGCCGCATCGGCGCGAAGTGCCCTTTGAGGTGCACCCGGATCACGGCGTCCCACTGGTCCTCGTCGAGATTGACCAGCATCCGGTCGCGCAGGAACCCGGCGTTGTTGACGAGCACGTCCAGTCGGCCGAACCTGCTGGTGGCGGTGTCCACGAGCCGCTTGGCCCCAGCCCAGTCGGCGACGTCGTCGGCGTTGGCCACGGCCTGGCCGCCCGCGGCGACGATCTCGTCGACCACCTGCTGGGCCGGTCCGGTGGCGGCGCCCGTGCCGTCCAGGGCGACGCCGTAGTCGTTGACCACTACCGCCGCCCCCGCCGCCGCGAAGGCCAGTGCGTGCGCGCGTCCAAGCCCGCGGGCCGCGCCCGTCACGATGACCACTCGCCCGTCGCACAGACTCATTCGCCGGTTCCCTTCGCTGCCTTCAGAAAGGCCGGCACCTCGCCGCCGCCGTGCGCGGTGAGCGTCGACCCGGACACGTAGGACGCCAGCGGCGAGGCGAGAAACGCGACGCATCGCCCGATCTCCTCCGGCATCGCCAACCGGCCGAGCGGCACCGTGCGCCCGACTGCGGCGACGCCGTCCTCATCGCCGTAGTGCAGGTGCGACTGCTCGGTTCGCACCATGCCGGCCACCACCGAGTTCACCCGCACCTTCGGCGCCCACTCGACGGCGAGGGAGGCGACGAGGTTGTCCAGGCCGGCCTTGGCCGCGCCATAGGCGGCCGTACCCGGTGATGCGCGGTGCCCGCTGACGCTGCCGACCATCACGATCGCCCCACCGACGTCCTGGCGCTGCATCACCGCGTTGGCCACCTGCGACACCAACAACGGGGCGAGCAGGTTCAGCTCGATGATCTTGGCGTGAAAGCAAGGCCCGGCCGTGGCCGCTTCGGCCGTCGGCGAACCGCCGGCATTGTTGACGAGGACGTCCAGGCGCCCGTGCCGCTCCACGATCGTGTCCACCAGCCGCTGGACCTGGTCGGCGTCTCGGACGTCGCAGGTGTGGAACTCGACCCCGGGCAGGACGACGTCGTGCGGTCGCCGCGCGCAAGCGACGACGGTGACATCGCACTCGACGAGGACCCGGCTGATGCCGAGACCGACCCCGCGGACGCCACCCGTAACCAGCGCGACAGATCCACCGAGGTCGAGGTCCACGCATGCTAACCTACCAAGCACTTGCTTGTTTCAGAAAGGCGGACACCGAGTGTCTCCCAGCGGGATCAGCACCACCTCCGAAGGCGGGGGCGTCACGGTGGTCACCGTCGACTTCCCGCCGGTCAACGCGCTGCCGGTCCAGGCCTGGTTCGACCTGGCCGAGGCGGTCCGGGCGGCTGGGCGCGACCAGTCGACCCACGTAGTGGTATTGCGGGCCGAGGGCCGCGGATTCTGCGCCGGCGTCGACATCAAGGAGATGCAGCGCACCGACGGATACGACGCGCTCATCGGCGCCAACCGGGGTTGCTTCGCCGCGTTCGCGGCGGTCTACGACTGCGCGGTGCCGGTGGTCGCTGCGGTACAGGGATTCTGCCTGGGCGGGGGGATCGGACTGGTCGGCAATGCCGACGTCGTGGTCGCGTCCGAGGACGCCACGTTCGGCCTGCCCGAGGTCGACCGCGGCGCGCTGGGCGCGGCGACGCACCTCGCCCGCCTGGTGCCGCAGCACCTGGTACGTGCCATGTACTACACGGCGTCCACCGTCGACGCGGCCACCCTGCAGCGGCACGGCTCGGTGTACCGGGTGGTGCCGCGGACGTCGCTCGACGCGGCCGCCCTCGAGGTGGCCCGCGACATCGCCGCCAAGGACACCCGGGTCATCCGGTGCGCCAAGGAGGCGCTCAACGGCATCGACGTCCAGGACGTGCACCGCAGCTACCGCTTCGAGCAGGGCTTCACGTTCGAACTGAACCTGGCCGGCGTCTCTGACGAGCACCGCGACGCGTTCGTCGCCAAGTCATGAGGGACAAGCGGGCCAGCCTGGACGAGGCGGTGGCCGGGCTGCGCGACGGCATGACGATCGGCATCGGCGGGTGGGGCTCGCGGCGTAAGCCGATGGCTCTCGTGCGCGAGATCCTGCGCACGCCGGTCCGCGATCTCACGCTCGTCTCCTTCGGCGGTCCGGACGTCGGCCTGCTCTGCGCGGCCGGGAAGCTGCGCGAACTCGTCTTCGGCTTCGTCTCGCTCGACTCGGTGCCGTACGACCCGCACTTCGTCCGGGCCCGGCAGAGCGGCTCGATCTCGGTGCGCGAAGTCGACGAGGGCATGGTCGTCGCCGGGCTGCGCGCCGCCGCGCAGCGGCTGCCGTTCCTGCCGATCCGCGCCGGGCTGGGGTCCGACGTCATGACGTACTACCCGGGGATCCGTACCGTGCGCTCCCCCTACGACGACGGCGAGGAGTTGGTCGCGATGCCCGCTCTGCCCCTGGACATGGCCTTCGTCCACCTCAATCGGGCCGACGCGCACGGCAACGCGGCCTACCTCGGGCCCGACCCGTACTTCGACGATCTGTTCTGCCTGGCGGCCGCGCACCGTGTCGTGTCGTGCGAACAGATCGTTTCGACGGCCGAGCTCGTCGCGGCCGCTCCCCCGCAGGCGCTGCTGCTCAATCGGATGATGGTCGACACCGTCGTCGAGGCTCCCAGGGGCGCGCATTTCACGTCCTGCGTCCCCGACTACGGGCGCGACGAGGCGTTCCAGCGCGAGTACGCCGCCGCGGCCGCCGACCTCGAGGCCTGGCCCACCTTCGCCGCCACCCACGGCTTTGCACCTTTCAGCGCCGCCAGCGGGGCCGATTTGGGGAGCTCAAAGGTGCAAAGCGGGGGTGGTGACGGGCGATGACGGCCACCCGCGCGGAGGTCTGCGCCGTCGCCTGCGCGGACCTGTTTGCCCACGACGGCGAGATCCTGGCCAGCCCGATGGGCACCATGCCGCTGATCGGCGCGCGGCTCGCCCGCCTCACGAGCAACCCCGACCTGCTCATCTCCGACGGCGAGGCGTACCTGCTGGCCGAGACACCGCCGATCGGCGGGTCGGCGCCCGTCGAGGGCTGGCTGCCCTACGGCAAGGTGTTCGACGTCGTCGCCGCCGGCACCCGGCACGTCGTGATGGGCGCCAATCAGGTCGACCGCTTCGGCAACCAGAACATCTCCTGCCTGGGCGAGCACGCCCGGCCCAAGCGGCAGATGTTCGGCTCCCGGGGCGCGCCCGGCAACACCGTCAACCACCGCACCAGCTACTGGGTGGCCAAGCACGCGGCCCGGGTCTTCGTCCCGGCCGTGGACGTCGTGTCCGGCGTCGGCTACGACCGCGCGGTGGGCGCGGCCGGTCGGTTCCACGACGTCCACCGGGTCGTCACCAACCTCGCGGTGCTGGATTTCGCGACGGCCGACCGCTCGATGCGTATCGCGTCCGTGCACCCCGGGGTCACCATCGAGCAGGTCGAGGCCGAGACCGGCTTCCCGCTCGTCCGCGACGACGTGGCGACCACCCGTGAGCCGACCGACGAGGAACTGAAGCTGCTGCGTGACGTCCTCGATCCGAAGGGCTATCGCGACAAGGAGGTGCCGAACCCATGAGAACCGCGCTCACCGAACTCGTCGGAGTTCAGCACCCGATCGTGCAGACCGGCATGGGCTGGGTCGCGGGTCCGCGGCTCGTGGCCGGGACCGCCGAGGCCGGGGGTCTGGGCATCCTCGCGTCGGCGACCATGACCTTCGACGAGCTGGTGGCGGCGATCGCGGAGACGAGGTCCCGGACCCGCCAACCGTTCGGGGTCAACCTGCGCGCCGACGCCGCCGACGCCTCGGACCGCGTCGATCTCCTGATCGAGCAGGGCGTGCGGGTGGCATCGTTCGCCCTCGCCCCGAAGCGGGAGTTCATCGAGCGGCTCAAAGCGGCCGGCTCGGTCGTCATCCCCTCCATCGGCGCCGCCAAGCACGCCCGCAAGGTCGCAGATTGGGGCGCGGACGCGGTGATCGCGCAGGGCAATGAGGGCGGGGGCCACACCGGCGGCGTGGCCACCACCCTGCTCCTGCCGTCCGTTCTCGACGCCGTCGACATCCCGGTCGTTGCGGCGGGGGGATTCTTCGACGGCCGGGGGGTGGCGGCGGCGCTGGCCTACGGAGCGGCCGGCGTGGCGATGGGCACTCGCTTCCTGCTCACTCGCGAAAGCACCGTCCCAGACGACGTGAAGCGGCTCTACCTCGAACGCGGCCTCGACGGCACGGTGGTGACGAGGCGGGTGGACGGCATGCCGCACCGGGTTCTGCGCACCGAACTGGTCGAGCACCTCGAGAAGTCCAGCCGCGCGGTCGGGCTCTATCACGCGGTCCGCAACGCCGGCCGGTTCAAGAAGCTGACCCAGCTGTCCTGGCGCGACATGATCACGGAGGGCTTGGCGACCAAGCACGGCAAGGAGCAGAGCTGGTCGCAGCTGGTCATGGCCGCGAACACGCCCATGCTGCTGCGGGCCGGGCTCGTCGAGGGCAACACCCAGGCCGGCGTCCTGGCCAGCGGGCAGGTGGTCGGGATGCTCGACGACCTGCCCTCGTGCGGCGAGCTGATCGAGGGCATCGTCGCCGAGGCCGAGGCGATCATCGGCAAGCTGCCGACCGTGCTGGCGTAGCTCACCAACCGAGTTCATGCAGCCGGTCGTCGTCGATTCCGAAATGGTGTCCCACCTCGTGCACGACCGTCCGGCGAACCTCTTCGACGACCTCGTCTTCGGAGTCGCACCGGGCGCAGATGGCGTGCCGGTAAATCGTGATCTGGTCAGGCAGCACCGCCGAGTAGTCCGAGCGGCGCTCGGTGAGCGGGATCCCGACGTAGAGCCCGAGCAGGTAGGGATCGGTGCCGTCGTCGGTGACGACCACGACGTTGCGCATCACGCGGGTGAACTCGACCGGCAGGGTGTCCAGGGCCTCGCTGACCATCTCTTCGAACCGGGCTTGCGAAACGTCGATCATCAGTGCCCGCGGATGCGCCGGATGTCGATCCGCACGGCGACGGGATACGCCTGCGTGAACTCCTCGGGGCTGCCGCTGACCCGCCCCATCGGGCCGGCGTACTTGGCGACGTAGGCCGGGTTCTCGTGCGCGGGCGGACCGCCCGGTGCGCGCCGAGCCGTGCCCGACAGCACGACGATATTGCCGCCGCGCCCGTCCCCGTCGAAATTCAGAGCCACCGCGGGCCGCGCGTCGATGTGTGCGAGCCGGAACGCGTCCGCCCGGTTGTAGACCAACAGCGACGCCTCGCCGTCCCACACGAACCACACCGGGTTGGGCTGGGGCGTTCCGTCCGCTCCGGTCGTGATGAGCCAGATCACCTGCTCGTCGCGCAGCCGGGTGCGGACGCGTTCGCCGAACGCACCCTCGGGGATCACCCTCACCCGTTCAGCCTAGGTGCGGGGCGCAGAGCGGGCAGAGGCCGAACAGCTCGAGGGTGTGGTCGACGTCGGTGTAACCGTGCTGTTGGGCGACGTCGCCGGCCCAGCGTTCGATCGCGCGGCCCTCGATCTCTTCCGTGCGCCCGCATCGTCGGCACACGAGGTGGTGGTGATGGCCCGGACCGGGATCACCGCAGTAGCGGTAGGTGGCCTCGCCCTCGGGCGTGTGGATGACGTCGACGAGACCGCGATCCACGAAGGCCTGCAGATGCCGGTACACGGTCGAGAGGCCGACGCTCTCACCGTCGGTGCGGAGTACGGCGTACACGTCCTGGGCGCTGCGGAAGCCGCCCGCGGTGCGCAGCGTGTCCCGCACGGCTTCGCCCTGCCGGGTCGCGCGCTGCTTGGTGATTGCCACGCCCTCCACCCTAGCGGTAATCATTACCAATTGGCGTCGGCCGTACCGCCGGAAGATCAGGTTCTCCTCGGGTGCGACCGAAATCTCACCAGGAACTGACCCGGCGCGAGCAGACGGTGATCGCCGCGGCCGCCGCCTACCGCTGCTTACGCATACTCGGACACGGGCGGGCAGGCGCAGACGAGATGCCGGTCGCCGTACGCCCCGTCGATGCGGCGCACCGGCGGCCAATACTTCGACCGCGGATCGACCCCGGCCGGGAACGCCGCCTCCTCCCGGGAATAGGGATGGAACCACTCGGCCGCGATCGAAGCGGCGGTGTGCGGCGCGTTGGCCAGCGGGTTGTCCTCGGCCGGCCATTCGCCCGCGCCGACCCGGTCGATCTCGGCCTTGATCGCGATCATCGCGTCGACGAACCGATCGAGCTCGCGCAGGTCCTCGGACTCGGTCGGCTCGACCATCAGCGTGCCGGCCACCGGGAACGACATCGTCGGCGCGTGGAAGCCGTAGTCGATGAGCCGCTTGGCGACATCGTCGACCGTCACGGCCGTCTCGCGGGTGATGGCGCGCAGGTCGAGGATGCACTCGTGCGCCACCAGGCCGTTCGAGCCGGTGTACAGGACCGGGTAGTGCCCCTCGAGCCGCTTCGCGACGTAGTTCGCCGCCAGGATCGCCGCCCCGGTCGCCGCGGTCAGCCCGTCCGGGCCCATCATCCGGATGTAGGCCCAGGTGATCGGCAGGATCGCCGCCGACCCCCACGGAGCGGCCGAGATCGCGCCGCACCCGGTTTCTGGGCCGGCGGCGGGCTGGAGCGGGTGGTTGGGCAGGTACGGCGCCAGGTGCGCGCGGACCGCGACCGGCCCCACGCCCGGGCCGCCGCCGCCGTGCGGGATGCAGAACGTCTTGTGCAGGTTCAGGTGCGACACGTCGGCGCCGAACTTGCCCGGGCGGGCCAGCCCGACCATCGCGTTGAGGTTCGCGCCGTCGACGTAGACCTGCCCGCCGGCGTCGTGCACCAATGCGCACACCTCGCCGATGTGTTCTTCGAAGACACCGTGCGTGGACGGGTACGTGACCATGATGGCGGCGAGGTTGTCGGCGTTCGCGGCGATCTTCGCCCGCAGGTCGTCGAGGTCGATCTCGCCTTGTTCGCCGCCGGTCTTGACGACGACGACGCGCATGCCGGCCATCACTGCCGACGCCGCGTTCGTCCCGTGCGCGGACGCGGGGATCAGGCACACGTCGCGGTGCTCCTGGCCGGTGGCCTGGTGATAGTTGTGGATCGCCAGCAACCCGGCGAACTCGCCCTGCGAGCCGGCGTTGGGCTGCAGCGACACGGTGTCGTAGCCGGTGATCTCGGTCAGCCACGCGCTGAGGTCGTCGAACAGGGCGGCATAGCCGTCGAACTGGCCCGCCGGTGCGAACGGGTGGACGTCGGCGAAGCCCGGATTGGTCACCGGCTCCATCTCGGTCGTCGCGTTGAGCTTCATCGTGCACGAGCCCAGCGGGATCATGCCGCGGTCCAGCGCGTAGTCGCGGTCGGCGAGCCGGCGCAGGTAGCGCAGCATCGACGTCTCGGAGCGATGCGCGTGGAACACGGGGTGGGCCAGGAAGTCCGACTTCCGCGCGAAGGCGATGTCGGCAACGACACCGTCCAGCCGCTCGACATCCTCGGCACCGAGTCCGGATCCGAACGCCGCCCACACCGCGGCCACGTGCGCCCGAGTCGTCAGCTCGTCGCAAGTGACGCCGACGGTGTTGTCATCGACCTGTCGCAGGTTGATACCGGCCTCGCGGGCGGCTCGGACGACGCCGGCGGCGCGGCCGGGCACCGCGACGGTGACCGTGTCGAAGAAGTCCCCGTCGACGACCGAGATCCCAGCCTCGCGCAGGCCCGCCGCCAGGATCGAGGCCAGGCGGTGGACCCGCCCGGCGATCGAGCGCAGGCCCTCCGGGCCGTGGTAGACCGCGTACATCGACGCGATCACCGCCAGCAGGACTTGGGCGGTGCAGATGTTCGAGGTCGCCTTCTCGCGCCGGATGTGCTGCTCGCGGGTCTGCAGCGCGAGGCGATAGGCCGGCTGGCCGTGCGTGTCGACGCTGACGCCGACCAGCCGGCCCGGCATGGCGCGCTTGGAGGCGTCGCGAACGGCCATATAGGCCGCGTGCGGGCCGCCATAGCCCATGGGCACGCCGAAGCGCTGCATCGATCCGACGGCGATGTCCGCGCCCAGTTCGCCGGGCGGCGCCAGCAGGGTCAGCGCCAGCAGGTCGGCCGCGACGCAGAAGGCGGCGTCGAACTGGTGCGCATGGCCGGCCAGCGGCCGCAGGTCGTGCACGTGGCCGGTGCTCGCCGGGTACTGGGCCAGCACGC